>NZ_JADCBK010000051.1 GCF_020253525.1 Aquidulcibacter sp.
AACAAGTTGGTTGGGCTCCCCGCTGCCCCCAAACAGGCTATGGGGAGGTGGGCGGAAGGTCACGACAATTTCTGACCGGCGTGAGGGTAAACGCTTGCCCGTGCGCAGGTAAAATGGCACGCCAGACCAGCGCCAATTGGCAATCTCGGCCTTCAAAGCAACATAGGTCTCGGTCGAACTGGTCCGGTCAGGACCCAAATCTTCCAAATAGCCCTTCACAGCCTCATTCTCGACAAGGCCGGCGCGATACTGGCCGCGCACGCTGTGGCTGGCGATATCGGCCGGACCAATGGGCACCAGCGCCTGCAGCACTTTGATCTTCTCAGTACGAATGGCATCGGCATCCACTGAATTGGGCGGCTCCATCGCAACCAAGCATAAGAGCTGGAGCAAGTGGTTCTGCACCATGTCGCGCATGGCACCAGACTTGTCATAATAATCGCCACGGCTGCCAACACCGATCGTCTCAGCCACCGTGATTTGCACATGATCAATCGCCGCCCGCGACCAAACTGGCTCAAACAACGCATTGGCAAAGCGCAAGACCAAAAGGTTCTGGACCGTCTCTTTCCCGAGATAATGATCAATGCGGTAGACGCGATCTTCAGAGAAGACCTCTGCCACGGCATCATTGATCGCTTTGGCCGACATTAAGTCCCGGCCTAAGGGTTTTTCCAACACCACACGCGAAGCAGGCGATACAAGGCCCGCATCGCGCAATTGGGCGCAAATGCCGCCGAAGACCGATGGCGGCGTGGACAGATAGAAGACGCGAACCTTGTCCTCACCGCCTGCTAACGATTGCACAAGATGGTCCCACGGACCATCGGCCTTCGTGGCGTCAAGCGCTACATAATCAATCAAGGCCAAGAAGGCCTGAAACTCAGCAGACGACGGGTCGCCCTTGGCCAAATTGGCAAAACCTTCGCTTACGGATTTGCGAAAGGCTTCTTTGGTCATAGCTTGGCGGGCGACGCCAACAATACGGCTATCGGTTGGAATCTGGCCGTCCTTGAAGCGGTGGAACAGAGACGGGAACAGCTTCCGCAGCGCCAAATCCCCAGATGCACCGAAAACAACCAAATCAAAACTGGGGACGGGGACGAATTCAGCCATCAGTGCGCTCCATTGGAACATCAGGGTTAAAGGGATTTGTCACAAGATACAGCGCCAAATCAGTGTTTTTATCTCAAGGACGTGCAGCAGCCCCAGATGTTTGGATTCGCACAATGCCCGTACTCAAAGGTGGCAGGTCGATTTTGAGCCCCGATGAGCTTGTCTGCACCTGAATGTCACCAATCATGCGTTCAGCGCCAGCCAATTCCACTTCCGACAACGCGCTTGGGGTCAAGCTGATCGTCCGAGGCAGATCAGAAACATTCATCACAAACACAAATTTCTCCGCGCCCAGCGTCTTAAGATCCACATAGAGCTGTCGATCCGAATAGAGATGGGTCCGCGCACCGGCATAAAGAGCGGGGCTGACCTTACGTAAGGCCATTAACTCGGTCAGGTAGGCGCGCAGTGCAAGCGCTTTAGGCAGAACTTCCCTGTCTTTGGCATTGATACCGGGCAGTTTGACCATATTTCGAGCAATGTGGTCATCGCATTTCTGAAGCTCGCCGCAATTCTGGCGGATTTTCATCGAGAAGCCCGCAACTTCGGCACCCACTTCTTCGCCATAATAAGTTGTGATTGGGCCAGACCATGCCGCCATAAAGGTGAAGGCCAAGCGGTGGCGGGCCCAATAGACTTCTGACCTAGGCTCCCCCTTCCCGGCCCGCTGGATCAGATCGCCAAAGCGCACCAAATCATGATTGCCCAGCATCAGATTCATAATGGCGTGATCTGGATAGGTCGCATGGGCCCCCATGGCCCAAGCTTCTTGTAAGGTCGCTGCGGGCTTGCCCTTGGTACCATCCTCCCCCGTCGCGAGGATTTGGACCAAAGCATAGCGTGTGGGAAAATCAAACGCGCTGGGCAAGGCAGGCTCTTCCGTCGTGCCGAGGGAGGCGCGAATTCGTTCGGCCGTGCCCCAAATCTCCCCCACCACATAGCCCAGCCTGCCTTGATCCTTCGACGCTGCAGAGATGGATTTTACCAGCCGCGCCATGGGGCGATTGGGCACTTGATAGGCTTGATCAAGACGCCAGCCATCTATCCCATACACATCAATCCAATAGCGCGCGACTTCATCATAAAAAGCCAGAGACTTGGGATTATCAAAGTCCACCACTTCGCCGGGATAGGTCGAAGGATTGTTGAAATAGTCAGCGGGGCGGTTTGAGGCAGCAGGCACAAGACCCGATGGCGAGGGCGTCACATTGCCCTTATGGTGGCCAAAAACACCATCGAAAATGATCTTCAAGTCTCGCTGACGGGCGGCAGTGATCAGATCGCGCACATCTTGGGCCGTTCCAAACTGCGGATCGACTTTGAAATAGTCACGTGGATAATAGCCCGTGCCATCAAGGCGGGGATTGACCACTTTCTCGCCAGAATGGCGGTGTTGTGGGCTGCCCGCTGCACTGTCAAAAATCGGTGTCAGCCAAACGGCATTGAAGCCCATGGCCTTGATGCCATCGAGCGCTTGGATCACGCCTTTAATGTCCCCGGTATGGGGACCCGGGCCATAGCCGCCAATTGGATTATGCTCTGGCGAGCCATCGACAAAGGTGCCGACCATGACTTGATAGAGGCGCAACTCGCAAAAGGGGCTACCCCCCCGATTGCATGGCAAGCGGGCTTCGGTCTGGCCCATGGGGGCAGAAATGACAGTCGGGGCTTCAGCGGGCTTTGCCGCAACAGCGCCAGCCGAGACAAATCCCACGCCTGCCATCGCAATAATAGAAAAGCGCAGCGCCCCGCCTATCCAAGCCCGAAACGCCATCCGATCAGCCCTTCACGCCACCGGCTGTTAGGCCCGATACGAGGAAACGCTGCAACATCAAGAACAGCAGAACCACTGGCAGGGACACCAGAATAGAGCCCGCAGCGAAATAGCCCCATTGCGAAGAATATTCACTCACAAAGAAGCGCAATCCGACGGGGGCAGTATAAAGCGCCTCTTCATCCATGAATGTGGCGGCCAGAATAAACTCATTCCACGCCGTCATAAAGCTGAAGAGGGCCGTTACGGCGACAGCCGGGCGGGCCAAGGGCAAAACGATTTGGAAGAAAATGCGCGAAGGCGAACAGCCGTCCATAATTGCGCTTTCTTCAATCTCAATCGGGATGGAGTCGAAATAGCCCTTCAGCATCCAGACGCAGAAGGGAATGGCGGTGACCGAATAAACAATCACGAGCGCCCAAACCGAGTTATCGAGATCAAGCCAATCCACAATGATCACATAAAGCGGGATCAGCATCAAAGTGCCCGGAAACATTTGCGTGACCAGAAATAAGGTCATGCCAAATTCGCGGCCCTTAAAGCGGAAGCGCGAGAAGGCGTATCCAGCAGAGCACGCCAAGGCGACCCCAAAGACGGTGGTCAGGGCGGCCACCAATAAGCTGTTCAGCATCCATTTGAGGAAGGGCTGATCCCGCAGCACGCCGACAAAGTTTTCCATCGACCATTGCGCGGGAACAGGGGTTGCCGCCCGCATCCGATCCCAAAAGCCTGGATTGGCCGGCAAGTCTGCAAGGCCGATATTCTGGGTGCCCGAGAACGCCAAAGCAAACACCCAGAAGATCGGGTAAAGCGCAAACAAAGTGATGAGGATGAGAATGGGGTGCAGCCACAGCGGCGCGCGCTTTTGATCGGATGACGTCATTTGTTATTGGCCTCCGTGGCAGAAGTCGCGCGGATCTGGAACACGCCATAGATCAACAGGATCAAGAAAATCACCACCGAATAGGCGGCCGCATAGCCGTATCGATATTCCTCAAACGCGATGCGGTAAGCCCGTGTCACAAGGATTTCGTTGGCCCCAGAAGGCTGCCCGGCGCTGACCAGATAGATCACATTGAACATGTTAAACGTCCACACGACCGAAACGATGATGGCAGGCAGAAGGGCGGGTCGCAGGCTGGGCAAGGTAATCAGCCAGAATTGTTGCCAGGGTGAGGCCCCATCAATGCGGGCGGCTTCATACATATCTTCATCCACCGCCTGAAGCGCGCCAAGTGCGACCACCATCATGAAGGGAAAGGACAGCCACGCATTGGTGGCAAGGCCGGTGATAAAGCTGGGCCCCACGCTATCAAACCATTGAACGGGTTGGCCCCCAAAGGCTTGGATGGCTTGGTTGATCGCGCCAAATTGTGGGTGGAACATGCCCTTCCACGTCAAAGCCGTGATGTAATTGGGAATAGCCCACGGCAGGATCAGAAGTGTGCGATAGATCGCAACCCCGCGCAGGCCTTTGATATTGAGCAGGAGCGCCATCCCGAGGCCAATCGCCACCCCCAAAACGACATTGGAGGCCGTCCAAACAATGGTGACACCCAAGGTCCAATAGAAGTTCTGATAGTTAAAGGCTGCTCCATTGCCGCCGAAATTAAAGTCACCCAAAATGCTGGCATAATTGGCAAACCCAACCCAGCGATCACTCCAGCTTGCGCCTTGGTTCAGCAAAGTCGTGTCGGTAAACGACAGGATAAAGCCATAGAAGAAGGGGAAGAAGGCCAGTGCCAACATGCCAATCAAGGCGGGCGCAACATAGGCATAGGCGGTGGGGTTTTCTTTGAGCGCCCGCCACGTTGAAGATGCGGCCCCGAAACTGATGAAGCCGCCAATCAAGGCACCAAGCCCACCCAAAAACAGAAGCGACGTATTAAGCGCCGCCCCGTCCACCGCGCCTGCAACGACAGCCGAGTCCAACCGCGCAACATCACCGGCAAGTGTTAGGCCGTTGCTGGTGGCCACTGCCCACATCGCCTCATCTACAGCGCGGGCTGTGGTGTTAAGATTGTCGAGAAGTACTTGCGAGGTCGTGGCCAGATTGGTTCCTGTGAACTGCCCCAGCACAAAGGCAACGCCCAGCGGCAAAGCCAAACCCGCCCACGCACCGAGCTTTGGCTGAACGAGGGCGAGACCAGCAATCACCAGAATGCCAAGGCCAATTGCCCCCCATTGTAGCGGGGAAATGAGCGCTGGACCTGATGTTTTCGACGTTTGGACAATCTCGACCATACCGACGCGCTGGCCAGCCACGACCAAAGGTGCGGCTGCATGGGCCCCCAAGGCCTCTGGCTTAAGCTTTGCGCCTTCTATCGGTAGGCCAAGGATCAAATCATAGAGGGGCTTTTCGTTCAGGTTTAGCGGACGGGGTGCAGCTTCACCGGGCCAATTACTGACGGCCAATTGCTTGCCGTCTCGCATAACCAGACGATAGCGATCGCCTTCCCGGCCTGAGCGCTTGAGCACATCGGCCATCAAGGTGCCAATTGTTTGGTCGCTAAGCCCCGCCTCTAGGCCCGCCGAACCCAGTTTTGCCAAATCAGACGCCGTCACCAAGGCAACCGCGCCTGAGGCCGCTTCATCGCGATGTTGAGCGGCTTGCTGCAGGAAGAACAAAGCCCCGGAAATGACAATCAAGAGGGCGAAGAAGATCGCGCTTAAATTACGTTTCATGCCCGTCCCCCAGCTTGGGAAGCCCGCAAGGCGTCAATGGCTGCTTGCACTTCGGCTTGGCAATCATTCCAAGCCGATTGCGATGTCGTTTCCATTTTGGTGAAGCGCTTCATAGCTTTATCCGCCGGCGACCAAACCAATGTCATCTCTGGCAAATTGGGCATAGGCACGGCCAAAGCGCCTTGGGCTTTGAATGCGGAAATGATGGGATCATTCGCGATGGCGGGTACGCGATAGGCCGCCTCTGATGCGGACAATTGCCCGCCCTTTTGTGCCATAATGGTCGAGCCCTGCGGCCCGGCCAAAAATTTCGCAAATTGCCAAGCTTCGTGCTCGTCGGCTGTACCTGCGGCCAGATAGATGGCCTCAATCGTCATCCAGGGCCGCATGGGTTGATTATTGGCTTCTGAAATCATCGGCAAAACCGCAATGCCCAGATCAATAGTCTTGGCCGCTTCGCCCAAAAACCACGGTCCACTCATAACCATGGCGGCGCGCTCTTCGTTAAATAGCGCCGTCACCAGTGAGTTGGCGGGATCATCTGGCAAAAGGTTAAGCTCTGACCGCCATTTGCGCACCAGATCAGAGGCTGCGACATTGGCAGGATCATTCAGGATCAAATCCCCCGCCGCATTAAAGGCACCCCCACCAAAGCCATTGGCAATGCCCGCATGGAAGAAATAATCGTCATAGGCATAAGCAAAGCCAAACCGACCACGCGCTTTATCTGTGAGCTTTGTCGCGATCTCAACGAGTTCTTTGGTGGTGCGCGGCGGATTAGGGACTAATCTTTTGTTGTAGATTAAGGCGGCAGATTTGAAGTTCAACGGCAAGGCATAGGTCACGCCCTTATAGGTCGTGGCGTCCAGCATGCCCGGCAAAAAGCCTTGGCGATCTTCCTCGCTTAAGAAGAAATCGATGGCCGCGACCGTATTGCCGCTTTCAACCCAGCCGCCCATACGATCATGGGAGAAGATGAAAAGGTCAGGGCCCTTATTGCGGGGCACCGCCGCTGAAATCTTGTCGGCAAAGGCGTCATTAGGCACCCCGACGCAGCGGACAGGGCGGGCTTTACCAGCGACTTGGGCAGAATAAAGGGCCGCAACTTCTTCCAGGGCGGCCTTCTCGCGACCGCGATAAGAATGCCAAACCACCAGAGCATCGCGTTTAGGACCCGCAGATTTGCCACAAGCGGCCAATAGCGCGGTGCCGGACAACCCGAGCCCTGCTGCTAGGAATGATCGTTTGGTGGGTGATCCCCCGTGACTTGTGCGCCAAGCCATGGGTTAAACCTTCTCGGCTAAGCGCAGATTGGTCTTGCTATCGAAGAAATGCGCCTTGCTGAGATCGGCTTCCACTTCGACCCATTCCCCCAATTTGGGCGTGGGGGCCTCACCATGGCTCTTGGCGATCAAAGTGGTGCCATCGACATCGAGATGGGTCAGAACCTCGTGGCCTAAGGTCTCCACCATTTCGACCCGTCCTTTGAATTGGGCGGCCGCGTCAAAACTGCCCTGCCCCTTCACGCGAACATCCTCTGGGCGGAAACCGATCAGGACGCTGTCAGCTGTTTGGGCCGAAGGCTCCCACCGATCCGGCATCGCAAAACCAGGCGAGGCCGCATGCGAAATCGCCCGTCCGGCCAGCTGTGTGGTCAAAATTGACATGCTGGGCGCGCCGATAAAGCGGGCGACAAAGACGCTGCTCGGACGGTGATAGAGCTCCAAGGGCGTGCCAACCTGCATCAGATTGCTGTCGCCGGCTTCGGCCAAAGGCGCTAGCACGGCGATCCGGTCGCCCATGGTCATGGCTTCGGTTTGATCGTGCGTGACATAAACGGCGGTGGTGCCTAAGCGCTTCTGCAAGCGCGAAATCTCAGCCCGCATGCCAGTCCGCAGCTTGGCGTCGAGGTTTGACAAAGGCTCATCAAACAAAAAGACCGCAGGATCGCGGACAATGGCGCGCCCCAGCGCCACACGTTGTCGTTGCCCCCCAGAAAGCGCTTTAGGCTTGCGATCCAAATAGGGGTCAAGACCCAAAATGGCCGACGCCTCTTGCACGCGCTTTTCAATCTCGGCTTTCGGCATTTTTCGCACCTCAAGACCGAAGGCGACATTTTGGCGAACCGTCATATGGGGGTAAAGCGCATAGGACTGAAACACCATGGCAACGTCGCGGTCTTTGGGCTTCAGATCATTCACAACCCGATCTGCAATCTTCAAATTGCCAGAGGAGACCGATTCAAGGCCGGCAATCATCCGCAGGGCGGTCGACTTGCCACATCCAGACGGCCCAACCAGAACCATGAACTCGCCATCCTTGATGTCGAGCGATAAGTTCTTGATGACATCAGTTTCGCCATATCGCTTTGCGACGGTTTCAAAAGTGATGCCTGCCATGCCGTTTTCCTGCCCCGGTTATTTCGGCAGAAGCTGGAAATTTCAGTCGCGAAGGAGCCACTTATGAAACCGAAGGGCCGCTGCCCATCAGACAAATGTTGGTCCAAAGCCAAGATAAATACCCGACTAGGCCCACTTCTCTCCCCGACTGCAGTTTCCGCCCTGTGGAGGGTTCGCCTGCCGTTCATTGGTTTTGGTATTGCACATTTGATGTAGCAAAACTACAAAACCTGCGCAACACGCGTTCAAGGGTGGCATTGGGCGCAGATTATTCGTATAAATCAAGCCAAGAAACAAAGGGCGGGAGGGAAAAAGACGATGATCATCAGTCAGATCGATTCTCATCTCGCGGACTTGCGCCCGTCTGAACAGCGTGTAGCGCGCTTTGTTTTGGGCCGCCCGACTGTCGTCGTTGAAATGTCCATTGCCGATCTGGCCGAGCGTGCCGATGTGTCAGAACCCACGATCATGCGCTTTTGTAAGGCCATAGGCTGTATGGGCTTTATGGACTTTAAGCTGAGCCTTGCGCGAGATCTTGAGCGCCGCACCTTGTCCATGAGCCGCCAGAACCCGCATGTGAAGGGCCATAGCGGGCTTGGCCAAGCCTTGTTTGAGCAAGTCTCAAAGACCTTGGGCCAAAAGGGAACCACCCTCGCACTTGATGAGTTAGAAACCCTTTTGGAGATTTGCGCCGGGAGCGGGCGAATCATTGTGCTGCATTCGGGCGCAGAAACTCTGTTTGCAGACACGCTGGTGAATGCCTTGCGGGGCTGTGGCTTAGAAGTATGCGACCAAACCACCGCCGATATCAGCGGACGGCGCGACAGCATCTTAGTCATTGCACTGAAATCGAGCGTTCGCATTCCAAAGGTTGAGCAAACCCTGCAAGATGTGTGCGCCGCGGGCGGGCGGGTTGCCCTGATCGGCCATACAGGCTTGCCAGCCACGCTTGCGCTGGGCGAGTTTGACGTCGGCCTTGCCGACCATATTGCTTATGCAGCCACGATCGAAGCTTTAAGGCTTGGGATCGAGGCGCGCCTATCCAAGAGCGGACATTTCTCACAAGCAGATTCGGAAATGCTGCAGTCGCAGCGCGAAAATGCCTATGCCGATGCGCGCCGCAGAGACCGGCAGAGCGCGCTGAAGGCAAATCCGGACGACACGACTTTTTATGAGGATGCGCGCTAATGGCCACCAAAACGACCCGGGCAAAACCGGCGAAGGCCGCTTTGAATGGCTCGGCCCAGCTAGGGCCTGCTTTGGCAGACCAAAGCGAAATTCTCGCTTTAGTCGCAGGCACACATACAAACCCATTTGCCTTCTTAGGCCCTCATGGCGATGCGGAAGCCCATGACGTTACAATCCGCTGTTTTCTGCCTGCTGCAGAAAGTGTGACGCTGGTCGCGCCAGATCAAAAGCTCTCACTCGCAATGACAAAAGTGCATCCAGACGGCCTTTTTGTCGCCAACATCGCCAAACCCAAGCAGCCCTTAACCTATCATTATCTGGCAAGCTGGGACGGGGAAGAGGTACGCCTTGAAGACCCCTATCGGTTTGCAGGGATTTTGAACCCGAAGGAAATCCTTCGCTTCCGCCAAGGCCAACTCTGGCGGGCTTGGGAATGTTTGGGCTCCAGGCCCATCACACTGGACAAGGTTGAGGGCTATGCTTTTGCGGTTTGGGCCCCAGCTGCGCAGCGGGTTTCGGTCGTCGGCCCCTTCAACAATTGGGATGGGCGTCGCCATATCATGCGCAAGCTGCATGATGCCGGAATTTGGGAGATTTTCATCCCCGGCCTGTCGGCGAACGATATCTATAAATATGAGATTATTGGCGCAAACGGAGACCTCCAGCCCTTAAAGTCTGACCCGTTTGGCCAAGCCGCAGAGTTGCGCCCTGCCAATGCCAGCCGCTTGGTGAATCCGCCCAAGCACATCCAAAGCGACCAAGCCTGGCTAAAGTCGCGCCATAGCCGACACGGCCTCGATGCGCCCATTTCAGTCTATGAAGTCCATGCGGGCTCCTTCCGCCGCAAGCCCGAAGAGGGTAACCGCCCGCTGACCTATGGCGAGCTGGGCGATTGGCTGATCCCCTATGTGCGCGACATGGGCTTTACCCATGTGCAATTCATGCCGTTGACGGAATATCCCTTTGATGGCTCTTGGGGCTATCAGCCTGTTGGTCTGTTTGCCACCACCAGCCGCTATGGCACACCTGATGAGTTCCGCGCTTTGGTGGCCCGTCTGCATGAAGCAGAAATCGGCGTGTTATGTGATTTCGTGCCCGCCCACTTCCCGATTGATGGCCATGGCTTGAACCGGTTTGACGGCACCGCACTCTATGAACATGCCGACCCGCGCCTTGGCTTCCACCCCGATTGGAAGACCAATATTTATGACTTCACCAAGCCCGAAGTCGTCAATTTTCTGGTTTCCTCGGCCTTGTTCTGGCTCGACCGCTTCAAAATTGATGGCCTGCGCGTCGATGCTGTCAGCTCCATGCTCTATCTCGATTATTCTCGCGCAGATGGAGAATGGATCCCCAATATCTATGGCGGCAATATCAATCTTGAAGCTGTCCAATTCATGCGCCGCTTGAATGAGATGTGCTATGGCGAGGCCGATGGCATCATGATGGTGGCCGAAGAATCCACCGCTTGGGCAGGCGTTTGTAAACCTACTTATGACGGCGGGTTGGGCTTTGGGTTCAAATGGAACCTCGGCTGGATGCATGACACGCTCCAATATATGAGCCGCGACCCCATCCACCGCGCCTGGCACCATGGCGAGATCACCTTTGGCTTAGCCTATGCTTGGTCCGAGAACTTCATGCTCGCGCTCAGTCATGATGAAGTCGTCCATGGCAAGGGCTCGATCTTTTCGCGCATGCCCGGCGATGATTGGCAGCGCTATGCAAACTTGCGCGCCTATTACGCTTTGATGTGGGCCCATCCCGGCAAGAAATTGTTGTTCATGGGGGCTGAATTTGGCCAAGTCGCCGAATGGAACCATGAAGGCAGCCTTGATTGGCATTTGTTAGATCAACCCAGCCATAAAGGGGTTCAGTCTCTGGTCCGGGATCTGAACAAACTCTATCGTACAACCCCTGCCCTACATCAACGCGATTGCGATCCCTCAGGCTTTGAATGGGTTCAGGCCGATGCGGCGGATGTGTCAGTGTTTGCCTTCTTGCGCTGGAACCACGACCGTTCGGAAAAAGTCCTCGCTTTGATCAATATGACCCCCGTGCCCCGCGTCGAATACCGGGTGGGCGTGCCCCATGGTGGGGCTTGGAAGGTGATCCTGAACACAGATTCTTCGGCCTATGATGGGTCTAATTTCGAAGGCCCCATTTGGGTGGAGGCAGAGGCCATGCCTTTCAATGGCCAGCCCGCTTCGATTGTTCTGACCCTGCCACCGCTTGCAGGCCTTTATCTCGTTCCGGCATAGGAAACAGGATCTGAATGCTGCTGCGACTGGAACCAGGCAACCCAAATCAATTGGGGGCGACGCTCGGTGAGGGTGGCGTCAATTTTGCGCTGTTCAGTGCCCATGGCGTCCGGGTTGAGCTCGTTTTGTTTTCCAGCGATGGACGTCAAGAAATTGCGCGCGCCGATCTGCCAGCCCGCAAGGGCGACATCTGGCATGGCTTTGCCCCCAAGCTGGGGGCTGGAACCGTCTATGGTTACCGCGTCCATGGGCCCTATCGGCCAGATCAAGGGCACCTCTTCAACCCGCATAAAGTCTTGCTGGACCCCTATGCAAAGGCTGTGGCTGGCACCTTTCATTGGGGGCCAGAGCATTTTGGCTATTTCTACGAAAGCCATGACCCCGATGGGATGGCCGATCCTCGCGACAATAGCGCGACATGCCTTAAAGGGGTGGTCGTCGATCCCGCCGCACTTGCCCCCCTGCCCCGCCATCAAGGCAAACCGTGGCGCGAAACCCTAATTTATGAGCTGCATGCCAAGGGCTTTACCATGCAGCTGCCGGGTTTGTCTGAGAAAGAGCGTGGCACATTTGCAGGTCTCGGCAGCCAAGCAGCCCTCGATTATCTATGCGCGCTGGGCATTACAACGATCGAGCTTTTGCCCATTCACCAATTCATTCACGACAAATTTCTCGTCGATCAGGGCCTGAAGAATTATTGGGGCTATAACACGCTCAATTATTTCGTCCCGCATGGCGACTATGCCATGGGTGAGCCCATCGCAGAGATGCGGGCTTTTGTCCAAAACGCCCATGCCCGCAATCTCGATGTCTGGATGGATGTGGTCTATAACCACAGTTGTGAGGGCAATCGGCATGGACCAACCCTGTCCTATCGCGGGATCGACAACGCCTCTTACTACCGGCTGAACCCGCAAGACCCAAGTCGCTATGCCGACATTAGCGGCTGTGGCGCAACGCTGAACGCCGCCCATCCCCACGTGCAAAACCTGATCGTGGACTCCTTGGCCCATTGGACACAATGCTATGGCCTCGATGGCTTCCGCTTTGACATTGCCCCCTCGCTCGGCATGGATGAGGCCGGCCACTTTAGCCGTGAGGCCCCCTTCTTTGCTGCAGTCCGGCGCGACCCGCGGCTAAAGGACGTTAAACTTATCGCCGAAGCATGGGATGCGGCCGGGGGCTATTATGTTGGCGATTTCCCATCGGACTGGGCCGATTGGAACGGCAAAGCACGTGATTCAATCCGGCAATTCTGGCGCGGCGACACAGATAAAGCGCGCGACTTTGCCAAGGCCTTAGCGGGCACACCGGACTTGTTTCGCCATAAGGGCAAGCCGGTTGAGGCCAGCATTAACTTCATCGCTTGCCATGATGGCTTCCCGCTGTTGGACCTCACGCGTTATTCCCAAAAGCACAACCATGCCAATGGCGAGAATAATCGCGATGGGGGCGATCATGATTTCTCGGCCAATTATGGGGTTGAGGGCGAAACCGCCAATCGCGAAATTGAAGAGCTGCGCGAGCGGCAAGCCCGCAATATGTTGGCCAGCGTCTTTCTAAGCTTTGGCACGCCCATGCTGTTGGCCGGCGATGAAATGGGTCGCACGCAAGGGGGCAACAATAATGCCTACTCGCAAGACAATGAAATCAGTTGGCTTGATTGGCGATTGCCCAGCTCTCGCCTTGGCGGGCAACGCTTAAGCTTTACCAAACAACTCATCGCTTTGCGCAAAGAGATGTTTTCAGGCTTTCCAGACGGCCATCCCAATGGCCCGGGCGAGCGCGAGCCGACCATTGCGTGGTGGAGTGTGTGGGGCAATCTGATGACCCACAGCGATTGGATGGATGAGAAGACCCAGTGTTTTGCGGCTATCTATGAGCCGCGCGGCTGGTTGATCCTGTTCAATGCCAGTCTGGCCGATGCAGCCTTCATCTTGCCCCCCACCGGGACCGGCATCTGGCGCATGGCGCTGACCACCGCCGACCCCATTCGCCCCACCCAAGATCAAGTGGCCGCGGGCGGGCAGACCATTCACCTTCCTGCACGAACCCTGATCGTGTTTTCGCGTGACACCTCAAGAACAATTGGAAAGACCGGACATGGCTTTTGATCGCATCAGTGGCATTTTGCTCCACCCCACCAGCTTGCCTGGCCCCTATGGTATTGGGGAAATTGGCGATGAGGCCATGGCCTTCATCGATGCTTTGGCCGAGTCTGGTCAAAAACTATGGCAAATCCTGCCCATTAATGCGACCGGCAATAATGCCAGCCCCTATTCGGCGACCACAACCTTTGCCGCCAATCCGCTTTTGATCGACATCGATGGCTTGATTGAAGCAAAGCTATTGACCGCAGACGAAGTGGCCCATCTGAAGGCTCTGCCACAGGTGAAGGTCGATTATGAGGTAACCGTGCCCGCCCGTCTTGGCGTGCTGCGCTTGGCTGGCAGTCGCCTGGCAGCGCAAAAGGACCATCCCCTGGCGAGCGGCCTTGCTGCGTTTAAAGCGAAGCATGGTGCGGCATGGCTAGATGATTATGCCTTGTTTGAAGCCATTTCGGTTTCCCGCCAGCGCCAAGGCTGGATGCATTGGCCCGACGATCTACGCCGCAGGGACCCTGCAGCCTTAGCTGAGGCCCGCAAGGACTTGGCAGACGATATTGCCGCGATCGAGGCCCTTCAATTTCTGTTTGATCTGCGCTGGCAGCGCTTGCGTCAGCATGCAGCGTCGAAGGGCATTATGATCATTGGCGATATGGCGATCTTTGTTGCCCATGATTCAGCCGATGTGTGGGCACGGCCTGACCTGTTCAAATTGGACAAGGACTTTAATACCCGGGTTGGGGCGGGTGTTCCGCCGGACTATTTCAGCGCTACGGGTCAGCTGTGGGGCAATCCCATTTATGAATGGGACAAAATGGCTGAAGACGGCTTTTCGTGGTGGGTGGCCCGCATGCGCCGCTTGCTGGACTTTGCCGATGCGGTCCGGATCGACCACTTCCGTGGCTTTGCCTCGTGCTGGGAAACCCCGGCTGGTGAAACGACCGCGATCAATGGCCAATGGGTTGATGTTCCAGGTGACGCTTTGTTCACCGCAATCACCACTGCCTTGCCCGATCTGAAAGTGATCGCCGAAGATTTGGGCCATATCACCGAAGACGTCATCGCCTTGCGCGACAAATTTGCCTTCCCCGGCCTTAAAATCCTAGAGTTTGAGTTTGGCGATGGCCCGCCACGCGACGAGCGCCACCCCTATCATTATCCCGCCGCAACCGTCTGCTATCCCAGCACGCACGACAATAATACGGTGATTGGCTGGTTCAAAAATGACGGTCGCGAAGCCGCAGAGCGCGCCAATGATGCCCCGCGTGAAGCCGCTGCCGCATTAGAATTGCTTGGGGGTGACGGCAGTGATTTGCACTGGCGCTTCATTGAATTGGCCATGCAATCTGGCTCCAATCTCGCCATTATTGCGCTACAGGATGTCTTTGGACTCGATGGCAATGGCCGGATGAATACACCAGGCACCATTGAAGACAATTGGAACTGGCGGTTCCAGACTGGCGACTTCACCCCTGCAGCCCGGCAAAAGCTGCGTGACCTTGCGAAAGAATACGGACGCTAACCGACATGAACGACCAAGCCCCGGACATGGAAGCGCGCCTCAGTCATTGGTATGACCATATAGACGCGATCTTTCTGAAGCGCTTGAGCGCCGAAGCAGGCCTTTTGCCTGCCAGCACCGCCAAAACCGTCCATGGGGATTATGCGCATGCTTGGGTGCGCGACAATGTCTATTCCATCCTTGGCGTT
This sequence comes from Aquidulcibacter sp., assembly GCF_020253525.1. Classification (GTDB taxonomy): domain Bacteria; phylum Pseudomonadota; class Alphaproteobacteria; order Caulobacterales; family Aquidulcibacteraceae; genus Aquidulcibacter. The sequence continues at coordinate 15,239 of NZ_JADCBK010000051.1, forward strand.
TGGGGCTTGGCGTGTGCTTATAAGCGGCTGGAGCCGGGTTCTGAGCGGACGCATTTTTTAGAAGCCAATGTCATTCGGCTGATGCGGGGCCTGCTTTCGGCCATGATGGGTCAGGCCGATAAGGTTGAGCGGTTTAAGCATACGCAAGACCCACTTGATGGTCTGCACGCAAAATATGATGCGGCCACAGGAAAGCCTGTTGTTGGCGATGCCCATTGGGGGCATTTGCAGATTGATGCGACCTCCCTCTTCCTGTTGTTCTTGGCACAAATGACGGCTGGCGGGCTCAAGATTCTCAAGACCGCCGATGAAGTCGATTTTGTCCAAAACCTCGTACATTATATTGGCCCCGCTTACCGGATTGCCGATTATGGGATTTGGGAGCGTGGCCGCAAATCCAATGACGGCGTTGTCGAAATCAACGCGAGCTCCGTCGGCGTTGCCAAAGCAGCGCTGGAGGCCATGGATGGATTGGACTTTGGCTGTCAGGCCCGCGGCCCCATTCGGGTACCAGCTGATGATATTGCCCGGGCGCGCGAGACCTTGCAGGTCCTGTTGCCGGGCGAATCCGCCTCTAAAGAAACTGATGCCGCTTTGCTGGCGGTGGTTGGCTGGCCCGCTTTTGCGGTCGACGACAAGGTGATGATTGCTCATACGCGCGGTCGTATCCTGGATCGGCTGGCTGGGCGCTATGGCTGCAAGCGGTTTTTGCGCGACGGCCATCAAACGACGGTGGAAGACGAGCACCGCTTACACTATCACGCTGGTGAGCTCTCAAAATTCGCCAATATCGAATCCGAATGGCCGCTTTTCTTTACCTATCTCCTGGTTGATGCGGAGATGACAGGGGATAAGCGCGGTGCAGGTGCTTGGGCAGACAGGCTGGATCCCTTGTTCCAAATCCGCGATGGCCTGCCCCTGTTGCCAGAGCTTTATTATGTCGAGGCCGATGCGGTGGAGGCAGAAGCTGCCGCACCGGGCAGTCAAGACCGCGTCGCCAATGCCAATTTGCCGCTCTTGTGGGCACAGTCTCTCTGGGCATTGGGCGCCATGCTGCAAGAAGGCCTTTTGGCCCCTGAAGACATTGACCCACTTGGTCGACGCCATCACCTCAATCGTACCCATCAGCCGGAAATCGCCTTTGCGATTGTCGCCGAGGATGAGGAAACCGCTGCGAAGCTTTCCGACTTGGGACTAATTTGTGACCGGATGGCCGAGCTTGGATCGGAGGTCACCATCCGTCCAGCCGGGGATTTGGTCAGCGTTTGGACCCAGATTGGCAGCAATGCGGACTTGGGTCTAACGGGGCGACCAGAAAAGCGGCTAGGGCCTTTGGCCAATGCCTATATCTATGAGGCCGAAGGGCAGCCAGTTGTGTTCTCGGCAACGCTTCTAGAGGCCCATGACCACCATATTCGCTATGATGCGGCCGCCCGAGCACGCCGCCTGCGCGGCGATCTTCGCTATGTGGCGCGGCATTGGCGGGGGCAGGATAATCCTGTCTTTATCCTCTGCGTCGATGCAACCGCCATGCAAGGGACCGGCGTGGACCGCCTGATCGAGCTTTTGCACGAGGTTCAGCGCGGCCAAGTGGACTTTGCCAGAACCAAACTGATGCGCATGGACGACGTGTTGCGCGCTCAGGCCAAGTCTCGGTCAATTGGCTCTCTCTTGCGGCATGAAACCAAGACAGAATTGAAACCAAGCCTGCCCCAGTCCATCGACCAAGGCTTTGGGCCCAGCTTGGATCAGGCCATCGCATCGGGCGATCAAGCAGAAGTCGAGCGGATTTACGAAGCGGCCGGACGGGCGGGCGATTGGGCAACAGCCCGGCGGGGTGCTGCATCTTTGAACCGCACCGACCCCCGACTACAGGATTCAGCCAAAGACATTGTGGTTCGATTGCGCCGCCTTGGTCTTGGCGAAGGGCGTGTCATTACCCGCCCTGTCTCGGAGGGCGAGCTTGTGACCATGATCGAGGATGGTCTGCACTCCAAATTGCATGCGGTGATTGCTCAAGAAGTTTTGCAAGCACTGGGACTGTTCAGCAAATCTGACTCCAATGCCGTGCGTGGCATGAGAACAATCCGCCTGACGGAAATCGTGGGACGATTGGGACAAGAAGAAGCCGGCGGGATGGATAATCTGGTGGCAGAACCCCCGAGCATTTTGTTTGACCGCGTGAAGTCCATCCTGTTGGAAACACCTTCCGTTCGGGCGGTGGTCTCCCCTGCCCCCGCGTTTGCTTTAACACCCTCGGCGCAAGCAATTGGCAATGACTGGGAACAATGGCGCGAACGTCTGGGCATTTTGACCCGCGTGGGCAATGACTTCTTTGCCCGCCTATGGTCCTTGCTGCATGTTTGCCCCGGTATTGTGTTTGGCGCGAATAACCGACTGGACGCAGCGGTCGCGCGGTCTGACTTGACGGCTTGGGAAAAAGATTTCGCGTTGGAGATTGAAGTCCGGCTTGAGACCATCCCCGACCCGGCCTATCGCACCTTCTGCCTCGAGGCGCTGAATGTCCTCGCCAATCGCCATGAGCGCGATCCCGACTATCGGGTTGAGCAAGACATTATTCTCGATGATCTCATCCATGATGCGGTGGCTTGGATTTGGCGCCAAGCGGGTCATGGCGAGCCAGATTGGACAGAGGCGGGTCCCGTTTGGGCGATGGCGCGCCATGCTGATGCACAGACGATGGCGCTCGCGCTTTATGCGTGTTGTGAGAAGTATAAAGCCACTTCTGAACCCGCTTTCTGCTGATCCGCCAGCTGCGCAGGTTGCCTGCACCGCGTGTGTGATACCCCGACGAATTGAGCGCGTGAATTTGCGTTGCGAGGCGGCCCCTCATGTGGGCTGATGGGCAGAAACGCGACTTTAGACCCACCTGCCAACCCTGAACGGCACGCTTCCCCTCCCCTTTTTGCGGATTTTTGCGTCAACACGTCCTCATAATCGGCGTGCAGGCGCGTGGACAGATCTAGAATGTGGCCATGTCGATGTGTCAGCTCGTGGACGCCTCCGCAATCTTACATTTGGGCGCGCCCACAAGGCTGCAAGCCCGCACGGGGATAGGTGGGTGTGTGGACACGCCCACAAGCCGACATTTCATCGCCTCAGGGCCTTCGAAGGCCTCCCAAAGCTGAAAATCGTGCGCCCAGCTGCGCTGATGGGCTGGCACAGCCTTGCCAGCCCCCTCACCTGCCCCGCTGCGGCTCAAAAATCGACCAGGAGCGCCCTGTTCGCCAAAAGACCGTGTGAGATGCGTCTTGGCCCTCGCCTCGCCCCAGAGGCGAATTTTCAGATGACCGATAAGGAATCGTTAAGGTTTAAAGTCTAGTCTTTCAACATGTGGACACGGGGAGGCGGCGACTTTTCAACAAGTCCAGCTTCGGACAGGGCGACACCTCGCCATGTCTCTGATGCCCACTTGTGGGGGCCTCCAGACGTGGGGTTTCCAGAATGACGACGCGCCGAACTTACCACATGGCCGCATGTGGACACGAGGAGGTAGGAAGATGCATGTAGTAGCCATAGTCAGCCAAAAAGGTGGGGCAGGTAAGACCACTTTATCGGTTCACCTCGCTGTTGCGGCCGCGCGCAAGGGCCTCTCGGTGGCTCTGATCGACCTCGACCCTCAAGCAACTGCCGCGCAATGGGGCGACTGGCGGGGCGGGGATAATCCAGCCGTTGTGGCCACGCCTTACACACGATTAGAGGCCACCTTGCAGGAAGCGGCCCAAGCGGGGGTGGATCTGTGCATCCTCGATAGCCCACCGGCGGCAGATGCCGCGGCAGTCTCTGCTGCGCGTGCCGCTGACCTAGTTTTGGTGCCAACCCGGGTCAGCGCTTTTGACCTTCATGCTATCAAGACCACAGGGGAACTGATGCGGATCGCGCAAAAGCCCGCCTATACGATTTTCAACGCTGTCCCACCTCGGGCAGCCAGTCTGGTTGAAGATGCTGCCGCTGTTGTGCGCGGGATTGGCATGCCACTGGCCCCTGTTTGCCTGACAGAGCGGGCGGCCTTCCGCCATGCCGTCGTTGATGGCCATACCGCCAGCGAATATGAACCCGGCTGCAAAGCCGCAACCGAAGTCGATGCGGTCTTTGAATGGATGATGGGCCGCCTCACCAAAACCCAAACCGTCGCCCAAGCGGCCTAACCAGCACATTTACTCAAGAGGGAAGGGGAGATAGATGGCCAAAGCACCAAGCCTCGCAGCGCGCCTCGCTGCCGTAGCCGCACAACCCAACACAAGCCCATACCAGATGACCGCCCCGGCTAATCAGGACAGCCAGCCCGTGGTAGAACCTCACTTCGCAGCCGCTGCCCCGGCACCTGTTGCAACCGCCGAGCCAATGGCCCCAGCACCTGTCTTTGCGCCGCCCAATTTTGCCATGCCGGTGCCGCAGAAGGCCAAAGCGCGTGACGGCCGGGTGATGGTGGCAGGCTATTTCAGTCCAGAACTTTCCCGTTCGCTGCGCATTCTGGCCGCCGAGCGCGATGTGACGGTACAGCACCTGGTGGGTGAGGGGCTAGATTTCGTCCTGCGCCATTATGGCAAACACCCAATGGGTGAGCGCTAAGCTGATAAGCGCCAGAGGGCAGGGGTCCCGTCACGACCATGTGGCGACGTGAAGACGTGTCCACACGCAGACAGGTCGACAACTCCACCTGCCTGCCGACGTCGACCTAAAATACCCTGCGCGATCACAGAATCAGATAGGGTTAGTTGAAGACCTTCAAAAAGGCCCGCTTGGCTTGGTTAAAGCCCAGAATCGGGACAGGTCTAAGTTGCACCTTGTGGTGCGTCACCGGGGATAAGCTTCTGCCCGCTCGCGCATGAGATCAGGGCGTAGTTCGAAAGAGAGAGACAGCTATGTCCGCGCGACGCAAAGATGACCCTCAATTCGACTTCTTCATCCCGATGGTGCACGACATTCCGTTGAAAGATCAGCGGGAGACGATGGAGCGGCCCTTCTTCTCGCTGCAAAAGCGCAAGCGCCTGAAGCCGATTGATTACCGCAGCCCCGATGGCGAAGTTTGGGTCAAGGTTGAAGCAGTACCTGCCTATGGCATGGCAACCATTTGGGACGCCGATATCCTCATCTGGGCGGCCAGCGCCCTCAATCGTCTCAAGCAACAAGGCGTCAATGATCTGCCGCGTACGCTGCGCACCACCGCCTATGACCTCTTGCGCGCCATCAAGCGCGATACGGGCGGCAAGGGCTATCAGGAAATGCGCGCCGCCCTCGACCGCTTGGCCTCAACCACCATCTTCACCTCGCTCCGCGCCAAGCGGGGCAGGGACCGTCGCTTCTCGTGGATTGATGAGTGGGACATTGAGGTTGACCCCATTACCGAACAGCCGCGCGCGCTTCGCATCACTTTGTCCAACTGGATTTACGAAGGGGTGACGCAGGAAAAGCAATTGCTGACCATGCACCCAGACTATTTCAGCCTCACCGGTGGGCTGGAACGCGCGCTCTACCGGATTGCGCGCAAGCATGCCGGCGATCAGAAAAAGGGCTGGCTCTGCCGCTTTTCGGTTCTAAAAGACAAGACCGGCTCTGACTCTGAACCTAAAGAGTTTGCCCGCATGATGCGCAAGATCGCGCTGCGCGATGAATTGCCTGAATATAGTATGACGATTGTCAAAGCCGCCGACGGCTCGCCTGCTGCCCACTTTATCCGTCGCGACGCGGGTGAACGCACCGCCATCTCCGACGCCATCATTGAATTTGACCAATTATACGCCGACACCATCGCGAAAAAGCAGGGCGATTTGCTCCTCTGACCTAACGGGGGATCACCCACTTTTGGGGGAGGCGGCGGGAGAAAAAATTCTTAGCTAAGAATAGGAGGCCTTGGTACCGCCATGTCACAATCGCTTACAAAGACGTTCATTTGCTCATCGCTCGCCCTCATCCCCAGTGGTTCAAACGCTTGGTCGCAGACGCCAGCTACCCCAAGCGCCAATCCATCCTGCCAAAGCACGTTGGAAGTCGTTCCGGTCGAGCATGTGTCGTTGAGAGAGCTTTCAAGGCTTGGACCAGAGCTCAGTATCGCCAAAGGCAATTACGCCATGACCTTCTGGCCGCTTGAGCCCAAAGACAAGGCAGAGAAGGCCGATAAAGCGACAATTGGCATGTCCCTCATTCAAACACGCGACATGGAAAGCCCGCCCGTGGGCCTGATGATCCTCTCAACCCAGGCCGCCGACTTAGACTTTGTGAAAGATGGCAACCAGATATTGGTTGGTAGCAGTCCTCAAAGCAGCTGCCCCACGCGAGCGATCTTATCGGTGACAGAGACTGGCGGGGTCGTGCTGCGTGAATTGGCCGTTGAGAAGGGTCGTGAGGCTGCCTTGTAACTTCGCATGCTCGTAACATACTGATGGCGACACCCTTTCCAATCTGCCCTAATCCCACGGGGGAACGCCCACTTTCTGTCGGGGGAACGGGCGCCGTTTTGGCGGTGGAACACCCACAGGGGCTTCGGGGTATCGGACGCTAATCCACGGGGGAACGCCCGCACTCTCTTTCTTCAAGCCCCTGAAGTGATAGGACAAAAAGGCACTTTCGCGCCGCTTAACTCTTTAACTCTTCTATTAAGAGTCTTTCTAAGTGGGCTATTGGGCACATCATGATATGTGCCCAAGCCCGGTTTAAGGCGCTTGTCCTAGTCACTGCAGCCATTGATGGCCAAAGCTGCCGTCTTCGCCGACATAAGCAAAGCGTTTCCCGGATGCATGGAAAGCCAGACTGAGGATTGAGCGGCGCATTTTGCGGGGATCGTCTAATAATTCATTGCGCGGGCGAGGGCCGGCCAAAAACCCTGCTTTGCCCGAAGCCAAATCCACTTGATCCACCCCGCCATCAGACCAGCCAACCAAGGCGCGCGTATCATGCACGGCAACACAAGTCACAAGACCTAGCCGTGGACGATAAACACCGGCCGATTGCCCCATCGGACCTTTGCCCGCCACAATGGGCCAAGCAAGGAGAGCAGGCCCACCTGACGTGAGAAGCACCGAGCCCGTCTTGTTTTGAACGAGGCACCGCGGCTTGGCCGGATAGCCGCCCATTTTAAAGGCTTGACCATCTTGCAGCCGCCAACCGGCCAAGGCGGGTTCAGAAAGGCCGACAAACAAGAACGCATCGTCCGCACCATAGGCCACAGAGATCGGCCCACCGGCACAGGGAATTTCTTGGACCAGTTCTCCAGACGAGAGCTCAAACAGGCTCACGCCCCCGCTATGGGTGACGGCAAGCTCTTGTCCGTCTTGGGCAAAGGCCATCGCTGTCGGACCTTTGGGTGGACGCAGTTCCTGAGAGGTCCCATCTGGCCCCAGCACATGCACCGTTTGGCCAGCAGCAACCGCGACAAAGCGGCTATCAGCGGAGATTGCCAGCGAGTCGAGCCATTTGCGCGGCACATGCAGCCGCTGATGAACTTGACCGAGTGAATCGACTTGAACCAGCCTGCCATCATCGCCCGCCGTCCAGATGGATTGACCATCGGGACTGGCCTGCATCGCCAGCATCCCACCCTCATGGCAGTGAACCAGCGCCTCACCCAGCTTCATCATCCCATCGCCAAAGCCAAAGGCAGGGCGATCACCCAGCCAAGCGGCACCAATTCCGGGGGCTGGATAGGGTAGGGGCCCTTTCTGGCGCTTCGACACAGGCTTCTCCACAATTGCGAGCCCCTTCAACCACGACAGGGCGGCGGTGTGCAATACCCCGAATCAAATGAGCTCACCCATCTGCGACTATGAAGTCGTAAGAGCAATAAAGCCTATAAATTCAACAATTTTTATAGAACAAGCCGAAAGCATCCAAGCCCAGCCCGCGCCATGACGGGGGATCAACCACCGATTCCCAATTAGTCAAGATTGACCTTATAGGCCTGAACGTTTGAGCCCTTGGGCTTTTCAATCGGCGTCAGCCAAGCCGGGATGCGATTATCCCGCAACTCCACCATCAGGCCTTTGGGGCTTTGCCGCGACAGGATCGCAACCTCGGCCGAACGGGTACAAATGGCGACATAGGTCGCGCCCAAATCCTTGGCCATACGCTTGGCCTCATCGGGCTTGGCCATAAACAAACGGTAGGCCGCAAGATTGCCCGTATTGTTACGATGATAGGGAACAGCAAGCACCCGGTGGGGTGTCGTCAACAAGATCCGCGCGCCCATATCAATAGGTGCGACCACAAGACCCGGAGACTGCGCCTTAAGGCCACTAAAGGCGCGCTCGGTAAAGCAGCCCGCCCCACCGCCAGTCGAAAACTTCGTGATTTTCGGTTCAAAATATTCTGCCACCCGAGAGCCGACAAGGCCTGGGATGATCGGATTGGCGATGAGGGCGACAATCAAGGCCGTGCGCAGATTGACCTGTTCAATCAGTTTCCCAACCAAAGCGGCGGTCATGATCCCAGAAACGGTCGTTGCAAGCCCAGCAGAGCGACCCTGCCAGAAAACGGCAAGAGCGGCAGAGACAAAAATCGTGACAGCGGCCAAAATCCATAAGTCGCGCTCTTTGTCCTTAGCCCATAGGACGGCCACAATGCTCGCAATGCCGGCAAGGACCGGAAACAGAGCAAAGGCGAGGATCACGCTCAATTTTGTCTTCATCAAGGGCGCGGCCTCGGTGACATTATTGAGCCAGAGCCGTTTCAACAGCGGATCGATTTGGGCGTAGGGAGAGGTAATCAATTCCGGAAAGACGCGTACGCCGGACAGAACAATGACGCCAATCACCGCCAAGAGAGCGAGGCGAACAGCAATCCCACCCTTGGGACCTAATCGAGCTGTTGGCATAAAGGTCGCCAAACTGAGTAAGGCGGCACCCAACACCCCCAAAACCACATGGCCGCGGCCGATGGCATCATTGACTGGTGCTGCCCATTTTGCCTCGGGCACGGTCGCAACAAAACAAAGAGCCAGACTTAAACCAAGGCTGACGGCAAACCAGCGCGTTTCATCTTGTACATCCCCACCGCGTGCCGCCCAGCGCACCGCCACCCAAGCGATAAGGACAAGCTGCAGCGGCAGGGCTTCCAAGCCAACCCCAATGCCAAGGGCGATGGCAAGCGCGCTCAAAGCCGCCATTTTGGGACTACCCGCCACTAAACCCCATAAAGCGGTCGCGAGGAAGATGAGTTGCAGCCCGTGGTGATCAACCCGACCGGGGAGGAAATAATTCAGGGCGGCTGGCGCACAGGTGATGAGGAAGATGGCTGGCAGAAATGCCTTCTTGCCGCCCAAAGCCATCGAGGCCTTCATACCAATGAGCACATAGATCACGCCCAACCAAATTGGGGTGATGAATGTCGCGACCTTTTCCCCCATAGACTGACCAAAGATCAGATTGGTGATCAGCATGGTCAAAGCCAAAGGCAAGTCCGCGATGCGCGACCAATGAATATTGCTAATTGGATGTTCGGTGAAGCGATGTTGCGACACGTCAAACCAAGCTTGTCCAGCGAGCCAATCGCGCACCTGCAACACCCGCATGGCATCATCATTATCGGCCAGATTCCAAACCGAGACTCGCTTCCAAAATGGGTCCAGCAATTGATAGGTCGCGATCAGGATCGCGGCGACCAATACCAAGCGAAATAAAAGCCTGACCGGGGAAGTCTTGGGGGCCTGTTCAGTCGGATTTGAAGGTTCAGCAAGAGACATCGACTTGAGACACCGTAAGTTACGTCGTTCCTAGTGTGCATAAGGTGTACTGCGAGTGATGAACAGGACCCCGCATGTGGGAATTCCATCTGACACACAAGCCTGAATCTGCGATGAAGACGAACCAAATTGGCGCAGTCCGTAACATCAGGGCTTTGGTATGATCTTAATCTTCAAAGCGCATCCTGCCTCTAATCGTGAGAAAGTCGCTGCGTGAAAATTTCTGAACTCCTCAAGGCCAATTCCACGGGCGCGCGCATCCTGCGCTTTGTGGTCGTCGGTGGGTTAGCCTTTGGCCTTGATGCGGGACTGGTTTTTGCCATGGTCCATGCGGGTCTTGATAAATATGTTAGTCGGGCCCTGTCCTTGATTGTGGTTGTACTCTTCACCTTTGTTCTCAACCGACAGGCAACCTTTGCTGCAACCGGCCTGCCGACATGGCACGAAGTGATCGCCTATGTGGCGGCAAGCCTTATCGGCCTTCTGATCAATTATCTGGTTTTTGTCGGCGCAAGCTTGGTCAATCTCCCGCTGCTTGTGGCAATGGCGGCAGGAACGCTGGTCGCATCCACGTTCAATTTTTTGGCCTATGGCAAGATTTTCAAATCGAAACCAAATTAGGCTTGACCCATCAGATAATGCCAATGTGCGTCTGAAACCGGCTGCACCGACAGGCGCGGCGACTTTACCAAGGCAAGATCGCAAAGCACAGGATCTGCCTTTATCCGGGCAAGGGTAATGGGCTGACTTAAAGCTTGGTGGGCGGCCACATCAACGGCAAACCACGCAAGATCAGTTGGGTCTGGATAGGCCTCGCGAATGACTTCAACCACGCCGACAATCTGCTTTTCATCGCCGGTATGATAAAAGAAAGCACGGTCGCCAAGGGTCATTTGCTTGAGGAAATTCTTGGCCTGATGGTTGCGAACCCCGGTCCAAGGCTCACCCTGTGTTCCGCGCGCAACTTGGTCAGCCCACGAAAAACTATCGGGTTCGCTCTTTAAAAGCCAATAGGCCATCCCTATAACTCCTGAGTTCAAAAAACTTTTATCAAGTCCGTCTAATAGATAACTGGGCTCCCGCGGCGAGTCACGTCACACGACAGCCCTTTAGGAGATCCCCTGTGAGTCAATCCAAAACCTTGATGTGGACCGAGGCGCGCGAGGCTGGCCAAATTGTCCGTCGTCAAGTTGAAGCAAACGCCAGCCTGATGCGCGACCTGGGGGCTCGGCTGCGCGCCCAAAAGCCGCGTCTGGTCTTGACCTGCGCGCGTGGCTCGTCTGACCACGCAGCCGGCTTTGGCAAATATGCGATTGAAACACGCCTTGGCGTGCTGGTGGCCTCTCACGCACCGTCGACATCCTCGATCTTTGGGACACCCCTGCGCGATCTGGATGGGGCCTTGTTTTTGGTGATCTCGCAGTCTGGTAAGAGCCCCGACATTTTGACCTCAATCGCATTTGCCAAAGAGGCGGGCGCCTTTGTCGTTGCCATGGTGAACGACGCGAATTCACCCGCTGCTAAAGCCGCCGATGTGTTTATCCCCCTCCATGCCGGGCCTGAGCTGGCTGTTGCGGCAACGAAATCCTATATCGCATCCCTATCGGCCATCATTCATTTGGTTGCCGAGTGGAGTGAAGATGCGGATTTGTTGGCAGCGATCAACCAAGCTGGCGATCACATCAGTGCGGCGTTTCACCAGGATTGGTCGATTGTGGGCGAGGCGCTTTTGGATGCCAAAAGCCTGTTTGTTATCGGCAGGGGCCTGACTTTTGGCATTGCCCATGAAATGGCGTTGAAATTGAAAGAGACCAGCGCGCTTCATGCAGAGGCGTTTTCGGCTGCCGAAGTGCGCCACGGGCCAATGGCGATAGTTGAGGCGGGCTTTCCGGTTATCCTTATTGCACCAATGGACGAGGCGGCTGCCAGTTTCCCGGCCTTGAGTGACGAATTTGCCGCCCGCCATGCCAAGGTCTTTGCCTCGGGCGGGCCATTCCCGGGGGCCATTGACCTGCCAACACAAACCGGACTTCACCCCCTTATTGCACCGCTCTGTCAGGTCTCGTCTTTTTATGCCTGCGCAGAGGCTTTGGCCCGTGCGCGTGGGCGAAACCCCGATTCGCCACCCTGGCTTAATAAAGTCACCGAAACACAATGAACGCGACCGCTTTCCACAATGGGTGCCTGGGCCTTGGCGGCCAAATCCTGACTGGCCAGACACTGCTTGTGTCGGGGGGCAAGATCGAAGCCATTGGGGCCGACTTGGCCATACCGGCGGACTATGAGCTTGTTGATTTGAAGGGGGATGTGCTCGCACCCGGATTTTTTGACATTCAAGTCAATGGCGGTGGTGGGGCCTTGTTCAATGACGCGCCGACGGTTGAAACCATCGCGACCATTGCAAAAGCCCATGTCAAGTTTGGCACGACGTCTCTCTTGCCAACTCTGATCTCCGATGACCTAGACAAGGTGGCCCAAGCCATTGAGGCTGTCGATACCGCCATTGAGGCCGGCGTTCCGGGCATTGTCGGCATTCATTTGGAAGGGCCATTTTTGAACGCCAGCCGCAAAGGTGTTCATGATGCCTCGAAATTCAAAGTGCTGGATCCTGCGGCCATTGAATTATTGACCCGCTTGAAGCATGGCAAAACCCTAATCACCTTAGCGCCTGAAACCGCCCCGCCAGGTGCCATCGCGGAACTGGTCGGCCGTGGGGCTGTGGTCTTTGCTGGCCATACCGAGGCAAGCTACGAACAAATCGTGGCGGCCGAGGCGGAAGGCCTTCGGGGTTTCACCCACATTTTTAACGCCATGAGCCAGCTCTCCAGCCGCGCACCGGGTGTGGTTGGCGCGGCTTTGTCTAGCCCCCATGCTTATTCAGGCCTGATTGCAGATCAGGTGCATGTCCATCCGGCCAATATGGCCTTGGTCGCCCGTTTGCTTGGACCCCAGCGAACCATTCTGGTCAGTGACGCCATGCCGACCCTAGGCTCGGATCAAGACTGGTTTGAGTTGAAGGGTGAAAAGATCCTAGCCCGTGGCTTGACCTGTTACACGCCTGATGGGGTCCTAGCAGGGTCTAACTTATCCATGCTGGATGCCGTGGGGGTGATGATGGGCTCGGTCGGGGTAAGTTTGGCCGATGCCTTGATGATGGCAACCCATGCCCCCGCCGATGCCATGGGTCTGCAAGACCTTCTGGGCCACTTGGTGGTTGGGGCGCGGGCGGACTTTGTGCGCCTCGACGCTCAGGCCAATCTGGTTCAGGTCTGGCAAAACGGCCGTCAGCTCTGATCTGCGCGTTCCATGAGCCAAGACTCTATCCCTTTGGCAGCATGCTGGGCGCTGGAGAAGCAGGCTTGTAGGAGATAGCCACCGGTTGGGGCATCCCAGTCGAGCATTTCTCCCGCAACAAACACGCCGGGCAACACCTTCAGCATGAGCCGGGCATCAACACTGTCGCGACCTATGCCGCCCGCGGTGGAGATGGCCCGGTCAAGGCCTGCAAGGCCTGACACGTCTATGGGCAGGGTCTTGATTAAGCGTGCCAGTCCCATGGCGGTGGTTGGCAGCTTGTTGCCGGTTGCTTCCCGCATCAAGGCAATGGCAGGCGGGGCGAGTTTCACATGGCTTTTGAGCGCGGTTGAAATAGATTGTCCCGGCTTGGCCTTAACAAGGCGATGGGCGAGGGTTTCGGTTTCAACATCGGGCCGCAGATCAAGGTGAATCTGGCAAGACCCATGGCCGAGCCTTGCCCGCAGCGCCGGCGACAAAGCATAAATTGGTCCGCCTTCGAGGCCAGCCTCTGTGATGACCACATCACCGCGTGCGCGTGCATCACCCAGACTGACTTCAACATTTTTCAGAACGGCACCGCCAAACCCTGCCTTTAGGGTTTCTGTCCAGGCAGACTGGACCCCGACATTGGAGGCAGCTAACGGGGTAATGCCCACACCAAGCGCGCTCAAGATTGATGTCCAAGCCCCATCTGCGCCAAGCTTGGGCCAAGACGCCCCGCCAAGAGTCAAAAGAATGGCAGAACCTTGGTGTTCATGGATCGACCCATCGCGATGGGTGAATTGTGCGGCCCCGTTGGAACAAAAGCCCGTCCAGCGCGCCCCGGTGGTGATGGTCACGCCCAATTCAGCCAATCGCTGCAGCCAGGCGCGCAAGAGAGGGGATGCTTTCAGGCTTCGGGGGAATACCCGCCCACTGGAACCCACAAAGAGGGGCTGGCCCAGACCTTCGGCCCAAGCCCGCAACGCATCGGGGCCAAAGCCATCCAACCAGTCTTCTACCCACTTCTGTGAGGCCCCATAGCGTGGCTTAAACTGGGCCAGTGCTTCGCTATGGGTCAGGTTCAGGCCACCGCGTCCGGCCAAAAGAAACTTTCGACCGACCGAGGCCATCCCGTCATATACCTGCACCTTATGGCCTGCCTTGGCCAAAAGCTCTGCGGCAAATAGGCCTGCAGGTCCCGCCCCAATGATCAGGATCGGCAGGGCAGGGGCTTTAGCGACGGGTTCTGTCATGACGGAATTCCAAGCATGGCGCTTCATGGCAGGCGTTGGCCCGCCCTGTCCATCCAGCCGCTTCCTCAGGCGACTTTTGGCTTAGAAAAGCGCATCACATCATCTTCCAGCTTGCCAAAGCGGAAGGCCATCAGATCCAGCGCGTAATTCTGATGGACTTTCCAAGGTGCGACATGGCCTTGCTTGGGGAAGCTTTCCATCGCGCGGGTGACATAGCCAGAGCTGAAGTCCAGCCAAGGGGCTGGCTCTAGCGTCTCACTGCCCTTTTCGGGCAGGCAGGTGGTCTGGCCGGTGGCATCGAGATGATTCAGCAAGCGGCAGACATATTCAGCCGTCAGGTCAGCCTTCAAAGTCCAAGACGCATTGGTATAGCCAAAGGCTGAAGCCAAATTCGGCACGCCACTATACATCATGCCCTTATAGGAAAAGGTCTTGGAGAAATCGACGGCCTTGCCGTCCACCTCAAATGGCACACCGCTCAAGACTTGTAATTGTAGGCCCGTGGCGGTGACGATGATGTCGGCATCAACCCGCTCGCCCGACTTAAGAACAATGCCCGCCTCGTCAAATTGCTCGATATGATCGGTCACCACACTGGCCTTGCCAGCCTTTATGGCGGTGAACAGGTCGGCATCTGGCACCAGACACAAGCGTTGATCCCATGGATTATAGGTGGGGGTGAAATGCTTGGCCATGTCGAAATCGGCCGGCAATTCCTCTTTCAGCATGCCCAATAAACGCTCTTTAACTTGGGCAGGGTGCTTGCGTGCCATCGTGTAAAAATACATCTGAAACAACACATTGCGCCACCGGATCAGGCCATAGGCCAATTTGCCGGGCAGAACTTTGCGCAACCAATTGGCAAAAGCATCTTCGCCGGGTCGCGACACCACATATGTGGGCGATCTTTGCAGCATGGTCACATGCGCGGCTTTATTGGCCATCGCAGGGACCAAAGTTACCGCTGTTGCGCCACTGCCGATGATCACAATTTTCTTGCCGCGATAATCAAGATTTTCGGGCCAGAATTGCGGATGAATGATCTGGCCTTTGAAGTTTTCTTCGCCCGGAAAATCGGGGCGATGGCCTTGGCTATAATTATAATAGCCCGTGCACATATATAGGAAGTTACAGGTCAGCTGCCCTTTGGCTTGGGCCTCACCAGACGTGTAATCAATCGTCCACCGCGCCGTCGCAGAATCCCATGAAGCCCCGACCACGCGATGGTTCAGGCGGATTTTGGACTTGATGTCATATTCATCAGCCGTTTCATGCAGATAGTTCAGGATGGATGGACCATCTGCAATGGCTTTAGCTTCCGTCCAAGGTTTGAACGAGAAGCCCAAGGTGTACATGTCGGAATCAGACCGGATGCCGGGATAGCGAAACAAATCCCACGTGCCGCCTATGGCCGAACGGCCTTCAAAAATCGCATAGCTTTTACCCGGGCATTGGCTTTTGAGGTGGTAAGCCCCGCTGATGCCGGAAATGCCAGCACCAACAATCAGCACGTCTAGATGTTCCACGGCGACATTCCTATGAGCATGATCTGGATTCTACGTTGAGCACGTGATCCTTTAGCCCATCGTTATGGAGCACGATGCCAACGTCAAGGCATAAAGCTTTAGCGTGGGGCGCGTTTGGCCAAAATCCGCTGCAAGGTGCGGCGATGCATGTTCAAGCGGCGCGCGGTTTCCGAGACATTATGGCCGCAGAGCTCAAAGACGCGCTGGATATGTTCCCAGCGAATGCGGTCCGCACTCATGGGGTTAGAAGGTGGGTCTGGCAAATGGTCGCTTTGGGCCAAAAGCGCTTTGACCACATCATCGGCATCGGCAGGCTTTGACAGATAATCCACAGCCCCGGCTTTTACGGCCGCAACAGCCGTGGCGATATTGCCATAACCAGTCAGCATCACGACGCGCGCATCTGGGCGGCGGACATGGAGTTCTTCTACAACCGAAAGCCCGGACCCATCTTCGAGGCGTAAGTCTAAAACCGCAAAGGCAGGCGGTGCGCCGCGCGCAATGGTCATTGCCTCTTCCACACCAGCCGCAGTCTTGACCGAGAAGCCGCGGCTTTCCAGCGCACGGGCCAAACGGTTGCGCAAGGGCGCATCATCATCCATCACAAGGAGGGAACGGTCGGGGAGGGCGTCAATAAGTGTTTCTGCTGCCATAGTTTTCAGTGAACCCAAACGCCTCAAACTGCAAGTGACAAGAAGTCGCAGGTCTTTCGGTGGTAAATCTTATGTTTTGGCGGCAATTGCCGAGATTGGCCACACGGTTTGCACGACAGCGCCCCGTCCAGGGCCCGCACCATTCCAGAAGGATACTTGCCCGCCTGAGCGTTCCAATAGGGTTTTGGCAATGAAGAAGCCAAGGCCCATGCCCTCACGCGTCGTGGCAGAAGCTGTACCCTGCAGGGTCGTCGACACATAGGGCTCACCCAAACGGTCGAGGATAGCTTCGTCAAAGCCTGGTCCATCATCGGTAATGGTGACGCGGACGCTGCGCTCATCCCATTTGGCCGAGACTGTGACAGCTTGTTTTGCGTAATGAATGGCATTTTCCAACAAATTGCCAAGCCCATAGAGAATGGCGGGCTTGCGAATGACCATCAGCTCGCCTTTGCCCTCCGGCCCTTGAATATCAAACAAGACGGCCTTGTGGCCCATCTCGGGATGGCGTTCTGCCACTTCTTCGAGCAATTGGCCAAAGGGCAGGGTGTCGGTGACTGATTCAGGAATTTCCTTCTGATTGGTCAGATTGCGCAAAATCTCGCGACAGCGCTGGGCTTGGGACAGGATGAGTTCGGCATCCTCCATGTCGAGGCTATTGGGCGGCAGGGAGCGCAGCATTTCTTTGGCGGTAACTTGGATGGTCGCCAGAGGTGTTCCCAATTCATGCGCTGCCGCGGCAGCAAGCCCGCCCAAGGCGGCGAGCCTTTGTTCGCGCGCCAGCACTTCTTGGGTGGCAATAAGGGCATCGGCCAATTGGCTTTCTTCCAAGGACACCCGCCAAGCATAGCTTGCCGTAAACAACAGGCCGATGATGATGGCAAATGCCATGGCGAATTGATAAAGCGCCGGCAGCATAAAGCTGCCAGCTGGCAGCCAAGGCAAGGGATAAGAATAAAAGGCTAATACCCCGACGCTTAAGATCGTTACCCCAATGATGCTCAACGTCCAACGCGGTTGCAGCGTCGAAGCGGCGATGGTGGCTGGTGCAATCAGCAACAGGCAGAATGGGTTGGCGATGCCGCCAGTTAGGTAAAGCAAAAGCGCCAGCTGCAGCACATCAAACGTCAATTGCGCAGCTGCCTCCCATTGCCGCACGAGGCGCTGGGGCGGCAGGCCCACGGTGATGATGATGTTGAGCGTGATATTGGCTGCAATGGTGAGAAGGCAGGCCAAAAGCGGCAGTTCAAACTTAAAGCCAAAGTGCACCACCAGAACGGTGATGAATTGCCCAATCAGCGCAAACCAGCGGGAGCCGACCAAGGTCCGTGATCGAAGACGGCCGACGAAGGGGGCATTAATCGCGATAGCCGCCGCGATAATCTCTTGATCTTTCGAAAGTTTGTCCATCCGCCCAGCATAAGCACCTGTCGCCATTCGCCCAACGCCTTTTGCTTCATCCCCATGCGATAGATTGCCGCACCAGTTTAGCCACCGATCCGCGCGATGTGCAAATCAGGGGTGAAGGGGGTGGGCGTGGTGCTTGATCTTTGTCGAGTTCGGCAAAAGGCCGTCTTTGGAAACATTAGCTTTACCGCTTGGGAAGCGTCTCGATGCGCAGCCATCGCGCAAACTGCTTGGCAAAAGCTTTATCATCCTGCACGCTCAAGATAGAGATATCTGACACAACAAAAACCTGACCATTTTTATGGCGTACATGTAGCATCGCGTTATGCTGTCCTTTGTTTCGGATTAGTTTCCAGTCTTCAATATCCTCGCGCAAAATCGACCACCTGCTCCCCAGCGATTGATAGGTCAATTCACGGTCGGTGAAGGCCAATTTTTGGACGAAATTGCCAATAAGATTGAGCGCGGCAGTCATCACAGGGATGGCGATGAAGGCGATCTGGTACATGCCCGAACCAATTTCTTGAGCGATCAAAATACCGAAAGTGACAAACAGGGCGGAAAGTCCCGCAATAAAGAGGCGTCGCTTGGTTGAGGGCGCATAGATTATTGAAGCAGGTTCCATCAAACCAAAACCTCCAACTGGCGAATTGGATTCTATCATGCTTGAGTTACCCAACGGCTAAAGAGCTAGGCGGTTCAAACACCATGCAAAGCGCCAGAGGAGGTATCAAATCCAATCATCGGCTTAAGCGTCGCAATTCTGATTGAGGGGTCCAGATCAATCCGCCTTCGGTCCCAAACTATCGGAAAATCTACAGCGATCTCTAGAGCGATCAATTTTTTGTATAATCTATTGCTAGAGCCAATCTTCAGACATATCTTGCAGGTAATCACTGGCTGACTTTTAGATGTCACGTGCCAAATCAAGTTTGGCGCTAGTCGGAAAAGGCGGCTTGGCCTTTGGATTTGAAAGCGTTGCCCCTTACGCGCAACAGATCTGTGTTTAAGCTTGACCCCCGGGTGCGGAATCCGGGCCGCGGCAATGTTACCGTCATCACGGCACTGGTTGCCGTCCCTTTGTCCTTGGTTTTGGTCGCTGCTATCGAACTTACCGCATTGAGCAATGAGCATGCCGCTATGCAAGCCGCCGTTGACGCCGCAGCCCTTGCCGGCGCGCAGTCAATGACGATCGCAGGAACTTCGAAAAAAAGTGCAAGTGACTATGCAGAGAGGTTTGCCCTGAGCCAGGTCGAAAACTTCGCCAAACGGGCCAAGGTTGAATTTGATGCCAGCGATGGGCCAGACGGGTCCTTTACCGTGCGGGGCGAAGCGATCCGCTCGTCCTTTTTTGGCAATCTTGTCCCGCCCGGTGGTTTCAAGATCAATGTCGAAGCCACGGCAGAAGCGCTGGTGAAACAGCCCCTGTGCATTCTTGGCATGGATGATGGGAGCAATGACACGGGTGTCTCGGGGGCGGGCACGTCCAAAATCACAGCCAGAGGCTGTGTCGTGCATTCCAACAGCAATCATGAAGTTAAGCAAAAGGCGTCGATAGAAGCCGGGACCGTGCGGATGACCGGCAAAGCTATCGGAACCGCTTTTTCGCCGCAGCCGCAAATGGGCGCTCTAGCGATCGCCGATCCATTCAAAGACAGAATCATAGCGCCACCCAAGTCATGTTCATCGGTCCCCGATGGCGGGGAAGTAGAAATGAAGTCGGGCACCAAGGTCTTGAATCCTGGAACCCATCGGATTGAGTTTGAGATGAGTGGAACAGCAACCCTCAAGCTTTTGCCAGGAGAGCATTATTTTTGTGAAGACTTAGAGTTTGAGGATGAGTCGCGCCTCGAAGGTGAAGACACGGTGATGATCTTGATGAATGCCGAGCTTATGGTGCAGGACAAGACCTTTGTGTCTTTGGAAGGTCGTCGCTCCGGAGCTTGGTCTGGCTTTGTTATTGTCAGTAGTCGCAAGAGCAGTGAGCATGTCAGCTTCAAATCCCCAAATGTGGATCGCCTGCTTGGGACCATTTATCTTCCCGAGACCACAATTTATGTGACCTCGCCCGGCAGCGTGGCAGACGGTTCGCAATGGAGCGTTGTTGTGGCGCGCAATGTAATCACCTCTAACTCAGCAAACTTGGTGATTAATTCTGATTATGCGGGCTCGCCGGTCCCGGTACCAGACGGGGTGGGCAATCGCGCCGGCGGGTCAAAATCGACCCCGCTCCGGCTGCGGAATTAGGCGATGGCGACATAAGTCCATGTGCGTAGCTGTCCAGGGGAAAATCAGGGAACCACACCCATGGCTGCCAATAGGCTGGCTGATGCCAGAAACCGATCTGCTGGCAGAGCGCGCACTTCGGCCTCTTCAGTTATTAGCGCGGCCTCTGCGCGCAAGAGCTCAAGCGTGCTCAAGGTTCCCGCGCTATGTTGGGCGCGCGCTAGGGTGAGGGTACGTTGTCTGGCTTTAAGGGCGGCGAGGCGCTGGGGAATCTGGGTTTGGATTGTCTGAAGACTAATCCAAGCACGCATGACTTCATCGGCCGCAGTTAGCAACAAGCCTCGCTGGGCGGTGGCCAGACTTTCCAGCTCCAGCGCCGCGATATGGCGTTGTGCCCGACGCCGCCCGCCATCCAGAACGGTCATTGCCAAGGTCCCGGCAAGCTGTGTTGCCAGATTGCGCGGGGCAAGTAGGGATTCGAATTGGCCAGAGGAGCCAGTAATACCGTGAGAGATCGACAAGTCTGGATAAAGCGCGCGCTGCGCTAAGCTGACCCGCACCCCTGCGGCAGAAAGGCGGATTTCAAGCGCCCGTAAGTCTGGCCGACCAGACAGGCTTTCAAAGGTGACTTCCTCTATAAGGGGAGCTGCATCCTCATTCAGCCCAAAATAGATCGGTTCTGGGCGGAGTGTCAGCGGGTCGATGGTAAGTGTGGCTGCCAGAACCGATGTTGCCTGCCGGTCGTTCCGTTCGGCTTCGGTGAGGGCGACTTCGCTTGATCGGACGGCCGCTTCAGCTTCGGCGGCATCGGCCAGCGTTGCCAGTCCGGCACGCTGGCGGGCTTCTATTTTCTCGGCAATCTCGCTTTGGCGGCTTAAGGCGGTTCGTGCACTCTCAAGCCCAATTGCGGCGCGGGTGCGATTGGCCAAAGCTTGCGCAAGTTGTAGGGCGAGGGCAACCCGCGCCCCGTCAATTTCAATGGCTTGGGCGTCAGCTTCCAGCCGCGCTGCGCGCAATTCATCCCGTGCCTTGCCCCAGAGGTCTAAGGCCCAGCTCACACTGGCGGTGGCGCTATTGCTGCTGCGACTGCTGCGGTCTGGGTCGTCGCGGTTCCACGGCCGATCCTCACTCGCATTTAGCTCTGCGCGGACTTGTGGGAAGAGCGATGCCCGCTGCCCATTGGCGGCAAACACAGCCGCTCTCTGTCGCAGCTTGGCTTGTTCTATACTGGGTGCCCCAGCAAGGGTCACGGCTAAAAGGGCTGCGAATTCAGGCCCGCCAATCTGGCTCCAAAGCGAGGCCGGCCCCTCGGCCTTTGGGAGGGGTTGTGCTTGGGCATGGCGGGGGAGACATGAGCCTATAGCCAAGAGGGCCAGCGCGTTTCGGCGCGTCAGTTTCGCTGTCATGGCTTTGCTTCCCGGAGAAAGTGGACCCGAACCCGTTGCCCAATCAGCAAGTTTTGGTTCTCAACCGAGGTAACCACTTCAATGACCCGGTCATCTGCGCGGGCATTTGGATCATCGTCGCGGCGGCTCACGCCAAACACCTGCCCCACGCGCAACACTTTACCCTTGATTTCGGGACGGGTGCTGCCTTCAACCTTGACGCTCACCCGCTGTCCAGGTTTGACGGCCTCAACCATGGATTCCTCAAGTTCGCTACGAATGATTTTGGCGTTGAATGGGGCAAGGGTGAAGAGCGACGTGACATTCAAGGTCGATGCCCCAACGCCGGGTCTGGCGGCGGCCCGAACGATTATGCCAGCCACCGGTGCCCGGATTTGACGTTGCTCTACTTCAAGGCGCGCGGACAGCACGCGCGCTTCTGCAGCCTGCAGTTCGGCCCGCGCCGATGCCAAATCCGATTGCAGCACGCGCACACGTGTCGTCGCTTCGACTTTTGAACGGCCAAGCTCTGCGCGGATCACATCGACTTCGCGACGCAAGGAACGGACGCGGTCTCCCGCTTCGCTGCGTGTTTTGTCGGTCTCCGCCTTGAGGGCGCGTAATTCTGACTCAAGTCGCTTTCGCTCATCGCGAGCCCGGTCCAGCGCTTGAAGTGTGTCTGCGCCTTGATTGACCAGACCGACAAGCCGGTCTTCTTCGCGCCGGGCCGCGGACGCTTGTACCTCCAAGCTTGCCAGACGGGCGCTGAGGGGGTCTGGCCGTCCTGTGCCTTCAGATCTGGCGCGCTCGCGCTCTGCCGCCGCCAATTGTTCTTGAAGTAAAGCAAGCCGAGCCCGTGATGAGCTCAATTCCGACCTGCCACTTAATCGCTCGACTTCATCCTTGGCGGAGGCAAGTTGGGCAACCAAACCGTCCAGCCGCGCGGCTTGGGTATCGCGGGCAGCCACAGCTTCGGCCAGCGCCGCACTTGGCACACGCTCATCCTGGCGGGCCAGCAATTGGCCTTGTTCTACGGAGTCGCCTTCTTCCACATAGACTTGGGTGATGACCCCGTCGCGCGGTGCCGCAATCGCGATCACACCGCCCTCGACATCGACTCGGCCCTTAGCCACCGCCGCGGCTTCGCCCAAGGCAGTCGCTTCGGCTTCAGGGGGACTTGGCTCTTCTTGCGGGCCACAGGCGGCAAAGAGCAGAGCTGCAAGCGCGACAATGAGTGGCTTGGATGACTTCATGAAGCTTAACTCCTTCGATCCTGGCGCGTCGCATCCGTTTCGGATGAGATGCGGCCATCTTCGATCCACAATTGGCGGTCTGCATGGTCCTTCAAGCGTGGGTCATGCGTGACGCATAAGACGGCGGCACCGGTTGCGTGGGCTGCGGTCCTGAGTAGGGCGGCGATGCGCTCTCCATTAGCCCGATCGAGTGCTGAGGTTGGTTCGTCCGCAAATAAGAGGCGCGGCTGCTTGGCGAGTGCGCGCGCAATGGCGACGCGTTGTTTCTCGCCGCCCGACAGCTGTCGGGGCAGAAGGTCGACCCGGTCACCCAAACCTACCTGCTCTAAAGCCGCGATGGAGCGCTCTATTGCTTCGCGGGGCGCAAGCCCCATCGTTTCCAAAACGGTTTGGACATTTTCTCGCGCGCTTAAGGCAGGGAACAGATTGAAGCCTTGAAAAATGAAACCAACCGAAGCAAGGCGCAGCTTTTCGCGATTGGCTTCCGATAGGCTCCACAGGTCTTCGCCGAGGGCGATCACCTTCCCATCATCGGGCTTTAATAGGCCTGACACCATGGCCAGCAAGGTCGATTTGCCAGATCCGGATGGGCCCATCAACAGGGTGAGTTGCCCTGCGTGCAAGGCAAAGTCCTGTCCATCAATCACGGTTTTGGCGGTGGCCCCATCGCCAAATCTTTTGGTGAGCCCCGTTGCCTCGATGCATGTCTGCGCGGTCATAGCAACAACTCGGTTGGGTTGGAGCGGTAAAGCGCCCGCACGGCATGTACGCCAGACAGAAGGGCGACAATCAGCAGAAACAGACAACATGTCACACTTGCTGGCCACGGATAGGCGATGGCAACCTTGAAAACCCCAGCCAGGATCTGCACCAAACCTGCGCCCACCAACATGACGGCAATGCCGACCAGTCCGACCCAGATGGCTTGTTCGACTACAATCGCGCGCAGTTTGGAGGCAGGAACGCCGAGCGCCCTTAAGGATGCGAGTTCTTTCAACTGGGCCAAAACCGCGCCGCGCAGCGTTTGACTTGTTACACCGATCCCCACCAAGAAGGCGACAAATGCCGAAAAGCCAAAGGATGCGCCCGCGCCAGAATCAATGAGCCAAACCATTTCGGAACTTTTGATCAGATCATGCTTTTCCCAGACCCTGTACGGGGCTCCCAAGGCGTTGGCATTGAGGCGGTCACGTGTGGCCTCGGCCTCCCGCGGGTCTTTCACTTGAATGAGGTAGAGCGGGTTGGAGCGATCATCATCGCCAAGCAATCGCGCTGTGGCCTGGGAGGCGAATACAAAGGCCCCCCAAGAACTTCGAAAGCCAGAGATAAAGCCAACAACGCGGACGCGTTGCCGATTGATCTCGGCCGTATCGCCAATGCGGTTGATCCCCAGCTTTCGCGCGTCAGCTTCGTCAATCAGCACCGCACCAGGTTCTGAAAGGGCAGCCATAAGGTTCTGGGGAATTGATTGCATCCGCACCGGCGAGGCGGGATCTAAGGAGAGCGGGATACCCAAGACAGGCACCCGGCGACTGCCCTTGCGCCAATCGCCACCAAATTGTCCTTGACGATCGACGCCTTGAACCGCTGGATCAACCCAGAAGCGGCCAACATAACGTTCAGGAATATCTACCGAGGCATCAAAGCTTAACGAATCTCCCGAGGTAACAATGAGGTCGGCGTTGGACTGCCGTAAGGTGACTGTGAAGGTAGCAAATTGGCCGAACAACAAACCAATTTGGGCCAACATCAAAAGCCCAGATAAGCCAAGGGCGGCAACCGCTGCCGCATAGCGACGCCAGTCATAAATAAGGGTTCGGCGGGCAATCGAGACCTTGGGGAAGCTTTGCTTGCTCATGGGTGCACTTCTGCGCCGCCTCCGTTGAGAGGTCATGGAAGAAGTGTGGAGCGTGTGTGGAGGTGCAGCCCTGAAGATGCTGGAAGCCTAACGACTTCCGGCACCCACGTGCTTTATTCTTTCAATCGCAGGCTGAAGGTTTCGCGTGCAATCTGTTCAAACGTTGCGTTCAACTGGCTGGCATCCACCGCAAAGGCGCGCGTCGGATCCCCGGCGCAGGTACGAAGACGGCTGACCGCATCGCCATCTGATACGTTGATTGCAACCGTATAGAGTTCGATCTTGTAGGTTTCCCGGATCGCGGTACACCAAGATTGCATGCGGCTGTCGAGGGTGGTGCGGTCGGGCGATCCTGAACAACCCGGAGCCCCCGATTCACTACAGCCCCAATAGCCCGGGAAGTTAATGGCTTGCTCATTGGCCCCGTCGGTCATCAATACCATAACTTTTGTAGCATTGCTGGACCCGAAGGGCTCTGGCCGTGCATGCTGGAAGAAGTTGGCCCACTCGGTGCGCGGCGAAAGGGCACGTAAGCCCCAGCGCAAGCCGACATCAGCATGTGTGCCACCTGGAGAGGGCGACAGGCGATCAATCGTATTGATAAGCTGGGTTCGATTGGCTGAGAGGCCAAGCATGGGCATCGGGCAATTTAAGTTTGGCCCCGTGATGCGGCGGAAGCTATCCCATGTCTGTTTGGGGACCCAGGAACACCAAGCGCCATTGGCATTATTCCATGCGATTTCATTATAGTCTGCGACACAGCCATTGGCGGTGCCGGTATTGAGATCCAAGCGGCAGCCTGAGCCGCTGATACAAGCCTGCGACCCGCTGAAATTGAAGAAGGCGTTGCGCGTCCCATTATTGTCATTCTGCGAGCAATTAATGGTGGTGATGCTTGGGCTGCCTGATGGGCAGGAATTATAGTTGCACGCGTAAGGATTATTGACGCAAGCCGCATTGATTGCCGTCTTGCCAAAGCTCAAAAAGGCAAATGATTCTGGTTTTTTGCCGGGAAGCTCCATCTTTCCTTGTGTCTTTGGGGGAGGTGGGCTGCCGCCACCGCCGCCACCACCGCCCCCGCCACCACCGCCACCGCCGCAGCCGGTCCAATTGTCGCACATTTTGGTGGCGACAAATCCGCGGGTACGCGTGGCATTATTGACGCGTGGTGGCACGCGCAGGGCATTCCACGTCATGCCGGATTTAAGGTCATCATTGGCGGTAAGGCTTTCGCCATTGCCAGAGATACATCCACGCCAACCAACAGGCGCGAACATGGAGGTGAGGGTGGCGCTGCTCTCGCTAATGTTGGACGAGCGGCTGATCGTATTGCTGGGCAAGGAACGTGTGCCGGCGTCTGCGGTGCTGCGAACCGGGGCGGGCGAATTGTCCCAAGTTTGGTCGGGTACTTCGCCGCGAATATTCACAGTCGTCGTCCACGGGATAACGGCCACCCGCAAACGGTCTGGAATGGTGATGGTATTGAACAGCGTGTTGACAAAGGTCTTGGCGGCACTGCGCATTTGGGTAAAGCGCGTCGTGGGGCGACCGTCATACTGGAACATCGAGGCCGTCGTATCCATGACGACAGCCACTTCCAGACGCTTGTCCGCCCCAGCGGTTGCTACGCCCACAGCCCGTAGGGCAACGGTTGAACGGCCAATGATGCCGCCCAAAATTAGGCTTTGGTTGCCTGTTCCGGTCAGGCGGGCTGCACCGTCGGCATCCCAAGTTACAACAGCTTGAAGATTACTAACCCCTCGATCGGCTCCCGGCGCAGAGGCTAGGAAGGTTTTGGTACCGGCTGCAACCCCTGCGGCCCGGGCCACGGTCTCGCCTTCAGACGCCTTATCGCTTTGTTCGCGCTTGGCGGCCAAAGCCCCCGCATCGGCAGCCGCCGCCAACGAGGCTCTGGTGTTGGAAATACGGGTGAGTTCAATCGCGGCGCCAAGGACACCTAGAGAAACTGCTGAGACCAAGGCAAAGACAATGGCGACATTGCCCCTTTCGCTGCGAGCCAGTTTTGTCGCAACAAAGGTTTTTGAGTATCTCATCAGTAATTCCCCTCAAAGTGCCAAAGATAGAGAGGCACTGAGATGATACTTAGCAAGTAAGTTACTAATAAGCGCTAAAAGCTACTGGAATTAAGAAGTAAAATAGTAGAGCCAAATCAAATTAGAATATAGATTTTACCGCATTCTCCGGCGGAAATCGTGCTGAAGACACTCACAAATGGATAGATTTGCTGCATGTTAACTGGCAGGTTACCCTGATATCAAAGACCAGCCCCATCCCGTGAAGGTCATGGACGGGGCAGTGACCCCTTCTAGTCAAGGCGACACAGGCCAAGGTGCCGCAACGCGTCGGCACACACGGTCCGAGCCGCGGGTTAAACTTGTGGTGCCACCTTTGGCCTATTCTTCAAGCCAAGCCAGATACAGCCGAGTGCCAGCGGATGCAGAATGGCGCTAATCAGGAATAAGGACGTATAGTTTCCGGTGGAAGCAATCTTGCCAACAAAGCCCGTCGAAATGATGCCGCCCAAACCACTGCCGAATGCCACCAGGCTAAAGGTTGTCCCAATGCTCTTTTGGGGGAAAACATCAACAACCATGGTGGTTAGATTAACTTGAAAGACAAGGTGCGCGCAGGCGACAATGGCGGCCAGTGCGAATACGATTTGGATCGGGGGTTCAAAGCCAATCAAAGCCCCCAGTGGCACAATCAGGGCTGCGCCCATAATCATTTTGAAACGGGCATCTACTGGGTTCATTCCGTTTCTGACTAATTTTCCAGATGCGGCTCCACCTGCAAGGCTGCCGATATCGGCTGCCAAGTAAATGATCCAAGCTGTAGCCGCCAATGCCACGAGGGAGAGGCCGCGTTGTTCGCCCAGATATTTTGGCATCCAGAACAAGTAGAAATACCAAACAGGGTCGGCCAGCATGCGCGCCAACACAAAACTCCAAAGCGTTTTGTTCTTGAGCAGTGACCCCCATAATTGCTTTTCGCTTGGCTTGTCTGCCGTCGGTTCAGGGTCGGCAGCTTTGATGAGGGGGGTTTTCGGCATGAAGATCAGCCAAGCAATTGCCCACACAATCCCCAGTGCCCCGGTTACTACAAAGGCGGCGCGCCAACCGAATGCGAGCGCAACCCCGCCAATCAAGGGAGGCGCTAATGTAGCACCAACCATCGAGCCAGCCGTATAAATGCCGACTGCAAGGGCGCGCTGGTCTGGCTTAAAATTTTCCGAAACAATTTTGGGGGCCGCGGTATAATTGCCAGCTTCTCCAAGCCCCAAAGCAAACCTTGTCGCCGCCAGACTGGCAACGCCTGTGGTAAAGCCCGACATCATATTGGCGACAGACCACCAGATAACAAAGAGTGTGAGACTTAGTTTGGAGCCGAGCCAGTCGGTTATGCGGCCAACAACGAGATAGGCTAGCGTGTAGGCTACCAAAAACATCTGAACGATGAAGGCATAGCCGCTATCATCAATCTTCAAATCCTTCTGGATTGTGGTTGCAAGAATAGAGAGAACCTGCCGATCAATATAATTCAGCATGGTTGAGAAGAATAAGAGAGCCAAAATGGTCCATTGCACGGAACGCTTGAGGTCGCCTTCTAAGCTTGATTGGGTCGTCATCACCTGTTCCGTGCTTTCATGTTAGGTGCCTGCATCAATCTGTTCGACCGCGCGCACCAACGCGGCCACAACATCTTCTGTGATGCTGTCTGGTATCCATCCGGACATGCCGATGGCAGCATAGGCTGGCTTGCCCAAGGTCACCGCGATCGTGTGCTGATTGTCGCGCACGGGGATGCGCGCAAAGCCTTGTTTGCGGATTGTCTCGAGTTGGCTCGTGAGGCCTTCTAAGCCATCGGGGAAGTTTGCGATGGTCTCAGAGTTTTCATAAAGGTCGCCGATATCCTCGCCATCGAGCTGCGCCAAAAGCGCCATGCCAAGACCACTTGTTGTCGCGGGGAGGACCCCAATTCTCCCCAGCGCTCGCGAGGCTTCGATTCCGGGTGGGGCGTGAAACAGATAACTTACACTGTCATTCCACAGAACGCCCATTGCGACCGTATGGCCAAGGCGGCGCAGGTCTTCCAAGATGGGCAGGGCACGCCTGATCAAGCCTGACGCAAACAGACTTTGAGCTGCCAGCACATGCATGCCTGGTCCTGCCGAGTATTTTCGGTTTGGCGACTGGCGCGCAATCCCAAGATAGGCCAATGTTTTGAGTAGCCTATTGACTTTGCTTGCCTCAAATCCAAGCTGACGGCCTAGTTCACGACAGCCAATGGGCTCTTCAGCCACGGCCAAGGCTTGTAGGGTTCGGATACCATCAATCAGGCTTTGATTGGGCTGGGCATTCAGTTTCGATCTCATGTTCTTACTCGTCTGTGATCTGGCCGGCAAAGCCGCTGCGGCATGCGCCGAGGGTTCACCGTTCTGCTCACGCATAGAGTTAGCATGTTTTGTGTCATCCCACATGGACAGCATGCTTCAAGAAGTCTGGGCCCGGCTCCACACCAAGCCCTGGGCCTGTTGGAAGGTGATAGGCTCCGTCTGTACATGTCATGTCGGTGGTAATCAGTCCGCTTGAGGGATTGAACACGCTGTGCTGGAATTCATGTGTTGCCACATTGGCCAGTGCGGATGACACCTGAATGCTTGCTGACAGGAAGAAGCCTGAGCCAATTGTGGCGTGGGGTGCTAATTTGGCTCCATGACGTTGCGCAAGTTGAGCGATCCGCAAGAATTGGGTTATTCCGGTATGCGCCATTTCGGGCTGCACAAAGGCTAAATTGCCGTCCTTCAGGCGAGGGCCCGCCACATAGTCGGTGGGCCATTCTTCTCCTGCGGCGATCGGGATTGGTGACTGGGCTGCTACGCTTCTCAGCCCCTCAATATCCTCTGGTGCAATCGGAGCTTCGGCGAAATAGGGCTTGTGCGGTGCGAGCCGATGTAGGAGCTCTAGGGCTTCCGCCTGTGAAAACTTCCAATGCAAATCAACCATCAAATCAATTTTGGGGCCGAGGGCGGATCTGAGTGCGCCCATCTCTGCTTCAATGCCTTCATGGCTGACGACAGCTGCAAATTTGACGGCTGAAAAGCCTTCGCTGATCAATTTTCGCGCAAGCGCAACACGGCCTTCCAAAGTAGCTTCCGGCAAACCGGACAGATAGGCAGGGATCGAGTTTCTCGGGTTAGGGCAAAGCAGGTTGCGAATTGGCACTCCCGCCAATTTGCCTTTTAGATCCCACAACGCGATGTCGATGGCGGCCAGGGCATCCAAATAGAACCCGCTGGCATGACCTCGGACGCGCATGAGGCCGTAAAGCGTGTCCCAAATCGTTTCTGCTTCCTCGGGATCTGCACCCTCGAGCACGGGGGCCAGCATGTCATTGATAATTTCGCAGACGGCCTTGGGTGCGCAAATGCCGTAGGTTTCGCCCCAACCCACTAGGCCCGTGTCGAGCGTGATTTTGACAACAACCGATTGATCAGCAGTTGGATAAATGGTGCCATTGCCAAGGCGCACAATATAGCCGCGCCGATTGACCTGCTCACCATCGCCAAGCGGTCCCAGATAAGGAATGTCGCGTGGCCTTGAGACAATGAAGGTATCGGTTCCAACAATCCGCGGCTTGGGCATTAGCTTATTCCAGTTAGGTCTTTGATCCGGGCAAGTAGAGCATCGACTTCCTTCAGATCATAGGCATCTAAGCTGGGTCCTTTGGCGCGTGTGTATGTGCTTTCAATCAGACCGCGGCGACGAAGAACCTCTTTGGTTAAGCGCCAACGGAAATTGGCTTGCACGTTTAGAAGCGGCAGGGACCGTTCAAACAGGTCGCGTGCGATCTTTTCTTCTCCGGCGAGGAAGTGCTTTATGATGGCCGCATGGATTTCGGTGATTTCACACGCTGGCATCGACCCCACGGCACCGCGACTGAGTTCATCAATCAGATAGCGGCCGCCCGCGCCGCCTAAAATCCCGCTTAATTCTCCATGGGTCAATTCTGCGAGCCGTGAGATGCGCTGTCCTGATGGGGCGGCTTCTTCCTTCACATAGGTGATGGCTGGGACCTCGCTCATGATACTCGCCACATGCTCGAGAGACAGGCCAATCCCCATCGGGGCAGGGGCATTTTGTAGCATGAGGGGAAGGCTTGTTTGGGCACCGACCTGCTCATAAAATGCCGCCATTTCCTTTAGATCATGGGCATAAGCATGGGGTGTCATGATCATTGCCGCAGATGCGCCCGCCCGTGCCCCCGCCAAAGCAAAGCGCGCAGAATCTTCTGGGGTAAGAGAACTTGCCCCGACGATGAAATGTACGCGTCCCTGATTCCACTCACCAATTTTGGCGGTTAAGTGCAGGCGCTCTTCCTGTGTTAAGCAATCATATTCGCTTGCAAGTCCTGGGAAGACAATGCCGGCTGCGCCCGCATGGATGACATAGTCTAGGACTCGTTTGAGGCCCGCCTCATCAATCTGTCCGGTAGAATCAAAAATGGTCGGCAAAACTGGAAATGCGCCGATCAATGGCTTTGACATGGATGAGACCCTCGCAAAATGTTGCTATATACGCATTATTTTGCATTTGCTGTTTGGTCAATAGGGTGTGCGTAGACAAATTTTATGGTCTAACTGCCGATAAATAAGGCGGAAATGCCGATGTCTATGGATTCTCAGGTGTTTTTAGTTCTGCTTGACATTGCTATAATAGCGACGTTAATACTGGATAAGAAGAAGCGTCCTTTGGGAGGATAGAAGATGACATCACGCTATAAGTCTCTGATTTTAGGTTCATCAGCGATCGTGTTTGGATTGACTTTGGCGGGTGGACATGCCTCTGCCCAATCGTCTGGGCCCTCAGTTTCGGCGTCGACGGAGACCGATGTCGTTGTTGTGCGGGGTGTGCGTCGAAGCTTAGAGGCGGCGCGCGAAATCAAGCGCAGCTCCACTCAGATTGTCGACGCGATTGTCGCCGATGATATCGGCAAGTTGCCAGATGTGAATGTGGCAGAATCCCTCGCCCGCGTGTCAGGGGTGCAAGTTGATCGCGGCATCGGGGAGGGGTCTGATATCTCGGTGCGCGGTCTTCGCCAAAATGTAATTCTCTATAACGGACGCCAGATCGTCGATTCTACCGGGCGCGGTGGCAATGGTCTGGACCAACTCGAAACCTCAACTTACGGCTTATTGGGTCTGGTCCCGTCGCCGCTGATCTCCCGACTTGAAGTTACAAAGCTGGCCGGGGCTGATCAAATTGCTGGGGCTCTAGGCGGGCTTGTCGACATTAGAACCAGAAAGCCCTTGGACCGATCCAGCTCAGCCAATGCCCTTAATGTTTCGGGGACTTTCGATAGCCAGTCTGAAGCTGGTGGCTACGAGATTTTTGGCCTCGCCACCGGAAAATTCGCCAATGACACTTTAGGGGTTTTGGTCACCGCCAGCGCAAGTAGTCGCGAGCTATCAGAAGAAGGGCTAGGAACCTTCTCGGGCTATTCACGCTTTACAGAAGGCGGCATTACCCGTTTTGGCCATGCAGATATTCGGGCCCAGGAAATCAACGAGACCCGCGATCGCGTGGGTGCAAGTGCGATGGTCCAGTGGCAGCCGAATGAAAGCTCTGAGTTCTCCTTTGATGCTTTTTACTCAAAACTGACTTCGGATCGTAAACGGCATTGGTTGGCCTTTAACCCGACCAGCGGTTTAACCAATCCCGTTTACTCGGCGAACAACATCTTGTTGAGTGGCAGAGCCAGCACCGCTGTTCTGACCAATACCGAATTTGCCAATACCGAAGCCGATGTGCTCTCCACGGCGCTGCACGCAAGCTTTGATCTGCGTGACGGTGTTTCGACCACAGCAGAGGTCTCTTGGGGTAAATCAACCTCTACATATCAACAAATGTACTTCCGGCTTCAACCGATTGTCGGGATCACGCCGGTTGTTGATTTTGATCTGACAAAGACAAATTATGGCAGCTTTACCATCAATGGCATTGATCTTCTCAATCCGGCTCAATTGCGATTTACGATCCTGTTTGATCAGGTCTTCACCTCTGAATCCACCACATGGGCCGCCCGCAATGATTGGACGATTGATGTCAATAAAGGTGCCTTTACGACACTTCAGGCCGGCGCGCGGTTCAGCAATCTAAACACGGTTCAAGCACCCTTGCGCGCAGATATTCGCCCAGCTGGCGGTCTTGTTGCCAACACTTTGGGCGACCTCGTCGCCGTGAGATCACGACCAAACTTCCTCTCTGGCGGCTTTTCTGGCTTGCCCCGCAGCTATCTTGTTGGCTCGTCTAAATTGACAGGTTGCGAGGCCTTCACAACAATCCCGGTTGTGTCTCAGAACGTCCAATGTACGTCACCTGGCACCACGCTCAATTCATTGGCGGGTACGTTTGAGATCGAAGAAGACTTCTCGGACCTATACTTGAAGGCCAATTTTGAACATGAAATTGGCGTTGTTGCGCTTTCCGGCAATGTGGGTGTCCGCTACATAAGTCGCGACATGACCTCTGTTGGCAATCAGATTTCGTCAACGGGAACCGCCGTTCCAGTGTCGTTTAAGGCGAAGGACGAAAAGGCGTTGCCATCGGCTGCTCTCCGGCTTGAGCTATCGGATAGTTTCCAGATTCGCGCTGGTTTGGCCCAGGTGGTCGCATTCCCCAATACAGAAGACCTCAACAATGGCTTGACCCTTTCCAACAATGCGGTCTTTGTGAATGGGGTGCAAACATCGCCTGGTACGGGGTCTGGCGGTGCGCCCGGTCTTAAGCCGTTTGAGGCAGACCAGCTTGATGCTTCCTTGGAATGGTATTTCGCGAAAGACTCGATGGTTTCGGTCGGGCTGTTTTACAAGGATATCTCCACTTTCATCATTCAGCGGCAAAGTGCTGAATCCTATAGTGGGGTGAATTATCTCATCAATCGGAAGATCAATGGTGAGGGGGCCAATGTTCAAGGGATTGAGTTGCTCTATCAGCAGCCGCTCAGTTTCCTCCCCGCGCCATTTGATGGATTCGGTGTCAATGCGACCTATAGCTATATCAAATCGGAGACCCCGATTGTTGACGGAAGTGGTCGCGTTTTGCCGCTGCCAGGTCTGTCTGAGAACAATGTGAATTTGGTCGGCTATTATGAAAAGGGGCCTGTCAGCTTCCGCCTCGCCTATAATTGGCGGGATGCTTATTTGCTGTCACTATCGGCTGCCAACACGGGTATCTATAATGATAGCTACTCAGACCTATCGGCGAGTGCCCGCTATGATTTCAACGATCGCTATACTTTAAGCTTTGAGGCCGCCAACCTCCTTGATAGCGAGCAACGCACCTTTGATGGCGTAGAAGAAGCCTTGCGCACAAATGTCATTTATGGTCGCCAGTACAAGCTGACACTGAGCGCAAAGTTTTAGGCTGAGTGACGCGTCAATAGAGGAGTGGCCGCAGCATGATGAGTGAAACCCTCAAAGATCGTGTTGCGGTCATTTCTGGTGCCGGAAGTGGTATTGGTTCTGCCATAGCGAAGTGTTTTCAGCATAATGGCGCAACAACAATTGGCTTTGGTCGTCAAAGGCCAGATACATGTAACCACAATTTCCAATGTGATGTGGGCGATAGCGAACAGATCAGCGAGCTCGCCGCCCAGATCCGCCGCGAGGTCGCCGCGGTGGATATCCTAGTCCATGCTGCTGCTATCAGCGACAATGCCACGATCTTTGAGAGTTCTCCCGAGCGCTTCAACGAAATCTATAATGTAAATGTGGCTGGTGCTGTGCGCCTCATCCAAGCATTTGCACCCGATATGATTGCCAAGGGGACAGGCAGCATCATCCTCGTCTCGTCCATCAACGCGGACTTTGCGACGCCCAGTTTGGCTGCCTATGCAGCTTCCAAAGGGGCGCTCAATAATCTTACCAAGACAGCGGCTCTTGAACTTGCACCCAAGGGGGTTCGGGTTAATGCCATTGCGCCCGCCTCTATCGACACGCCCTTATTACACGCCTCATTTGCCGCGCAAGGCGATCCTGAACTTGCCCGGACACGCAATATAGGCCGGCATCCTTTGGGGCGGTTAGGCAAACCTGAGGATGTCGCAAACCTTGCTCTGTTTTTGGCGTGCGACCAGTCGTCTTGGATTACGGGCTCAATCTACTTAATCGATGGAGGTGCCCATGTCACAAGAAGATAGACCCTTTATTGGGATCAATTGGGGCAGCAGCAATTTCCGCGCTTATCTCATCGCCCATAATGGATCAAAGATTGACGAAGTGTCCCGCCCATGCGGGATATTGGGTCTTACCCGAGAAGGTATGGAAGAGCAGATTGAGCTGTTGAATGTGCAATGGCCGCAGGCTCGCCAAATTTATGCGTCTGGCATGATCGGTTCGAATGTCGGTTGGGTTGAGGCCCCCTATATTCAGTGCCCAACTTCCATTGACGCCTTGTCTCACCAATTGACCAGAACCAAAATGGCGGGCCGCGACGTCGCCATCGTGCCGGGGCTTACGTGCGACGATGCATCTGGCCAACCCGATGTGTTGCGTGGCGAAGAACTTGAGCTTTTCGGTTTGTTGATGCGCCCTTCAAGTAAGGCCGGTTCAGGGCATCGCACCATCCTTTTGCCGGGCACACATTCGAAATGGGTGTCCATGACAGGCAATTCAATCGAAATCTTCTTCACCTCCATGGCGGGGGAATTGTTTGATCGGGTTACCGAGAAGGGCATTCTTGCCTCAATCATTGATGGGCCTGCGAAGCCAGGTCTTTGGTTTTCGCGAGGGCTTGGCGAGTCTTGGTCGAGTGGGCGCAGCCTTGCGAGCCTTTTGTTCCAAGCGCGCGCCTTGGTCATGCGAAAGAAGATGGAAAAAGCGGACGCGGCTTCATATCTGCGGGGGCTATTGATTGGTTCGGAATTGGCGGATGCAAAGGCCCGTCTGGCACAATTCGGAACTGCGGCCATCGAAATGGTTGGAAACCCGCTCGTCGCCAGTCTTTATCAGGCTGCGCTTGACGAAATGGGCCTAAAGTCAATCATCGTCTCATCGGATTCGGCATGCTTGGCGGGGTTTGCAGCCCTGCATCAAGCGAGTTTTGAAGCAGAGGCCCAATGATGCATGCCACAGCATTTGCGGCGGCTCTGGCCAGTTGCCCACTTGTCGCGATTCTACGTGGCCTAAAGCCGGAGGAAGCCATTGAGGTCGTTGAAGCACTTTATTGTGCCGGATTTCGGATTGCAGAAGTACCGCTCAACTCTCCTGAGCCTTTGAAATCCATTTCCGCGTTGCGAACCCATTTTGGTGATCGCATTATTATTGGTGCAGGCACGGTCACCGAGGTCCAGCAGGTTCACGATGTCGCCGATCAGGGGGGCCAGATCTGCGTCTCGCCAAACATGGACCCCGACGTGATTGGGGCGGCGCTTGATCGCGGTATGGTGGCTTTACCGGGGAGCAGTACGCCCACCGAAGCCTTTGCGGCGATTAAAGCCGGAGCGCTTTATTTGAAGCTCTTTCCAGCGGGAAGCCTTGGGCCAGAATTCTTGAAAGCCATGTCCGCAGTTTTACCGGCGCAGATACAGGTTCTCGCGGTGGGGGGGATTGGGGCAAAGGATTTTTCTGCCTGGCGCTCCACCGGCGTGGCGGGCTTTGGTCTTGGCTCAGAAATCTATAAGCCAGGTGATACACCTGCTCTGGTTCGCGAGAAAGCAGAGCGCGTGATGACGGCGTTCAAGCACCACGAGCCGGGCGCAAAGCTTCTATGTCAGCCTGAAGCTATAATAGGTGAGTCACCCATTTATGTGGCTCGTCTCGATAGCATTTTTTGGGTTGATCCTGTGCAGGCCTATCTGTTCAGCTATCGCTGTTCTGACAAAGTATTGACCCAGCTTCCATTGGCCCATCCAGTTTCGAGCTTAGCTGAAACCGAGACTGGCCTGATGGCAGTCGCAAACCAAAGCCTATTCAAGCTTGACCCGATCTCTGGGTCGCTTTCGGTTTTTGCTGTCTGCACGGATTTAGGCGAAGGCGTAAGCCTTACCGATATGTGCGCAGACGGGGTCGGGGGCATTTGGGCGACCGCTTTTCACTCTGGCGCACTGGCCGGGAAGGGAAAGATCATTCATTGCAGCTCCGAAGGTGACGTGAAGATTGTTGCCAGCGGGCTGGGCATTCCAAATGGGATCGACCTTACCCCGGACGGCAAGAAGGTGATCGTTGCCGACACTTTATTGCGCACACTCTTGGCATTTGACATCTGCGAGCCTCGACCAGAGCTGGGTGCGCCGCGAATTCTCTCTGACTTTATGGGGATTGCTGGCAAACCGGATGGCCTTGTTGTCCTTCCCGATCATCGCATCCTTGTTGCGATGTGGGGAGGATCATCGATTGCCGAATTGTCGGCTACGGGGGCTCTTTTGGCCCTGCATCCAATTCCCGTGCCCCATGTCAGCAGTGTCTCCACCATGCCCGGCCAAGTTGGGCATTGCCTAGTTAGCACCTCGCGCATGCGCCTTAGTCCGGCGCAACTTCAAAGCTATCCGCTCTCAGGGGGGCTGTTTAGCTTGACCATCTAACGTGCTGCCAGTTTCCCGCAGACTTTCGCCGCAAAAGTCTGTTGGGGTGAAGCCTTGTGCATTTCGGCAGAAAACATCCCGGCTTTACTTCTATCGCTGAAGAAATCTATCTATGGCGGATGTATTGTTTGCACTTCAAATGCAACGCCGAAACTTAGACTTTGGTGGACTATGATAAAACTGGACCTGCGACATTTCGTTTTCATTGCACTTATTTTTGCGGTTATTTCGCCACCACGCCCTGTAGCCGCTCAATCCAAGCAAGCGCCCTCTGAGGGATTGGTCCCTGTTGCAATCTTCGACGGGGTCAATCAGGCTGGATTTATGCCAAAGTCCAATTCTGTGGTCTTGGTTAGTGGGACTTCTGGCCGCGTCAGTGAGGTCACCGCCAGTGGTCAAGAAAAAGTAAGTGCTTCATTCCAAGTTCCTGTTGGGACGGAGGCCTCCTTCATTGATCGCATCGGGCAATTTGGCTTCATAGGCGGCCTTAAAAGTGAAGGCGCATTGGCGGGCTCCCTCGCGCTGCCATCGGGGCAAATCTTATCGAGCATTCCCAATACGCTCCTGTGGAGTCAGTATCCAAGTGAGACGCCCTCGCCGTACAATCATCAAGTAGTAGCATTCTCTTCAGAGGCTAATCTCGCACTTACCTGGCTTTATTCGAAAGATGGCGTTTCTCGAATCTTGGGGCTTGTGGATGGTCGCACGTCTCAAGTTCTGCAGACACTTGGTACCAGCATAGGTGACGGCAGTATCAAACATGCCGCGCTAAGTCAGTCTGGGCAAAGATTGGCACTGGTTCAAAATTTTCAGGGCCGGCGCGAATGGGCTTTAGTTACAGTTTTCGATCTTACCAATGGCCGCACTTTGGCCAGACAAGAGTTCCTGCGAGCTGCCCGGCCCAGATTTAGTCCTGACGATCAAGCCCTTATTCTTGAAGGTGCGCGGTCTGAACAAGATCTGAGGCGGCAAGTCCTGTTTTGGAAGCTTGGTGCAAAAGGCGGAGCCCAGATTTGGCTTCCAGTGGCACCAAGCCTTGAGGGGGTGGCTTTTGCCCAAGAAGGCAATCAAGTCGTGATTGCAGACGGCACATCGCTTTCGGCTTGGAGCACGCTGGATGGGACTGAGTTCTGGCGCGTGCCGCTGCAGGATTTCGCGTCTCTCGTTGCCAGTGCGTCTGGCGACCGTGTGATGACCTTGGGGCGTAACACAACAGTCTTGTGGGGCAGGGGCAGTCTGAATGAAATCTTGTCGCATGCAGCGGCTGATCGTTCAGGGGAGCGAAGCTATTTTGCCTCGCGAGTCTTTGCCAATGGCTTAGGCTTGCCAAAAGACGCAGAACGCGCCGAGGCGCTTTTGAATAATTCTGTAGCGCTTGGTCATAAGCCTGCCATTCAAATGGCGATTCGCCGGATTGAAAGCGATTACCGAAATGGCGATCCT
Organism: Aquidulcibacter sp.; assembly: GCF_020253525.1. GTDB lineage: Bacteria > Pseudomonadota > Alphaproteobacteria > Caulobacterales > Aquidulcibacteraceae > Aquidulcibacter. Next base: position 53,819 of record NZ_JADCBK010000051.1, read on the forward strand.
ATCAGTTGTTCGACGGTCCTTGACTTGTACAACAAAGCCAAGCGAGCGGCCCTGAATGTCTCTGTTCGAGGGGTATTCAGCCAATGCGGATTAAAGCCGCAGAAATAGCCAGACACATGATGCTGGAGGGTGCATTCGATTAGGAATGCACCCCATAAAGCGCCCGATGGGTCTAAGTGATGGCCTCGCCCCGCGCGACCAATTGTTCGGCGACTTTATGAATGAAATCCCACACGCCTTTGTCAAACGGCATCTGGCTGGCAGTGGTCGGGTCGGCAAAGCCTTGGGCATAGAAATCGCGGCTTGATGCAATCATGCCGGGATCGCTTCTTGTAAACTCGCGCACCAGCGAAAACCAGCGCCGACCAAGTGCCAAGGCGGCTTCTGAGGCAGGGTCGCCGATCACGCGTAACCGGTCCGCCTCGGTAATGACGGAAGCCCAAGCAGCGCCCACGCGCTCTTGCGCTTCTGGGGTGAAGGGCCGCTCTTTCAGCGTGTGGATTTGTTCGGGTGAAAAGGTGGACTCCCACAATTTTTCCGTGGTTGGATTGATGAAATTAGTCGACATGTTGGTCTCCTGATGAAGGATGATGAGGGCATCAGCATCAAGATGAGCACCGCCAGCGAGTTTTTCTCGCGCTGCTTGGATCGCCTTTTGGGCGCGTTGAATCTGCAAAGCTTGCTCATTCAACGCGCGTTCCTGCACTGATAGGATCACATCAAGACTGGGTGTTCCACGGCTTAGCAAAGCTTTGATCGCGCGTAACGAGAAGCCCAATTGCTTGAGTGCGGCAATGCGCCAAGCAGCAGTGATATCTTCGTCCCGAAACACCCGCCAACCATTTGCCAAACGATGTGGTTTGATGAGCCCTTCTGCTTCCCACAGGCGTAATGCCTTTAAGCCGATACCAAGACGCTTGGCGATTTTTGCGGGTCGATCAGAGTTCATGTCAGCACCTCGTCTTAAGTGACGATCTCCTTCTGCACTCTGCCCCAAGGGCGGGGTCAATGGGCATTTTAAGGGTTCGTGCAGTGGGCGACCTAGGCTCTGTGAATGGGTGTGAACGTTGGCATGGGGAATGAACGCGCAGCACAAGCTGCGCCCGCAAACGGGTATAGCCATGTGCACCTTTTGGTCCATTCTTGCATTCCCTAAAGCTAGCGGATTGCCCGACCTAGCCAAAGAGTTGGCATGAATGGCCATTGGTTGAATGCTTGAAGTGAGTATATCCTTTGAGTAAAGACGACGGATGACGTCCAAGCTCGATTCATCAAGCACGCAGAACCTAAGTTGGCCCAAGTTTTTGGCTTATTCAGTAGTATGTATTGCAACCGTGATCACACTTCTAAATCCAAGTTCGACCCAAGAACTTTCAATCGTACCACGAGCTGCATTCTGGCTTATCCAAGTAAGCCTACTCTTGACGATGATGCAGCTGATGCAACTAGGGCTACAGCAGTTAAACTCAATCGTAGGGTGGCCAGTTTTTGCTCAATTGGTTCTTTCGGGTCTCTTGGGAGCCGCACTTTTTGTTCCGATTGGGATATCGCTTGATAGACATTTGGGGTTAGATCAAGTCACGGTGGCTTTGCCTCAAGATTGGCATCTAGAGTTTTTTGAAGAACTTGCCTTTGTTTCGCCCCCAGCGCTTGCAGCGTGGCTTGGCCTGAATGCCATCCGTTTAAAGACCGATTTTGACGCAGTCCGAGATAAAGGCGTAGTCGTAACAAAGACTGATGAAGACCTTAAGCCGCATACTGGCCCGCTTGAAAATCAAGCTGACGGTAAGACCGGTGATACGGATTCTTTGAAGGTGCCCTTCTTTGCTTTGCTTCCAACAGCTCTAGGGACTGATCTGGTCGCCCTATCTGCCGAGCTTCACTATACACGTGTGTACACGGCTGCCGGTGAAGCATTAATATTCTACCCCTTTGGCCGAGCAATCGAGGAGTTAAAAGAAGCTGGCTATCCGGGCCTGCAAGTCCATCGCTCCCATTGGATTGCTCAGGTTCACATATTGCAGAAGAAGCGCCTTAGTTCCCGTGGCTTTTTGCAAATGGATACAGGTCTTAAGATACCTGTCAGCAGGCGTAGGAAGAACGACGTGTCCCAGATTCTGACAGGGCCATGAAGCAAAACTTTCCATTGTATGAGCAGCATAGGCTAACTGCCCTTTGCGCTTTTAAACGGATCAACTGTCTCCAACGGGCTTTGATGGCACAAAGCCGACTTCTACGAGGGTGAGCTGCTCTCACACAAGCACTTCGCTTAGGTGAAAGCATTGTCGTCATCGCTTCTTTTCCCGATGACTGCGCCAGCTGACGGCAATGTTTTCGAACTGACTGCAGATAACCTGTCCATTCGTGCAGGATTTGCGACCATTCGTGCAGCAGCGCTTTTCCTTTGAATTCGATCACTTAGGTACCCAACAGGTCGAGCAACCAGCCCGACCGTAATCTCCCTGTGAATCACTTAGAAGGAAAAGAAAATGTTCTACCGTACGTTGGCTGTTGTCTCGGCGCTTCTTGCATCTGGAGGTACAGCACTCGCTCAAACAGCCAATAATGAGGGCGGTCTCTATGCGAAGGTTTATGCCGGGAGCTCCACATTGAGCAACACGGACCTGCAAGTCGGGGGAACCCGCACTAAAGGAAAGTTCGGGGCGGGCACATTGGTTGGAGGAGCAATTGGCTACGACTATGCTGGCCCATGGCGAAGCGAGCTTGAGTACACCTATCGATCCAGTTCGCTAAACTCCCTCAGCGGGGTTGCAGCAAGCAATAGTGACTATGCTTCAACTTCAATCATGGTGAATGGTCTTTATACCTTCAATGAGGCTGGTAATTTCAAGCCTTACGTCGGTTTGGGTATTGGCCTTACTCGTGAAGTTGATTTCGACTTAAACGCTGGCGCAACAGCAAACCGCGGGCAATACTCCAGAGCTAGTCTGTTTGCAGTTCAGGGCATAGCTGGCGTCGAGTATGAATTCGCTCAAGATTGGAGGGGGTTTGGTGAACTGCGGACGTTCTCTGTCAATAGTCCAAGTTTGAAGAGCGGTGCTCGCACCTTAAAGGCCGACTATCGAACAACTGACATAATCATTGGAATTGCCAAGAAATTCTGACGATTGCCACGTGCAAGATTGAGCATGCTGTGATGCATGCTCCACTTTGTATAGGCTGTACGCGGAGACAGTCTTTGCCTCGGTCTGGCAAAGGCTGTTTCTATATACCTGATAAGGATGCCGGTAGGCACCTAGGCGGGCAGAGCAAGTTTTGGGGCCGTGCCTTCATTTTGATTCACCCAGCCCGCAGATCGTATGTGGAAGACTGAGCAATCCCGGCACAGGAATGCCAACACGCGCAAAACTAAATCAGGTTGGGAGACTTTCTGGGAATGGACTCAGGGCATTATACGCGACCTACTAAGCTCAATACTCCCTTCAATGGCAAATGGCTCTACTGGTTAGTCGGTTGCCCCTTCTTTTTTGTGGGCTGTTCTGATGTTAAAAACGATTTCGTCGTGCGCGCGCCGTCTGGAGACGTTGCATCAGCCGAACTTCAGCTTTGTGGGAAAAGTCAGCCATTTGTACAACGTGGGTCGAACTTTTCCGCACGAACTCCTATCAGCTGCGAAGGTTCTGGGAAGATCATTGTTCGACGAACGGATGGCTCAGAAACCAGCTGCCTTATTGGCTATGTCACGCAAGGAATAGAAGCCTCCTTTGAGTATGAAGTTAAAGATGGTGCCTGCAAATAAGACCTCTAAATCTGGCGATTAGATTCGGCCACGAGTGTTCTTCCTATTGTCAGAGGCAAAGCGCGTTATCTGCAGAGTTTGACCACCACTGGCGACGGAAATGGGGTGATCGGCCCGTTTGAAAGTCATCTGAGAAATGGTTGGGAAGTTCTGTGTGATGATCAGCCGGCGAAATCACTTTCTGGGGCTAGGTGCTTCCCTCATGGGCCTAGGCGTTGGCAGTGTCGCCCGAGCACAGTTGGCCCAGTCTCAAGGAATATCTTCTGCGCTTCGTTCGGTACAGTGGGTGACGTCAAAGGTTGAAGGACCTGGCCTGTCATTCCAAAAGTTTAGAAGCAGGGCAGCGGCAACTGATGTTAGTTTCCACATTTATGAGCCCCAGGCGTCCAAAGTTGAACCTAATCGGCGACTCCCCGTGGTCTACTGGTTGCATGGGTCTGGCGGCGGCGTAGCGGGCATCGCCCCCTTGGCTGCGCTGTTGGATGCCGCCATCACAATGGAGAAGTGTCCACCCATCTTTATGGTATTCGTCAACGGACTGCGGATGGGGATGTACGTTGACTGGGCGAATGGCCAAGTGCCGCTTGAGACAGTTATCATCAAGGAACTTCTCCCCCATATAGATATGAAATGGCCAACCATAAGCCGCCGCGATGGGCGCCTGTTGGACGGCTTTAGTATGGGCGGTTACGGCGCTGGGCGCTTGGGATTTCTGTATCCTGAACTCTTCGGCAGCGTTTCCATGATGGCTGCCGGACCTTTGCAGGAAAGGCTGGAAAGGACTCCGCGCGCGAGCAGAGTCTTGGCAGCAGATCTTCTTATGGAAGTTTATGGCGGTAGTCAGGAGCGTTTCGCAGCTGTGAGCCCGCGCCGCTATGCGGAACAAAATGCTAAAGAGCTCGCCCGTCATTCCCGTCTGCGGCTGGTCATTGGCGATCAGGATGAGACTTTCTTGAACAATCAAGCTTTCCACGATCACTTGGTTAGACTCAAGATACCTCACGACTGGATCGTTCTTCCCCGCGTTGGCCATGATCCCATCGGACTTTTAACCGCCCTCGGCAACCGTCATTGGGACTTCTATCGCGACGCCTTTGCACAAAACTAACCGTGATCTAGAAGTAGAGTGCCTCGTAACGTGGCGCGCTTCGCATCGTCATATCGCGATGAGTTGTCGCACTTTTTTGAGACAGTCGTTGCTTAGGGTAGAAGCTTACGCAGAACCAAGTGCCCGGCCTGCGGCTCATGAGAGCCCCGTTTACGCGTTGCCAGCAATCAGCGCCTGTCTTTGCTCAAACGCCCCGCGTGACGATAGGCTGTCGGGGGGCGTGTTGAGGGCATAGTCGCATAATTCGTCGAGGCGCGTTTCGGCGACATGGACGCGGGTGTCGGATGAGGCGTAATAAATGAGCACCCGGCCGGTTTCAGGGTCATGGGCCCAGCCATTGCAGAAGGCGACATTGGAAACATCGCCTACGCGCTCTCCGCCTTGTGGGGCGATCAAATAGCCGCCGGGTGCAGCGATCACGCGCCACGGCTCGTTCAAATCGGTCAGCAACACATAAAGCACATAGCGCAGGCCAGCGGCGGTATCGCGCACGCCATGGGCCAGATGCAGCCAGCCATAAGGGGTTTTGAGGGGAGGGGGGCCTTGGCCGTTCTTGACCTCTTTGATGGTGTGATAGGCGCGGGGGTCGACAATTTCTTGCTTTGCAATGCGCGCGCGGCTCATATCTTCCACCAAGGCCCAACCGATGCCGCCCCCGCCGCCGACATCGACAAAGCCGTCTTGTGGGCGGGTGTAAAGCAGGTATTGGCCGTCAACATATTCTGGGTGAAGGGTAACATTGCGCTGTTGGCCTGGCCCCGCATCCAAGTCTGGTAGGCGTTCCCATGCGTGGAGATCCTTTGTGCGGACGATGCCACATCCGGCCACCGCGGCGGTGAGATCATGGGGCAGCGCCAAGTCCTTTCGCTCGGTACAAAATAGGCCATAGATCCAGCCATCCTCATGCCGGGTCAGGCGCATGTCGTAAATATTGGTGTCCGGCGGGGTGCCGTCTGGGATGTCGAGCGGATGGTCCCAGAAGCGAAATCCATCGACGCCCGTTTCACTTTCAGCCATGCCGAAAAAGGATTTGCGATCGGCCCCCTCCACGCGGGCGACCAGCAGATATTTGCCCTGATGATAGAGCGCGCCGGGGTTAAAGGCAGCATTGACGCCAAGCCGCTCTAAAAAGCGCGGGTTTCTTTTTGCCGAGAAGTCAAACCGCCAAGCAAGGGGAACATGGTCGCGCGTTAACACCGGATGGCGAAAGCGGCAAAACACACCGTTGGTGCTGGGCACTTGTTCGTTTGAACGCACCAAAAGGGCATCAAATTCTGCCTGAATGCGCAGTTTTCGAGCGTCTACGGCTTCCCACGACATGATTTTCAAACCTTCTTGCACCTCAACTTCTGTCTTAGTCACTCACGATTGATAGCGTTGTCAATCCTTGGGAGCTGGCGTGTGAAAATAATTTTCAGCAACGCAAACTAGCAATTGACAGCGCAATCAATTTCGAGCAGGCTATGAATAACAGCGCTGTCAATTTGGCGCGGGAGTGGTAAGGTCAGGTGTTGTCCTGATCTTGGGTCCCGATCGAAGTGACGGAAGCTGCCGATAAAAATCGACATCAGAGACCAACTGATGACTTATTCCTTGGGAGGACAGAGAGATGCGTAAATATACCTATGGGCTAGGCCTGCGTACCAGCGTTTCGGTCATTGCCATGGTTCTGGGTTGCGCCGGAAGCGCAGCTGCTCAGACCGCACAGACCAGTTCGCAGGCACAGCCAGCGCAAGAAGTTGAGACCGTTGTGGTGCGCGGTTATCGCGCCTCGGTCGCTGATGCGCTGGCAACAAAGCGCAATTCGAATCTCATCATTGAATCAATCACCGCCGAAGATATTGGCGAGTTCCCAGACAAAAACATCGCTGAATCCCTTCAGCGTCTGCCCGGTATTCAGATCGACCGCGAAAATGGTCAAGGCACAAAAGTGCGGATTCGCGGTCTGGATCAGAACGTGGTGGTCCTTAACAATGAAATCTTTCTGACCGGTCTTGAAGCTTTCCGGATCGGGGAGGGCAATGCCACCCAGACCGATTCGCTTGAAGGTGTGCCCTCTGATCTCATCGGCGGCGTGGACGTCTTTAAGTCACCGCAATCCTCACTGCTCGAAGGCGGCCTTGGCGGGATCATCAATCTACGCACGCGTTCGGCCCGCAGTCTGAAAGATGGTCTTCTGTTTGCCGGTCAGGCCCGCGCCAACCAAAGCGAAGATGGGGAGACGACCCCATCCTTGTCGGCAACATTGGGCTATCGCTTCAGCGACCGCCTGGCCGTCTTGGGCAGTCTGTCCTATGAGAAGAGCAATGTGGTAACCGACGCCTTGGGCGGCGATAATCGCGGCGGCTGGCAGTTCAACAATCGCCCGCTCAGCAATGCGACGACGCGCAACATCTGGTCGCCTGAATATCGCTATGTCACCAATCGCGATCAGGACCGCGAGCGCTTGGCAGGTTCGATCAATGTCGATTTCAAATTGTCAGACAAAGCTGACCTGCGCTTTGATTGGTTCCATTCGAACCTGACGATTTTGACGAAAGAAGCCTCGCTCAAATTCCCATTCGCCAATGAGAATGCAACCTATGGCGCAGCCAATCTGCAGATTGGCGCAAACAATGTGTTTGAGTCCGGCACGGTTACGGCCAATTCGGCCGAAGGCATCAGCTTTGTGCAAAATGGCGAAGCCAAGACCGACAACATCCAATTGGGTCTGGCGTGGGAGCTGACAGAGCGCTTGAAAGTCGACCTCGGTGCCTATCATTCGAAGGCAGATTATGAGAGCACGGCGGGCAATAATGACGTGCGTTATACCCAATATGGCGTGCGCAATGGGACGGCAGCGGGCCTTATTCCAAACCCAACGGCACCGACGACTTTGGTCTTCAATTATAGCAATGGGGCCTTCCCGACTTTTACACCTGCCCAACCATCGGCCTTCACCACGCCGTCGAGCGTTTTTGCGAAGTCGCATTGGGTCTTTGGTGAGAATACCACCATCGACAATACGGCCGTCCGGGCAGACTTTACCCTGCAAGCCCCCGATGCCTTGGATGGCCTTTGGGTCGTGCGCTTTGGTGCCCGCTATGCTGAGCGCAATGTGGACAGCGAATATGGTCGCTATTTGGCGGATTATTCCGGCAAGGGTGAGTTAAACGGCATCAATTTCGGCCAGAACTGGACCCCGCTGGGCTATTTCCAAGATGGCGCGATTGGCTATAAGTCGTGCGAGCTGCCCGTGGGCACACCCGGGCGTCCAGCGTGCGATGCCGGGGCCCGCTTTGGCAATTCGCCTGCTTTGATTACGCCTTATCAAACCGCTGCAACCACACCAGGCCGGTTTGAGACTGTGACGGTTGGCGGCATTCAGGCCCTTTTCCAAAATCGCGATCAGATGGAAAATGCGGTCGACTGGATTAAGTCGCTTTATCCCTCTACACCCTTTGCCTTCTACCGCGACCCCCTCAATAGTTTTGTGGTCGAGGAAAAGACCAAGAGCGGCTATTTGATGTTGGATGTCGGCCGGCCGGATGACCGCTATCACATCAATGGCGGTGTGCGCGTCATCAATACCGAATTGACCGTCAATTCGAGCGGGACGCCAGTTGCTCCACGCTATTGGGGTACAGATTCCTGGAACGGTGTGTTGGCTAACCCAACGCCAGAGCGTACCGTCCGCGACTATACCGACGTGCTGCCCAGTGCCAGCATCGTCTATGACGCCACCGACAACAATAAGATCCGGGCCTCACTGGCCCGCGTGGTTGCCCGTCAGAATTTGTTCCAATTGGGTGAGGGGTCGCAATATGACTTCACCCGCGTCTCAACCCCCGGCCCGAACCTTGATCGGTTTGCCTTTACAAGTGGTCGCGGCGGCAATCCAAACTTGAACCCCTTCCGGGCCGATCAAGCAGACCTTGCTTGGGAACATTATTTCGGCCGCAAGGGTCTGGTCTCGGTTGGCTTGTTCTACAAGAAGATCGACTCCTTCATTCAAACCAATACGGTTCCCCGTGCGGTTGCCGATGGCACGGTGCAGGGCTCAACCGTTGGTTCCTTCTCGCAGCCAACCAATGGGGAAGCAGGCTCCATCAAGGGTCTGGAACTTTCGGCGCAATATGACTTTGATGCCGGTTATGGCTTTACCGCCAACTATACCTATTCAGACTCAGAGTCGCCCTATTCAAACGACTATGACAAGAACTTGCCCATTCCAGGTGTTGCCAAAAATGCCTTCAACGTGACGGGCTATTATG
>NZ_JADCBK010000052.1 GCF_020253525.1 Aquidulcibacter sp.
CCGACGACTTTGCTGGCCCAAGTCGATTCCTCGGTCGGCGGCAAAACGGCCATTAATGCCAGTGCCGGTAAGAATCTCATCGGCGTTTTCTGGCAGCCGCGTTATGTTCTGGCGGATCTATCCACGCTGGCGACTTTGCCTGCGCGCGATTTGCGGGCAGGTTGGGCCGAGATTTTGAAGATCGGCCTACTTGGCGACCGGGCTTTCTTTGACTGGTGCCTGGCCCATGCACCCACGGCGCTGGCTGGCACGGTTGAGCATTTGGCCTATGCCATTGGTCAGTCCGTTCGGGCCAAAGCCCGCATTGTGGCTGAAGATGAACGCGAAGCTGGCGTGCGCGCACTGTTGAACCTGGGCCACACTTTTGGCCATGCGTTTGAAGCCATCGTTGGTTTTGATGAAAGCGTGCTGCGCCATGGCGAAGCGGTGGCCTGTGGCATGGCGATGGCATTCCGCTTTTCCCACGCCCAAGGGCTTTGCCCACATCAAGATGTCCTGTTGGCAGAGCAGGCTTTGCAAGCCGCAGGCCTTGCCCATCTGCCTAAACTCTTGCCCGGCGGGCCTTGGCATCCAGACGCTTTGTTTGAAGCCATGAGCCACGACAAGAAAAATGAGAATGGGGCCCTGACCCTGATTTTGACGCGCGGCATCGGCGCGGCCTTTGTGCAAAAGGGCGTTGATGCAGAAGCCGTCCGAGCCTTTTTGAAAGAGGATGTTCAACGATGACGATTGACCCCACGGTCATCGTAACAGCGATTTCGGTCGCTGTTCTTATTGCGATGTCTGCTTTTTACTCTGCGGCTGAGACGTCGATTACGTCCTCCTCGCGCGCACGTATGTTCCAGCTTGAAAAGGACGGTGACCGGGCGGCAGCGCGCGTCAATCGCCTGATCCAAAATCCAGACCGGCTAATTGGCTCGCTGCTTTTGGGCAATAACTTTTTGAACACCTTGGCCGGTGCGCTGACAACCGCGCTTTTGGTGCAATTGTTTGGCCAAGCACCCACCACAATTGCCATCGCGACGGCTCTTGTGACGGCGATTGTTTTGATCTTTGCCGAAGTGATGCCGAAAACCTTTGCTTTCTCTTACCCAGAGACGACGGCGCGCTGGGTGTCCTTGCCCGTGCAATGGTCGGTTACCCTTCTCAGCCCGATTGTGACCGCCGTGCGCTGGATTGTGCGGGCCACCTTGCAGATATTTGGCGTCAAGTTGGATCGAGTCACCGATGAAGATGCGACGATGGAAGAAATTCGCGGCGCGATTGAGCTTGGCAAGCATGAAGGCAGCGTTGAAAAATCCGACCGCGACCGGGTTGCCGGGGTTCTCGACCTTGAAGAGCTCGATGTTTCCGACGTGATGATCCACCGCAAGAATATGAAAACGATTGATGTGGAATTGCCGTCGCGCGAAATCGTCATGCAAGTGCTGCAGACTCAGCATTCGCGCTTACCCCTCTATGAGGGCGATCAGGAAAACATTGTCGGCATTCTCCACGCAAAAGACTTGTTGCAAGCCATTGCGGATGCCCAAGGCGATTTGGACGCGATCGACCTGAAGGCCATCATTCGCCAGCCCTGGTTTGTGCCCGACACCACCACTTTGAAAGAGCAATTGGAAGAATTCTTGAAGCGCCGCAGCCATGTCGCCTGTGTGGTCGATGAATATGGGGCGCTGCAAGGCCTTGTGACCTTGGAAGACATTTTAGAAGAAATCGTCGGCGACATTGTGGACGAGCATGACATCGCCATTCAAGGCGTAAGGCCGCAACCCGATGGCTCGGTCAATGTCGATGGGGCCGTACCCATTCGCGACCTCAATCGCGCCATGGACTGGGATTTGCCCGACGAAGAAGCGGTGACCATTGCAGGCCTTGTGATCCATGAGGCCCAAGCCATTCCAGACCCCGGCCAACGTTTTGCCTTCCACGGCTATCGCTTCCAAATCCTCCGCAAGCATCGCAACCAGATTCTGGCCATTCGTATCACACCGGAAGTGGCCAGCGATAAGGATGAGGCCGGGCGAAAATAGCGCAAACAAAAAGGCCGTAAGCTTGCGCTTACGGCCTTTCGATGTGACTTTGGAAGTCGTTCTTAGAAGGTACGCTTCAACTGAACAACGCCCTTACCTTCGTAGAGGTTGTTATTGTCAACGTCGGTGTCGGTGTAGAACACGTCGACAGCCCAGCCGCCTTCCGTGGCAGCTGTCAGACCGACTTTCCAGTTGGTGTAGTCTGGCAGAACCAAGTTGGTTTCTGCGTTCAAGCTACCGACCGAAGCGCTAGCCGACAAAGCGAAGGGGCCGATTTTTGCGCCCGGGATTGGGGCAGAAACAGCGGCTTCATAATACCAGTAGGAAGGGCCATCTTTGCCATATTCTGGCGAATAGAACACCGAACCCGTCAGCGCGACGCCCGACTCGGTTGCAACCGTGCCAGCGAACTTGCCTTCATAGATCAAAAGATTGCTCTCTTGTGGGTAGGTATAGGCCAGAACGCCGATATCCAAGGTGACAGGGCCGACTTGTGGCTTGTAGCCAGCATAGAGGTCGACTTCCAAATTGGCCTTGGTGCCGAAATCGACGTTCGACAACCAGGTGCCGACATAGAAGGAACCAGCCGACACATCCACGCCGCCGAAAACCTGGCCCGTGTCGTCAGCATTTTGGTTCACGCCGCGGAATTGGTAGCTAGAAGCAACACCGACGTTCACGGAGGTGGTGGTTTCTTGAGCGGAAGCGACGGCGGGAGCGCCGCATACCAAGGCTGTAGCCAAAAGGAGTGCTTTGAGTTTCATTTTAGTCCCCTATGGAAGCCGCGAAAGGTGCGACCCCTTGTAATTTACATTCGCCTTTTTGGCGAAGTTTGAACTTCGCCGCTATGACATCAGCGCAACACCTCGTTTGCAATCGCACTGAACGTCAGGCGGACGCGATGAACCGCGCCATGCTGCTTCTTTAATCATAAAACATCAAAAAATGACTAATAAGCGGGCTTGCGCTTATGTCGGTGCACGGATGCTTGCCCCAAGATGGAGTCCTGCATCCACAAGCAGGGTCTCGCCCGTGATGTGGCGGGACGCGGTGGAACAGAAGAAGGCGACCGTGTCGGCGATATCATCGGGACCCGAAGCAACTTGCAGAGGGACTTGTTTCTTTACGTTTTCTCGGATTTTTGCCGTGGTATCTTCGCCGAAAGCATCGGTAAACCAGCGTGTATCAATAAAGCCCGGGCAGACCGCATTGACCCGAATCGCCGGTGCCAAAGCGCGGGCCAACGACTTGGTCATGGTGTTGAGGGCCCCCTTGGTGGCGGCATAGGCAACCGAGGATCCAATGCCGATGACCCCGGCAATCGACGAAATCATCACAACAGAACTTGCCGATTGGCTCTTATGATAGGCTGCGATCAATAAGGGCTTTGCCGCGCGCACCATCATGAACGGGCCGACCGTATTGACTTGATAGAGGTGGAGGAAATCGTCCGCCGCCAGTGCGTCCATATCGGCGTGATTGGGGGCGTGCTTTGTGGTTCCCGCATTATTGACCAAAATATCGACTTGGCCCCAATCCTCAGCAGCTGCTGCGATTTTACGGCAATCCTCATCTAAGGCGACATTGCCTTGCACAACGCGCACTTCCTTTGCCCCGGCTTTCAGACAGGCCTGGGCGGTTGCTTCGCATTCTGCTTGGCTTTTGGAATAATTCAGAATGATCCTGGCACCAGACTCCGAAAGCTTCAAAGCCGTTGACGCGCCAAGCCCGGTGGCAGAACCCGTGATGATTGCGACCTTGTTTTCAAAATTGGCCATGATCTAGAAATCCTTTGCTTCGGCCAAGGCCGCCCGATATTCGGCCTCTAGCCGGTCGATAAGGTCCTTGACTGGGATTGTCTCGTGAATGGCCCCCACACCCTGACCCGCCGACCAAATGGTGGACCAAGCTTTTCCGGCATTGAGTTCTTCGCCCATATCGACATGGGTCTTGGGCTCCATGGTGACAGGGTCTAGGCCATTTTGGAGCAAAGAGGGGATCAGGAAATTGGCCGGAATGCCGCTGATCTTCGGCGTATAGACAATATCGGCAGCCTCGCTGTCCGCAATCATCTGCTTATAGTCATCCTGGCCTCGGCTCTCGTTAGTCGCGATAAAGCGCGTGCCCATATAGGCCAAGTCTGCGCCCAGCATGCGGGCGGTAGCAACGTGCCGCCCGGTCGACATCGCACCCGACAGGGCGATGCACGTATCGGGAAAGGCTTGGCGCAATTCGGTGACCAGCGCGAAGGGTGACAAGGTGCCTGCATGGCCACCCGCACCCGCACAAACCGGGATCAGGCCATCAACACCTGCCTCCATCGCTTTTTCGGCATGCTTCATATTGGTGACGTCATGGAAGACCAGACCGCCGCCATCATGAATGGCTTGCACCACATCTTTGACCGCCCCAAGCGAGGTAATTGCTAGGGGGATTTTCTTGTCGCTGGAAATTTTGACGTCTGCCGCCAAGCGCGGATTGGTCTTGTGCACAATCAAGTTCACGCCAAATGGGCCATCTTGCGGGGTCAATGCAGCTTGGATGAGATCAAGCCATTCCCCATAGCCTTCGCTGGTCCTCTGATTGAGGGCGGGAAAGGTCCCCAGAATACCTGCTTTGCAGGACGCTATGACCAGTTCTGGCCCTGAGACCAGAAACATGGGTGCGGCCACAATCGGCAGCCGCAAGCGCCCCTGAAGTGAAAGTGGTAAGGCCATAGGCGATGCTCCCCTGATTGTTTTTGCTTGGGGAAAGTCTTGGCCAAGCCTTAGGGGAAGGTCAAGCCTGAATCCAAATTAGGTCTAGCTCGCGCTTTAGCGCCCAGACTTGCGGGCTTGGGCCGCTTTGTCTTCGGCCTCTGTCGGAATAAAGCCTTTGCCATTTTGGGCGCGGTCAAGCTTGTCCAATTCTTTCAACATATCCGCACTGGTGGCGGTTTCGATGAAACGATTGGCCATGTCGGTTAACTGGCCAACGGGCAAAACAGCCTTCACATTGAGCTTGATCGGCACCCCGGATAGGACTTGCGGATTGGCCCCGATCAAGACCACGCCCAAGGTCAAATCCCCAGTGATACGGCCATCGACCGTGATTCTATCGATCTCATACTCAATGCCGGTCAAGGCTTGGGCGGCGATTTCGGCTTGGCTTGGTGGCCGAGGCGCAAACCATCTTTGATACCAAGGCAGCTTTTTCACTGGGGCCTTTGGGTCAGACCCCGGAATGGGCCCCGTGTAGCGAATTTTTCCGCCACCGTCGCGCGCCTGCAGCTTACCCCCCACAATCTCCACACTGCCATTGCGCACCTCAATCGGGAAGACGCCAGAGACTTTCCCGTCGATCTGCAAGTTTGGGATTTTCGTGAGGCCTAAGAATTTCGCGAGGTCGACATCTTCGACATCGACCGCAAAGGATTGATCCCCGTCGCGGAAGGTCCAGCTTGCGGGGCGAACGGATAATGTGCCGTCGGCAAACGGCCAACTTGCATCTTTGAGTTCAAGCGTATTGTCACCGGGCAAGGCAAAGACGACATTGACGTCTTGGATCGGCAAGCCCGGATCAAATTGGGCGACCGTAAAGCCTTGCTCTCCGGCAGAGCGGACTTTCAACAAATCATCGAGCGAAAAGTCGCCCGTCAAATTGGTGACCGGACCTAGCATGGTCAGGAAGTCGAGATTAGCGGTCGAAAGCTTGGCGTCTGAAACGGTCGCCTGATTGGGCCCCCAAGCCATGGAGGCTGAACCCGAGACATCGCCCACTACATCCAAAATCACCCCTTGTAGGGCTGGAACAATATCATCCGCATCGAGCGGCCGGACATTCTCTTGCGTGACACCGGCCGCATTCTTGGGCAATTGGCCAAAGGAAATCGACTCTGACAAGGCATCGAGGCGGCCAAGACCTGTCTCGGCATTATGGTTCAAAATGGCGCGTGCAAGAAAAGCGTTCGAGGCCGCCAAGCTGATGTCGCTTTGAATGTCGATTTGGCTGCCATTGATGGTGCCTTCGCCCGTGAGAGACAGCATGCCAAAGCGGGCAGGGCGCTCAACGAGCTCGCCATTGGCATCGGGCGTCGGGAAATAGGTCGGCGCATCGCGCACCAAAAGATTCTCAAACGCAAGACTGCCGACAAGCCCTGCACGTCGTGCCTGGAGGTCGGCGGTTGCGATGCCAGAAATCTGCACGGGCAGGCCCTTGGCCCGCAAGCCGGCCAACTGGCCGCGCAAGGTCATGCCGCCGGGGTCAGGGGTCAGTCGCAACGAGGAATCTTGTGCGTTGAGTTCTGCAAAGCCGCCATCTGGCAATTTGAATGTGTAGCCAAGCTCTTTCGAGGTCAGGTCCAGTAACCAACCACCAGTCGCCGACGGGCGGAAATCCCCGCGGACGGCGCCTAAACGCAGAGAGCGGCCATCTTCTAAGGCCCCTAAGCGCAATTCTAACGGCTCAAACCGGGCATCGGCATAGATAATGGGGTCTCCCCCCATCAAGCTGGCAAATCGACCAAAGCGGTCCGGGCAGAAGCTGGACCTGACTGGCCCGACGCTCGCATCGCCGGGAAAACGACCCTGTTGGGCCGTCACGGCCAAACAGCTATCGCCCTGCAGAAGGATGGCCGAACCAACTTCGCTTGGAATGGCTTGCAGTGGCCCGCTCACCCGCAAGCCTTCAACATAGGTATCGCCGGAGGTCAGCGAGCTTGCAGTCGCATTCAGATTAGTTGTGGCTTGCCACATGGAGGCCTGACCGGGGGCGGAGCGAAAACGGATTGGCAAGTCGGCGCGCAACCCATCAACATGGCTGTCATCATAAGCCAAGGTTTCTGCATCCATCGTCAGGGTGCCGCTGGCTTCCACCGCTTGCATAGTCCCGCGCGCAGAAATTGGCAGGGTGAACCGACCTGTTCGCACGCCAAAGCTTTGGGAGGAGAGGCTGTCCACCGCGCCTGTGATGGTTAGGTTGGCGTCCCAACTACCCAAGTGGCTGAGGTTGAGCGCCTCTACTTGATTTGGGCTCGAAGGTAGCGCGACAAGCCCCCCCAGCCGGGCGCGGCCTTTCAGCCGTCCCGATAAATCGAGCACATTGAGATCGGGTGATCGGAACCCCGCTGCCCCAATTTGACCGTCGAGGTCCACCGTCCAGATTGACTGGTTACGAACGGCCTTAGCATCTAAACTCAACCGCCCCTGCCGTGCCCCTGGGCCATTCTTGCCAAATCCCTCAATCGGGCCTGCCACCGAAACCGACAAGATTTGACCATTGCCGCGAATTTGCCCGGTCAATTTCGCGCGCCCTGCGCCAAGACCCAATCCGGCGGTACCGGCTTTGGCTGCCACCTCGATTGTGCCCCGACCCGACCCCACCGGAACGTCACCACGCTTTGCAGCCAAGGACAGATCGCCTACTTGGCCAGACAGCAAAACGCCAGACCAAGCACCAGGCATGGGCACATTCTTCAGGGCTAGGTTTCGCGCAGCCAGCGACCAGCCGGCGGGGTTCCAACTAAAGTCTTCCAGTCGGCCTTGGCCAGTGCCTGCATTGGGGGCAGAAATCGCAAAATCGCCAGAGCCGATGGCTTCAAAGCCTTCTGCATTTGGCTTGGTCAAATCCAATCGGAACAAGGGCGGACGTTTTGCGTCGGGCGTGAAGCGCAGTTTCGGGCCTGAGCGCAGCGCCAGTTCAATGGGATCACTGACCCGCACTTCGGCTTGCTTGGGCCCATAGGCAAAGCCAAACCCAGCCTTGCCTGACACGGGATCGGCAACCTTTTGAGCCTCTTGCACGAGATTGGCCCAGGTCAACAGAGTCTGGCCTTCCCACGTCGCCTCGGGGGCTTGTTTGAGGTCTTTCAAGACGGTCTGAACAAAGCCCGAGACCTCCGCCTTGCTGGCGCTCCAGCCGAGGGCAGGACTAGTCTGAGGGCTTGCCACGCTGCCTTTGATATCCAGACGGGTTAAGCCGGTCTGGGTGCGGGCTGTCGAGAAGTCCAAAGCAAGATTTTGAAACTGGCCTTGCGAAGCTTGCACGGATTTGGCTTCGATCCGGCCAATCAAAGTGCCAAAGCCCGTCTCGAACCAAGATTTCTGACCTGAGACCTGATGCTGCCACTGCCCGGTGCCACCTGTAAGGGTCAGAGATTGCGCGCTTAGTTGTGGGAGGCGGGCTTTTTGCGCCGTCAACGCGACTGTGCGTGTTTCAACCCGCGTACCGCCTTTGCCATCAAGAACGACGAGCGCTTGAGCAAGCCCAGCCAAACGGTCGAGTTGGAAATCCCCGATGCGATAGCTCTGCCCTTCGGGCCGCAACGCTAGGCCGATTTGGGTTGGGCCTTTTTGCCCATCGGCCCCTTCGGCTATTGGGGCCAAAGCCAATCCAACTGCCAAAGGCCGATCGCGCGACTGCGTCACGACCTCTGTCGGTGGCGTTATCAGTATTTGCGCGCGCCAGCCCGTCAGATCACCCCCTGAAGCTTGGATGCGCGCCGAGCCCTTTCCCATCGTG
This sequence comes from Aquidulcibacter sp., assembly GCF_020253525.1. GTDB lineage: Bacteria > Pseudomonadota > Alphaproteobacteria > Caulobacterales > Aquidulcibacteraceae > Aquidulcibacter. The sequence continues at coordinate 8,529 of NZ_JADCBK010000052.1, forward strand.
CTGTCAAAGCTCAACAGGGCATCGCGCAAGATCACATCGGTCAGCCGAACTTGGCTTGGCTTGTCTGACGGGATCAAGAAAGGCTTGAGTGCGCCAAAATCGGGCTCACCCGTCTTTGTCATCCCAATATGGAGTTTGGCACCTTGCGCCTCTAACCGGTCAATCACCAAACGACCGCTTCTGATGTCGAAGTGCCAGCTCAAGCTCGCAACCGGCAAAACAAGGGTTGGGTTTTGCGCCGGGCCTAAGCGGAGATCACGGATCGTGGCCGCATTTACTGATAATTTTGTGAAAGAAATTCCGCCTTCGATTCCGCGCTCACGCAGAAGTGACTGAACCCCCGATTCGGCGAGTTCGGCTCGCCAAATCCAACCAAGACTCGCGGCTGAGGCGAGTCCTAGAAGTCCAAGGCCCCAAAGACGCGAAGTTCCCCTCAGATAAGTTTTACGACTCAAATGGTTAACTTTGTTAACACTTGGGGTCTCGGTCTCAGAATTGAGGTCATCATGAGGCGGGACTCGGTCATTCATACAAGCTCTATACCTTGCTCTGGCCGGTTTCTCGACCCCCCACTTATAGGCGCTCGAACCTGTACCAAACTGCGATCAAAAGTGACCAAAAAGAGGCAAATGCAGGGGTGAAATTGGACTCCGACTGAGGCAAGGGGTTGCCCTGTGCTGAAACTTGTGTATTTCAGGCAACACAATGAGAAAAAAAACTGCCAAAGTATGGTTAAACGGGGCGGGATTTACACCCGAACTTAATCTGTGAAGGGTACAGTTCGTACTCGTAACGGCTAAAGGGGTTAGCTTTTGAGACACACGACCAAACGTCGCGCTGCCTTCAATCTCGCAGTCAAGCTTAGCTTGGGATGTGCGATCGGCTTTATCGCCTCAGCTGGAACTATTCACACCGCGATCGCGCAAAATGCCAATCTTGAGCATATGGCCTTTGCCGCTGGTACCGGACAATCAGATCGTCAAACCATTTCGATTCGCGCTGGCGAAACCCTCGAACAAGCTTTGATCCGCGCCGGTGCGATGCGCGATGATGTCGCAAGCGCTGTTCGTTCGCTGGCTCGCAGCCTTGATCCGCGCGATGTGCGTCGCGACGACAAGGTGACCGTGTTTATGCAGCCTGGTGCCGGTGGCAATCGCTTGGCTGGGTTCAATCTCGCCAGCGGGGCAGAGCGCTCGGTAACCGTTACGCGCGGTATCGACAATGTATTCCGCGCCCGTGAGATGACCACCAACATGCAGCGCAAGACCCTGCGCATTGCCGGTGTTATTGGTCAAAACGGCTTGGTGAATGCGGTGCGCGAATTGGGTGCACCAGACCGCGCCGCTGATTCCATCGCACAAGCCTTTGCTTATGACGTCGACTTCGAACGCGAAGTGGGCCCAGGCACTGAGTTTGAACTGATGTATGACCGCGTGTCTGACTTGCGCGGTCAAGTCGTCCGCGAAGGCGAACCTGTGTTTGCCCGCATGACCACTGCCGGTGGTCGCACCATCCAGTTGTATCGTTTTCAGCCTCCAGGCTCTGCATCGTCGGACTGGTATGATGCTGCAGGCCGGTCTGCCCGAAAGTTCTTGATGCGGACGCCGATTAACGGTGCACGCTTGACTTCTGGGTTTGGTAGCCGTGTTCACCCTGTGTTGGGCTATACCAAAATGCATGAAGGCATCGACTTCGGTGCACCAATCGGTACCCCGATCTTGGCCGCAGGCGATGGCGTGGTGACCCGTGCGAGCGCGATGGGCGGCTATGGAAATGTCGTGGATATTCAACACGATGCAACCTGGTCTACCCGTTATGGCCATATTTCACGCTTTGCCCCCGGCTTGCGTCCGGGTGACCGGGTGAAGCAGGGCGATGTGATTGCGTTTGTGGGCAATACCGGTCGTTCGACTGGCCCGCATTTGCATTATGAAGTTCGCCGCAACGGCCAAGCGATCAACCCTCTTGGCGTTGGCGTGCCAACCGGTCAGGCTTTGCCGCCCGAGCAAATGGCCCGCTTTAATGCTTTCCGTGCCCGGATCGACGCGATGCGCCGGGAAGCCATTGGATCGACATCGATCGCACAAGCTGGCTCGGGCACTACCCGTATCACAAACTAAAAATCTCCGTGTTAAGCACTTCAAGCACGCCCCGGGTCATCCCGGGGCGTTTCTTTTGCTGCAACATGAAAGCTGTGCATCGTGAAGTTCATGGGGGGTTCACATGGGAATAGTCATGCTATGACTGTCTTACGGGATAGGCCCGTGCTGATAAGGATGGCCCCATGCGTCACAGTCTTCTTGCGATAAGCGCCGTAGGGTTAGTTGGTGTTGCTGGCTGCACGCCCACAATTCGCCTGCAGGTGCCCGACAAGCCAATCGAGATCAATCTGAATATCAATATGAAGATTGAGCAGACGGTGCGGGTTAAGTTGGAGCGTGAGCTCGATAAGGCAGCACAAGCCAATCCTGGCATTTTCTAATCCCCTGACACAGGCGCGCCGCAGGACAGGTAGCGCTTTCGGAGAGTGATGGACATGAAACGCACGATTCTCATAGGCTTAATGGTAGCAGGCGCGCTGATCGCGACTTCTGCCATGGCGATCGACAATAATGGCCCAGTTGATAAGGCCATGGCTGCTGGCATCATTGGCGAGCAGGCTGACGGCTATCTCGGCTTTGTGCGCCCCCCGACTGCCGCCCAAGCAGACCTGCAGCGCCGGATCAATGAGATCAATATTCGCCGCCGCGGCGTGTTTAACGACACGGCCAAAGAGACGGGTGAGACCGAAGATCGAGTTGCTCTGTTGTCGGCCTTACGTCAGATTACCAAGACGCCAAATGGCGAGTATTTTCAGGACATCACCAAGACTTGGTGCGTGAAGACACCCGAATCCCAGGTCATGCAAACCGCCGATGATGTCGTCGTCATCCGTTGTGCTCCTGCTCCCAAGGCAAACTAAAGCCTTGGCCGGCGACCTGACCCCTCAAGCACCCAAGGCCTCCCAGCGTTTGTCTGGGGGGGCTTGGTTGATTATTGTCTTTTTGGGTCTCTTGATGATTGCCAGTTTGGCGGGCTTTGTATCGATCTTCTTGATCGGTCGCTTCCCTGTTATCTCCATGCATGGCTGGATCGCTATGGGCTTGGGGACCGTCTTGTCGCTGGCTTTGGGTTTTGGCTTGATGTGGTTGAGCTTTTATTCCTCGCGTCACGGCTATGACGATCGGGCCGATCCCGGTCGCAAACGCCCGGGCCAAAATTAGGGGCTGTGAAGGCCCAGATTTGGGCCTTGCGCGGGCACCATAAACTGGGCCAATCTGACTGAATGCGCCGCCCCAGTGAGAAGGCGGCCAGTCAGGGAGTTCCATATGTCAGCCGCCAGCTTTGAGACTATCACGCTCGAGATTGCAGACAAAGTTGCTGTGATCACCCTCAATCGTCCCGAAAAAATGAACGCCTTCACCGGCCAGATGATGCTGGACATGGTGGCAGCTTTCGATCTGACCGATGCCAATGATGATGTGGGTGCCGTCATCGTTACAGGGGCCGGTCGGGCTTTTTGCGCTGGCGCTGACTTATCGGCTGGGGCCAAGACTTTTGACTATGATAATCGCTCAGATCGGCCCGACAAAGCGGGTTTAGATGATTTAGAGCGCATTCGTGATAGCGGCGGGCGCATGACGTTGCGCATGTTTGAGAGCCTTAAGCCGGTCATTGGTGCGATCAATGGGGCCGGTGTCGGAATTGGGGCTACCATGCAATTGCCGATGGATATTCGCATTGCTTCGACCGCGGCCCGTTTTGGTTTTGTTTTTGCCCGACGAGGCATCGTGCCAGAAGCTTGTTCCAGTTGGTTTTTGCCCCGATTGGTTGGCATTTCTCAGGCGTTGGACTGGTGCATGTCTGGTCGCGTCTTTGGTGCGGAAGAAGCTTTAGCGGCTGGATTGGTGAAATCCTTGCATGCGCCAGAAGATCTCTTGCCCGCAGCACATGCAATCGCGCGCGAAATTGTGGATAATACTGCACCGGTTTCTGTGGCCCTAACCCGTCAGATGATGTGGCGCATGTTGGGGGCAGACCATCCCATGCAGGCCCACAAGATTGATAGCCGCGGTGTCTATGCGCGGGGGCAAACCATTGATGCCCGCGAAGGCGTCATGAGCTTCCTTGAAAAGCGGCCGCCGGCCTATGCCAACAAGGTTTCAACCGAAATGCCGGACTTTTTTCCTTGGTGGGACGATGTTCCATTTAAGTGAGTCTCGGCCTTACTTTGAGCATAAGGTGTAAACTGGATTTTAATGTTCCTCGGCCAGTTTAAGACCTAGTGTGAGGACGAAATGGCAGACGGAACCCTATCTGAGTTCGAAATAGACAGATTCGAAATCGAAGAAGGGGGACAAACCAAGACGCGCGCCATGTTGACGCGACGTCTGCAGGACGTGGTTGGTCTGCCTGGTTCACGCATTACCCCACAAGAACGCCATATTGCGGCCGATCTCTTGATAGAGGTCTTGCGCGAAAGCGATATTGGCACTCGCGTGCGCTGTGCGGAACGTATGGCGCTCTTGATAGATACACCTGCAATCCTGTTACGCTTTTTGGCCAAGGACGAGCTCCAAGTAGCCATTCCCTTGCTGGAAGTGTGCGAAGGTTTCAACGACTCAGACCTGATCGCCACAGCGCTTTCGCCTTCTGCAACCACCACGCACCGCTTGATGATTGCGAAGCGCAAAGTGGTGTCTGAGGCGGTGACCGATGTTCTGGTCAATATGGGCGAAGTGGAAGTCATTCAGGCCCTGTTGCGCAATGAAGGCAGCACCTTTGCCCATCCCGCCATGGAGCAGGCCACAGCCCTGTCCAAGCAAGAGCACAGCCTTGTGCCTCTTCTGGTCAAGCGTCCGGAATTGAAGCCCTCTCAGGGCCTGACCATGTTCTGGTGGGCCGATGCGGAAGATCGTCGCCGCATTCTGCAACGCTTTGCGGTTGAGCGCTTGACGCTTCTGGAGGCCGCCCAAGACATTTTTGCTCGCGCTGCGGGTGACGGCTGGCGTGATCCTTTGGTCCGCAAGACACTTCAATTCATCGAGCGACGCCAGCGCAATCGCGATGCAGCCGCCCGCAGCCCCTATGGCAGCCTCGAGGGCGCAATCGAGGCGCTCGACCATCAATTGCCCTCGCGTGAGCTTTTTGTGGAGGTCTCCTTCCTCGCAGGTATCAAGCCCATGTGTGGTGCGCAGATTTTGTCGGACGGCGGTGGCGAATCAATCGCAGTGCTGTGCAAGGCGACGGGCCTAAAACGGAAGCATTTCCGCCAATTATGGCGCGGATTACGCCGTCCAATGGCCGATGATCATGATCTGAGTGATCCGTGGGGCCGCTCGGTGCTCGTCTATGACACAATTTCCACCAATAAAGCACAAACCGTGCTGCGTTATTGGAATTGGGCGCTGACATCTGCAATGTCGCCAACCTTGGCCGCCAAGCTTGAAGAGGGCGATGAGGAGTTACTATATTCGGTCGCTGCCCGCTCTTCAAACCTAGTTTTTGGCAATACCCCCTAAGGTTACCTTAGTTGTCGATACCCGTTGGTATGTGGAATCTGCCATTTTTCCAAATAAAATCAGAAATCGAGTTTTTCCACCCATTGGGGATTTTTAAAGATTACCGAATTGTAATAACACTTTGTTAGGCGTAACCAAATAGTACTTTGAGTATAGAATATTTAATTGAGAACGTTTGCACGACATTTTTTGTAATAGGTAACCATCTGTCGGGTTATCAATTAAATCAATCTTGAACTACCATGGGTATCGTCATATTTTCCGTGGTTTAAGTGCTTGCATTTACATCGGTAAGGTGAAAGAAGTTGGTGGTGGCAGTTTTATCTGCTCCGCAAGAATAAAAAGTGGTTTTGGCCATGAAGTAGTGGCGCGCCTCCTCTCTGCGCTAGCTGCTCGGGCTAAGACTTATGTTAGGTAGGTCTTTAGGGCGGTGTCTCTAATTTCTGGGGAACTAAGTAATGTCGGAAAACACGGATGCCAGTTTGATTGAGATGACGGTTGAAATCGTTGCAGCCTATGTGGCCGGTAATGAGCTTCCCTCGTCTGAATTGCCTGGTTTGATCTCGACGGTCTATGCGTCGTTGAAGAATACCCATGAGGGTGCGCCTGTCGTGGAGTCCAAGGAATTGGTTCCAGCAGTGCCTGCCAAAAAGTCGGTCTTCCCAGACCATATCGTCTGTTTGGAAGATGGTAAGAAGTTCAAGTCGCTGAAGCGCCACTTGCGTTCTTCTTACGATATGTCGCCGGATGAGTATCGCGCCAAATGGGGGCTGCCAGCAGACTATCCAATGGTGGCGCCAAATTATGCTGCGGCACGCTCTGAATTAGCCAAGAAAATTGGCTTGGGACGCGGTCGTCGTTAACTATTAAGAGATCATTTCGCTACCGAAACAAGTATTCGCAGTGAAAAGATGAAAATATTCTCTTGCTATACATAAAGACTCTTGCGCGATTCGGTGCAAATCACTGATACTAATCTCAACAGGGGGTTAATATCGGTGTCAATGTTCCGAGCTCAATTGCTGCTGGAAGAACAGCGTCGTCTTTTCGACGTCTGGAACAGCGCAGCTGGCTGCTCGCCGATGCCGACGCGCGAGAGTTTTCAACCCCGTGCTTTTGGGCCGCTTCTGCCCTTCATCTCGCTCATCGAAACCAAGTCGTTGGAAGGCCCGCGGGTTCGCGTGGCGGGCAGTGCGCTGCGCGACGTCTTTGGTGATGATCCGCGCCTATGTTTGGTCCAATCAGACTTGCCCGGGTCAGCTGAGACGATCCAGCGCGTCGTGCGCGAACGTAAGCCTTCCTGTGGCGTGGCACCCGCCGAAGTCGGTGTTCATGGGCATTCGGTGCGTTTCTGGATGCGCCTGCCATTAGGCCATGATGAAGAAGTGGAGGCCGTGATTGGCCTTGATATCGCCCTTTCTGGGGCCCGCGCGCCCAATTGGGCACTCCAGCGTATGTTGACAGCTTAGATTTTGGCCCCACGGGCAGCCTTGAAATAGGACAAGCCTGTCCAAATCGACATCAACGCGCCTAAAACCAGTATTGCAAACCCGGCAAAGCCTAATTCGGACATGCCGGTAGCAAGCCCGGCCAGCAAAACACCCATCCCGCCCATAATCACCGCTGTTTTGGACTTTGCGGCAAAGGTCGGTGACAGCGAGATCCCTTTCAGACTTGCTTGCGCCCGCAAGCGCGTCACCAAACTGTCCCGGACTGGAATTGCGAGCAAAAAGAACACGCCCGCAGCAACCCCCAAGGGATCGGCTAAAGCGTCTGCTATCAAACTACCATGGGGATTATTCTGCATGATCCACCCGACCCAGAGGGCCAGCAAGGTGATGCCCACCAAAATTTTATCGCCCCAGAGGTCGAGCTTGCCGCCCAACTCGCTCTTGGCATCCAGCGCGCGTGCCAAATAGCCGTCCAACCAATCGGTCAAAGCTGAAAAGACAAAAAGCCCAAACGCCCATTCAAGCTCGCGATTGGCCACACCTTTGGAAAGCCCCACCCAAATCAAATAACCAATCAACGGCGCAAGGGCCAATCTGCTGATCGAGACGGCATTGGGGAGCCACTTCATCCTTAGGTCCTTTGAAAATAAGCCAAAATTCGAGTTGCCAGTTCTTCATTAACCCCTGGCACTTCCATCAATTCGGATAGACTAGCACGCGCAACCCCACGGGCAGAGCCAAAGCGCGCCAGAATGGCCTTCTTTCGCATGGGGCCGACGCCCGCAATCTCGTCCAGCGGATTTTTTGAAATGGCGATAGAGCGTTTCTGACGGTGCGCCCCAATCGCAAAACGGTGGGCTTCATCGCGCAAACGCTGCAGATAATAGAGAACAGGGTCCTTGGGCTCCAAGCGGAAAGGTTGCCGGCCCGGCAGATGAAAGAATTCGCGCCCGGCATCACGGTCCACGCCTTTGGCGATGGAGATCAAAGTGATGTCTTCGTCCAGTCCCAATTCCTTGGCCACTTCCACCACGACTGCCAATTGCTGCTCACCCCCATCGATCAACACAATGTCGGGCCAAGCGGTGTCTTGTTGGCGGTTTTTCCGCCCGCCCTCGTCAATCAGATTGCCCTCCATATCGACACTGGGGGGTAAATCTTCCGGTTCTGGCTGGATCAAGCGAGCAAAGCGGCGGGTGAAGACTTCGCGCATCATGGCAAAATCATCGCCGCCCTTGGCATCTTTGATGGTCCATTTTCGGTACTGGCTTTTCTCAAACCCATCGGGCCCTGCAACAATCATCGCCCCAACGGCATGGCTGCCTTGGATGTGGGAATTGTCATAGACTTCGATCCGTTGCGGGGTAGCTGCAAGGCCGAATACATCGGCGACCCCGTCCAGCAATTTCGTCTGGGTACTGCTCTCGGCCATTTTGCGGGCCAGCGCTTCGCGGGCATTCGATGTGGCATGGGCCACTGTGTCGCGCTTTTCACCGCGTTGGGGACAGCGAATCTCAACTTTCATATCCATCTGCAGGCTTAGGGCCTCCTCCAGAAGCTCTGCCTCTGGCAAAACATGGCTGGTTAGGATCAGGCTTGGCGCGGGCTTGTCGTCGTAGAATTGCGCCATGAAGGCATCGAGGATTTCGGCCTCTGTCGTATCTTTCTCATGTTTTGGGAAATAGGCGCGATTGCCCCAGTTTTGCCCGGCCCTGAAGAAAAAGACCTGGATACAACTCATACCGCCATTTAGGGCCACGCCAAACACATCGGCCTCTTGGAAGCTTTGCGGATTAATGCCCTGAACCGCTCGGATTGAGGCAAGCGCCTTGATGCGGTCGCGTAAGCGGGCGGCGCGCTCAAAGTCCAAGCTCTCGGCGGCTTCATGCATGTCATCAGCCAGCCGCTTTTGCAGGTCGACCGATTTGCCGCGCAAAAAGGCGGTCGCCTCATCAACCAATTCCCCATAATCGGCTTGACTGATCAGACCGACGCACGGGGCAGAGCAGCGCTTGATCTGGTGCAACATGCAGGGCCGCGACCGCCCGTCATAGACGCTATCGGTACACGACCGCAGCAGGAAGGCCTTCTGCAGGGTGGTGAGGCTGGCGTTGACGGCCCAAGCACTGGCGAAGGGCCCGAAATAATCCACGTTTTTGGCGCGTGCGCCGCGATGCTTGGCGATTTGCGGGGCGGCATGATCGCGGCGGATGGAGATATAGGGAAAGGATTTGTCATCCCGCATCAAAATGTTGAAGCGGGGCCGTAGTCGCTTAATCAGATTGGCCTCAAGCAACAGCGCTTCTGTTTCGGTTGCCGTCACCACAAATTCCATTGCCCGCGTCAGATCGATCATGCGGGCGATGCGGTTGGAATGGCCGAGACCTCGGGCATAGGAGGTCACCCGATTTTTCAGGTTTTTGGCCTTGCCAACATACAGGACTTCGCCGTCTGCCCCGATCATCCGATAGACGCCGGGTTTGCCCGGTAAGCGCCGCAAATGATCGCGGATGACCTCAACCCCTTGCAGCACGCCCTTTGCCGGGGTGGCTTCCCCAGGCAGGTCGGCTAGATCGGGTAAAGGGGTTGAATCGGCCTTAGACATGGTCTGACTGAGGTGCACGCGACAGCGCCAGAAGGCAAGGCCCCTTGGCTTTAAGGCTTCGCTTGCGGGGCAGGGGCGGGTGCCGGCGGGGGTGAAGCAGGTGCGGTAAAGGTCACGGGCACGACGCTCATGCCCAATTTGGCCGACGCGGCAACCAATTCCCGACTATAGGAAACATAGATGATCGACTGATTAGGCACATCAACAATCCGGCGCAGCGCAATGCTTTTGAAGAACAGGCTAGAGCCTTTGGAGAAGACTTCCGCATTCTTTGGCAAGGTCGCCAAAGTGGCGGCATCAATCGGGCTTGTTTGATGGCAATCAATGGCGGTGTTGGATGGGTTCTCAAACCAATTACCCTTACCCAGACGGTCCAAGAGGCTGCGGTCAAACGAACCAAAATAGCAGGTGACTTGTGCCAATTGCGGGTCGCGCAGCGCTGTTACCTTGATCTCATTGCCGGTCAAATCATTGGTGAAGCCACCAACTTGATCATCTTTTGCACCACAGCCTGCGGCCAAAAGTGGCAGGCTCAGCGCTAAGGCAAATCCGATGAGGTGATTTCTGCGGCCTAGGTTTAGCATTGTTTGCTCCTGTGATCGTCAAAAGAGACGCCCCTCTTTGTAAGGCCCTATGTGGGGACGCGTGGGGCTCTTGTCATCGGCAGGTGGCCTTGGTTGCTGTGGCTTATGCGCATTTAGGATTATTTGGCTGCAATCAGCCAACGGCTCGCATGATTTGCCCTTGCTTTGCGGCTTCTGTCGTTGAATACCTGCATCAAACGCCCAAAGAGGCGGCACATAATCCCTTCAGGGAGAGGAAACATCCATGCCATTTCCAGCCATGTCGGTTGCCCAAGCTCATGCCATTTTAACCGGCCCCGGTGGCCCGCTCGAAATTGAGACCAAGAATATCCGCGGACAAGATCTGCGCGTTTATAAAGTTGGTCCGCAAAACTTGCGCGACATCTTTGAGATTGGCCGTTCACACGGTGAGCTTGAGTTTTTGATCTATGGGGACGAGCGAATTACCTATCGCGCCCATGCTAATGCAGCTTCGAAACTGGCTCATATTCTGAAAGACACCTATGGCATCCAAAAGGGGGACCGCGTTGCCCTGGTGATGCGTAATCTGCCCGAATGGCCTGTGGTGTTCTGGGCGAGCGTCATTATTGGCGCGATGATTTGCCCCCTGAATGCGTGGTGGACGGCCGATGAGTTGGAATATGGTCTGCGCGACTCAGGCTCTGTGATCGCGATTGTCGATGTAGAGCGCGCCGATCGCATTGCTGAAAAACTGCCCAATATTCCAAACCTAAAGGCGCTGATTGTGGCGCGTGGCGGCGATGATCGCCCAGCAGGTGCGGTTGCTTTGGAAGATCTGATTGGTGAAACAGTTTCGTGGGCAAGCCTGCCAGAGACCTCTCCGCCAAACGTGGCCTTAGACCCAGAAGACCTCTGCACCCTGTTTTATACATCGGGCACAACCGGCGCACCCAAGGGGGCCTATGGCACACACCGCAATGTCATCACCAATTTGATGAATATGATGGTCAATACAGCCCGCCAATTCCTGCGCCGGGGTGAGACCCCACCCGCGCCAGACCCGACCCTGCCCAAAAAGGCAACTTTGCTCGCCATTCCCTTCTTCCACGTCACCGGGTGCCACGCGGTTTTGGTGCCGTCAGTGGCACAGGGGGTGAAGATCGTCATGATGCACCGCTGGGATGCGCTGAAAGGGATTGAGTTGATCGAAAGGGAAAAGATCAACAGTTTTGGCGGCGTGCCAGCAATCGCCTGGCAGGTGATTGAGCACCCACGTTTGAAGGAATTCGATACTTCGACGGTGGAGAGCGTTTCCTATGGTGGGGCACCTTCTTCGGCAGAATTGGTGCGCAAGATCGTCGAAACCTTCCCGAAAGTTTCCCCCGGCCAAGGCTATGGCCTGACCGAAACCTCGGCCGCCGTTACCAATATCGGCTCAGAAGATTATGAGCTGCGGCCCTTATCCTGCGGTCCGGCCCATCCAATCAATGATGTGCGCGTGGTCGATGCCAATGGCAAGGACGTGCCGGTTGGTGAAGTGGGCGAACTGTGGATTCGTGGTCCCAATGTCATTGTCGGCTATTGGAACAAACCCGAAGCCACCGAAGCAGCCTTTGGCGGTGGCTGGTTCAAGTCGGGCGATTTGGTCAAAATGGACGAGGAAGGCTTTATCTTCATCGTTGATCGCGCCAAAGACATGATTATTCGCGGTGGCGAGAATGTCTATTGCTCTGAAATTGAAGACATTCTCTACAAGCATCCTGACATTTCCGATGCCGCGATCATCGGTGTGCCGCACAAAGTGTTGGGCGAAGAGGTGGGGGCGGTCGTCACCGTACCGCCCAGCTCGACGTTGACAGCAGAAGAGTTGAAGCGCTGGGTTGGGGCCTCGCTGGCCAGCTTCAAAGTGCCTGCCCATGTGCGCATCATGCACGAGCCCTTGTTGCGCAATGCCAACGGCAAAATCCTGAAGCGGGAGCTTAAAGCTCTGTTTGAATAGGAGCAGATGATGACAGATCGCGGTCGTGTTTTGGGTTTGGGCGGGGTCTTTATCAAAAGCCCTGACCCGGACCGGTTAAAGGCTTGGTACCGCGATGTGCTTGGCTTTGCGCTTGATGAGTATGGCGTCAATTTCGCGCTGGCGGGCCAAGACGGGTATCAAATCTGGAGTCCTTTCAAGGCGGATACAGCTTATTTTGAGCCTTCCACCCGCGATGTCATGCTCAACTTCCGGGTTGATGATCTCGACGCCCTCATCGTCAAAATACTGGCGGCGGGCGGCGACATGCTGGGCGATGTTCAAGAAGAGCCCTATGGCAAGTTTGCTTGGCTGGTTGATCCCGACGGGACAAAAATCGAATTGTGGCAGCAGACGGGCGACTTTGCGTGACACTTAACCCACGCCAAACAGTTGTTGGGATGACAGAGGACGCATTCAGCCCTATCTGCGCACCATGACTGAGATGAGCCTCGCCAATCATGCCTTGGTGCGCAACCCAGATGCGCAAGCTGTCCTTGCCGCCCTTAATGCGGTCCGCGCCGATGGCGCGCGGTTGGTTGGCGGCTGTGTGCGCGATGCGGTTTTAGGTAAATTGGCGCATGATATTGATATTGCGACCCAGCTAGAGCCCGAAGCTGCTATGGCAGCCCTGCAAGCAGCCGGGATCAAAGTGGTGCCCACGGGTCTTGCCCATGGCACCGTCACCGCCATTCCCGCGGGCAAGCCTGTCGAGGTTACCACCCTTCGCACCGATATAGCCACGGATGGCCGCCATGCTGAAGTGGCCTTTACCGATGATTGGTTGGCCGACGCCCAGCGTCGCGACCTGACGATGAATGCGCTTTATTGTGACGTGCAAGGCCGTGTCTTTGACCCAATCGGCACGGGCATTGCCGATGCGAAATCAGGCCATGTCCGCTTTGTGGGCGAGGCGGCGAAGCGCGTCACCGAAGACTATTTGCGTATCCTGCGGTTTTTCCGCTTTCATGCCTTCTATGGCAAAGGCACCCCAGACTCGGTCGCTTTGGCAGCATGTGCCGCACATCGCGACGGCATCGCAAAATTGTCGGTTGAGCGGGTATGGATGGAGCTCAAGCGCTTGCTGGCGGCCCCCGATCCCCGCGTGGTTTTGACTGCCATGGCGCAGGCAGGCGTCTTGGCGGCCACCTTACCCGAAGCGGAGGGCCTTGAAGCGCTGCACCATTTGGTCGAGATTGAAAATAGCCTCTTCCTAGAGCCAGACCCACTCCAACGCTTGATGGCCCTGTTGCCGCGTGATCCAACCCGGGTTGCAGGCTTAGTCAGCCGCCTTAAATTGTCGAGTGCGGAAGGCGACCGGCTCCTGGCTTGGGCCGCAGATCAGACGGTCATCCAGTCTTATTTATCAGCACGCGAGGTTCGTCGAGCCCTCTATTGGATGGGGGTGCCGCTCTATCTTGATCGCGTGCGCCTCGCGTGGGCAGGCGACCCGGAACCGCGCCGGACCAGCCAATGGCGCGCTATGATTGCCTTGTCGAGCGGCTTTGTTGCCCCGCGCTTTCCTGTGACCGGGGAACAGGTGCTGGCAGCAGGCGCACGGCCCGGCCCGGCCATTGGCGCAATCTTGCGAGAGCTGGAGCGTTGGTGGGTGGAAAATGACTTTACCGAGGATGAGATGGGCTTAGTTGAACGCCTAAAGGCCTTGGTGCAAGCGCTCGGCTAGTCATCTGCCCACAAGGCGCGCCTCAAGTCCCGCTTTAACCTGCGGCCATTCTTCTCGCAGGATAGAGAACCAAGCGGTGTCGCGCCAATGGCCGTCGGGCAAAAGAAGGTGGCGGCGGAAAATGCCTTCAAACGCGGCACCCAGCTTTAAAATGGCCGCACGAGAGCGACTGTTACGCGCATCGGTCTTCAGTTCTACCCGTTCAGCGCCACAGGCAAAGGCGTTTTCCAACAGGGCAAGTTTGCAGGCTGGATTGACTTGGGTGCCATGGACGTCTGCCGCATACCACGTGCCGCCAATCTCGACGCCCTTATGCTCTGGCCGGATCGCGAGATAACAAGTCTGGCCGACAAGGCGGCCATTAGACAGGCGAACCGTATGCAAAATCCAACGACCAGCAGCTTGCTCTTTCAACATCCAGTCAAAGTTCTCATCCCATTTGTCGGCCGCCATATTGCGTGGCCAGTAGCGAAATAGGGCAGGGTCTGAGGCGGCGATGCGCAACTCTTCCCGGTCTGATTCCACCAAAGGGGTAAGCGACACGTCGTAGAGGCTGGCGGTAACAGGGTTAAGTTGCATGCCTTGCTGTTTATGCCGCAGCAATATCCACTTCAAGTCTCATGCTTTCGATTGCCCTCCCGCCAGCACGGGGCTAGGTTAGGGGGAACGTAGAAGAACACGAAACAGGGAGCAGGACATGATTTTCGAACATTCAGAACAAACCAAGCATTGGGTCGCACGTGTTGAGGCCTTTATGGAAGAGCATATCATCCCAGCTATCCCTGTGTATCAAAAGCAGGACGCTGAGGGCGAGCGCTGGAAGGTCATTCCTATTGTTGAAGAACTGAAGGCAAAAGCTAAAGCCGCTGGCCTGTGGAATATGTTCATGCCGCCCAGCCATGGTGCAGCCCATGTTGACGACACGTTCGAATTTGAAGGCCCGGGCCTATCGAATGTGACCTATGCCGCGATTGCTGAAATCTTGGGCCGCGTTGGTTTTGCGTCAGAAGTCTTCAATTGCTCGGCACCGGACACCGGCAATATGGAAGTGTTGATGCGCTATGGTACGTTGGCGCAAAAGGAAAAATGGCTCCGCCCCCTGATGAATGGCGAAATCCGTTCGGCCTTTTTGATGACAGAACCCGCTGTGGCTTCGTCAGACGCCACCAATATCCAAACCTCCATCGTGCGCGATGGCGACGAATATGTGATTAATGGCACCAAATGGTGGAGCTCTGGCGTTGGCGATCCGCGCTGCAAAGTCGCCATTGTGATGGGCAAAACTGACCCCAGTGCCAAGTCCTACACCCAGCAAAGCCAGATCCTGATGCCTTTGGATGCAAAGGGCGTGACCTTAGTGCGTCCGCTGCATGTCTTTGGCTATGACGATGCACCCCATGGCCATTTTGAAGTGAAGATGGAAAATGTGCGGGTACCTGCTGAAAATCTGATCTTGCGCGAAGGCGCAGGCTTTGAGATTGCTCAAGGGCGCTTAGGTCCAGGCCGTATCCACCATTGCATGCGCACGATCGGTGTTGCTGAAGTCGCGCTGGAAAAAATGTGTAAGCGCTTGGTCACCCGCGTTGCATTCGGCAAAACGGTCGCAGAACATTCGATTTGGGAACAGCGTATCGCACGTGCCCGTATCGATCTGGAAATGACGCGTCTGCTCTGCCTCAAAGCCGCCTATATGATGGATACTGTTGGCAATAAGGTTGCCCGCGCGGAAATCGCGATGATCAAAGTCCAAGCGCCAACTATGGCCCTTCAGATCATTGATGATGCGATCCAAGCCCATGGCGGTGGCGGGGTCAGCCAAGACTTTGGCCTTGCCCAAGCCTATGCCCACCAGCGCACCCTACGTTTGGCTGATGGCCCGGATGAAGTGCATAATCGCACGATTGCCCGCTTAGAGCTCGGTCGCCATGCCGGCTCTGCGATGAAGGAAAAGGCTGAAGCCGAAGCTGCTCTGCACGTGCCCGGTATTCGCTAAGCTACCTCTTTTGCCAAATACAAAAAAGGCCCGGACGGTGACGTCCGGGCCAAAGTATAGAATGGGTTTTCTATAGTCTCTTCTCTTATCGGAAGAGTGAAAGGGCAGACTGAGCAGAACTATTGGCAATCGATAGTGCCTGAATGCCCAATTGTTGCTTGACTTGAAGCGACTGCAGTTTCGCGCTCTCTTTGCTGAGGTCGGCATCGGTGATGGCCCCAATCCCGGTATTAAGGGCATCGGACAGCTTCGCGACAAAGGTGCGATGGACTTCAAAGCGCTTGGCACCCGCACCCCAAGTTGCCAGTTGCGTACCCAGGTTGGTGATGGATGTGTTGACAAGGCCCAAGGCGGTGGTCGCATTAGTTGCGGTGTCGATTGCCGAGGACGCCGTTACGGTAATTGTCGAGCCCCCCAGTGACAAGTTCGCACCGGCGACAGTGATGTTGTTGCCGCCACTGGCATCGCCCAAAGAAACCGCGGATGCTGGCGAGGCGCCTACAAGGTTTGCGCCGTCAAACGAAGCATTTGCGATCACATTGGTGATTTGGTCTCGCAACTGAATGAAGTCCGCGTTCAATGCGGCTTGAGAGCCAGCCGAAAGTCCAGGCTGAGAAGCGGCGAGGGCTTTGCCTTTCATTTCATTGAGCAATTCCATGATGCTCTCGCCTGCGGCGATGGCGGTATCGAGGATAGCGCCTGCCCGATCATTCGATTCCCGCACGCGGTTATAGGCCATGACATCGGATGTCATCTTGTTGGCGATGGTCCAGATTGCGCCATTGTCCTTAGCCGATGCAACGCTTTTTCCAGTTGCAATGGCATTTTGCGTGGTTTGCAGATCCCGCTTGGTCGAGGCGAGGTTTTGAATAGCCGCCATAGCCCCGATATTGGTATTGATACTGATCATTTTGATCCCTTTGCTTTTTGCATTTGGGCGATGTTTTATCGCCTTGTCGTTTTGACGAGCCCATATTACCCATGGGTTATGAATCTTTAGTTACTCTCGGTAACAATCTGCATCTGCAGCGCAATTGGGGCGCTGAAGGGGCTTGCAACAGGCAAAAGGCTCGGAAGGCACATGCCGCCATCCGAGCCTTAGTTATATGATTAATTTTTGTTTTTCGGGCTAGCGAAACAAGCCCAAAGCATATTGGGTTGTTGAGTTGGCAATCGAGAGCGCTTGGATGCCCAATTGCTTCTTCACTTGCAAGGATTGCAACTTGGCGCTTTCAGCGGACAAGTCTGCATCAACCAAAGAGCCAATACCCGTGTTCAGCGCATCTTGTAGCTTGCCGACAAATTGGCGGTGAACTTCTAGTCGCTTCGCGCCCGCGCCCCAGGTTGCCAATTGCGTCCCCAAGGCGGTGATGGAAGCATTGACCAAGCCAAGTGCGGTGCTGGCATTGGAGGCGGTGTCAACCGTAGTGCCTGTCGCCACACTCACCACAGGGCCGCCCAAGCTGAGGTTCGCCCCAGCAATGGTAATCCCGTTGCCTCCAGATGAATCCCCCAAGCCAATGGCGCTGTCTGGGGTTGCGCCCACCATATTGGTGCCATCAAAGGAAGCATTGGCAACCACCGTGGTGATCTGATCCCGCAATTGGTTAAAGTCGGCAGTAAGTGCGGCTTGCGACCCAGCAGACAGGCCCGTTTGGGTGGCAGCCAAAGCCTTGGCCTTCATCTCATTGAGCAATTCCATAATCCCTTCACCGGCGGCAATGGCGGTGTCGAGAATGGCCGTGGCGCGATCATTCGATTCCCGCACCCGGCTGTAAGATTGCACATCGGTCGACATTTTATTGGCAATCACCCAAACCGCGCCATTGTCACGGACATTGGCGATTTTCTTGCCGGTCGAGATGGCCGATTGGGTCTGCTGTAACTCTAACCCGGTACGGTTGAGATTTTGAATGGCGGCCATGGCAGCCAGATTGGTGTTGACACTGATCATTGTGATCTCCTTGCATTTAGCAATTGATTTGACTTCAAGTCACGCGTTGCTGAAACGGGCGCTATGGCCCTGTTAGGGGGAACTTCGCTCAGCCCATGGGTGCGGACAGCCGCCCCCATGCATGCCGATAGCGATCGGCATGGTGGAACTCTCGAAGGCACGCATACAAAGAGGGGGGTGGAGTTAGCCGCGCTTAGCGGAACAAGGCCAGTGCAAGTTGGGATGCACGATTGGTGATCCCAAATGGCTGTGACTCCAATTGTTGACGGATTTGCAGCGCCTGAAGGCGAGCGGCATCGGTCGTAAGATCGCTGGTCGTTACCTGCGTTGAATTGGCAGACACAATCGCTTCCATCTGCGAGAGGAAATCCATGTGGTGCGCTTTAGGTAACTGATCCGACGGGGTTCGAGGCATTGTCAGATCAATTTCAAAGGCCTTTTCGGCTTGGTCTGACCCGGTGTCGCGAGCGCGCATGTCGTCCGAAGTTTTTTGGGACGGATCACTGCGGGCTGCGACCTGCAGCTGTAAGGCCTGTACGGGCCCAAAGCCAGAGTTGATGCCAATCATTGTATGATCCTTCATCAAGCGGTGGAACGCCATTCAGGCGCTTGGTCGTTGTAACCAAGCGCTATGTTACCCATAAGTTACAAATAAATGGTCCGCAGAATTAGGAGAAATTGACTCAAGTTCGAGATTGATTTGAACTAGATTTGAATCGGATTTTAGCTAAATTTTCTGCCTAGACGCGGATATCGATGACCCGCCCTGGTCGGGCCAATCCGGTTTGCGGTGCGGCTTCTTCTGCCTTGACGGAAGGGCTTGAATTTAAACCAGAAGCTTGTTGTGCCGCTGGGGCTTCATTTGACGGTGTACGCGGCAGGCTGGAACGTTGATTGGCTGCACTCAACAGTGCAGCAAACGCCTTGATCGACTCGCTTGTGTTCGCCGAAGGACGCGCCGACGTAGGGGTATGGCCGAGTGATTGGGGAAAAAGGGGCGGATCAACTTTCATAGAGACAGGGCTAATCTGAGTTGCGTTAATGATTTACAAACAACTCGGGCAGGCCCGCCACCGCAAACAAATCAGCTTTAGGGAGTTGAATTGCGGGCTGCCAATTGCGCCAAATCGGCGGCAACTTTCGGCGTGATTTCGCCCCGATGTCGGGCCAAGACAATACCCTTAGCGCTGATGACATAGGTCTCGGGCACACCGCCTAAACCCAATTGCACCCCGGCCGCGCCCTGCCGATCGATGCCGGTCTGGGCATAGGGGTCGCCCAATTCATCCAGATAAGCTTGGGTTTTGCTCGGGTCGTCGCGATAGGCAAGGCCGATCACGACAAAGCGCTTGTCCTTGGCCAATTGCAGCAACATCGGGTGCTCAACCCGGCACGGGGCACACCAAGACGCAAACACATTCACAATGACGGCGCGGCCCTTATAGCTGGCAAGGTCAAGCGTATTGCCGTCCATATCGGGTAAAACAATCGGTGGAACGGGCTTGCCAATTAAGGCGCTGGCGTGGCGGTCAACCCGTTGGCCAAACATGGCCCAAGCAAACAATCCCGCCAGCGCCAGAAACAAGGCCAGCGGCAAAAAGGCCATTAGGCGATTGGCTTTGGGCTGTTCGCTCATGGGTTTGCGCCTGCATCCTTTTCTTGGCGCAAGGCTTCTAAGCGGGCCTTTTGCTGACGTCCATTCACAATAGCCCGCAGGATGAGGGCGGTGATGACCGCAACGCTCAAGCCCCAAGCGCCCCACACAAAACCGGCATAGCCACCCATGGCCATAAAGTCAGAGAGGGAAGCAAATTGTGGGGTCATGCCTGCAACCTCGCTTGGATCGCATCGGCCGAGCGCTTCCAGATTTCGGCGCGCATGGCTGCCAAGGTCAAGGCGGTGAAGATCAGCAGATACGCGACGCCCATGACAAGCAGGGGATGTAGTAAGCTGGGGTCAAGGCTCGGACCGCCCTCGCGAATGACCGATGCCTTTTGGTGCAACGTATTCCACCATTCAACCGAGAAGCGGATGATGGGGATATTGATCGTGCCAACCAAGCAGAGGATCGCTGCCGCTTTAGAGGCTTTGCTGGTCTCATCTAACGCGCTTCGCAGCGCCATATAGCCCAAATAGAGAAAGAACAGCACAAGGACAGAGGTTAGCCGGCCATCCCATTCCCACCAGGTGCCCCACATGGGCCGGCCCCAGATAGAACCAGTGGCCAGACACAGGGCGGTAAAGGCCGCGCCAATGGGGGCCATCACTTTGGCGGCAATATCGCCAAGCGCATGGCCCCAGACCAGATAAGACACACTGCCAATCGCCATGCCCGTGTAGGCACCCACGGCAATCCAAGCTGCGGGCACATGAATATACATGATGCGCGCGGTCTCACCTTGCTGATAGTCGGCCGGGGCATAAAGCAGCGACCAAACCACGCCAATGCCGGTTACAAAGACGGCCAGCACACTGGTGATCGGCAACAGCCAGTTGCTGAGACCGAGGAAACGTTGCGGGTTTGCAAAGCCAGAAATCATAAGTCCTCAGTTAGAACGCACACGCCATCAGGTCCAGCGTTAGAGCGCGATCAGACGCAGCACAAAAGCGTGCGCAATCGGTCAGGGCCCGGCCTGCAGAAGCAAGGCAGTTGGGGTCGAAAGCAAGGTGCCCAGCTTAGGTTGCACTTGATAAGCCCAGCCGCGGGTAGCTTCGGTCAAACGTTGGCCCTCTTCATCGGTCGCCGCCTTACTCGCATCCACGCGCACTTTGACCCAGAATTGGCCATCGGCCTCATAACCCTCCAGTGCTAAGATCAGGCCTGATTTTAGGCTTGTCTCATGGCGAAAGCTTGCGGGGCCGATCATCCGGCTTTCACGTCGCGCATCTTGAAAAGCCAAGCGCGTCAACACCAAGGCGATATCGGTGATGGAGGCATTTGCGCTGCCACCGACCGGCGCAAAGCCGCCATCCGGTCGGCGGACGATATCAATCGGGCCTTGCCCGGTCCGTGTGAGGCTTATGGTCGCAATTCGCTCTGGCGGGATGTCAAAGTGCGGCAAATCCAGCCACGCACTGGCCGAAGTCAAACTTGGCCAATCGGCGGACGTCACTTCATATAAGGTGGTGTCATCGGACAATAAGACCAAGGTCCGATCCCCCCGTCTTGCGACGATGAGGGTGGCGAGCTTTTCTCGCGCGTCGGTCTCGAGCGACAGCCAAACCCCGTCCCCGCCGGTGCGCGGATCAATTTGGCTGGCAGCGGCATCTTGTTGGGTTGGGGGTGGCAAAGCGCGGACATAGCGAAGGTCTGACACTGCCTTCAAAAGGCGGCGCAGCGGCGCCTCGGCTATGGCATGGGAATCGGCCAGGGGCATGACCCACGTGCCTGAGACTTTCACGAGTTCAAATTGGTTTGAGGGCCCAAGTATCTCGATCCGGCTGACTTTCGATAAATCTCTGGCAAGTCTTGGAAAGAGCTTGCCCGATTTGGATTGCCCCGGCCCCGCCCCAGACCGGCTTAGATGGGCACTCAGGCTAAGGCCTATTCCAAGCAGGGTTATCGCGCCCAAACGCAACACGATATCCCGCCGCTTGAGGTCGCCGGTGGTCGGACGCATTCCAGTCATGCGGCGACCTTTTTGGCTTGGCGTCGCCGCAGCATCTGGACCACGAGGCCTGCCAGCAAAATGAGCGCAGGGATCACAATTCCGGGGATTAGCATGAGGCGCGTTTTGATCCCGGCCACCCCCTCGCGCACACCTTCTTGCACGGCCCGCAAGCGCGTCCGTGCCTCTTGCACGTCTTGGCGGACTTGGGCGCGTTCTTTGTCTGTCACGTCAGAGGCAATCACCCCTTCAAGCGCTTCTGAGGTCTCAATCTCTTTTAGGCGGGCTTCAGCAAGCGCCAGTCGGTTCTCTAAAGCTTGCTCTTCTTCTAGAATGCGGGCTTGGGCGGCCTGCCGCAATCTTTCAACTTCAACCAAGTTGCGCGGGCGGGGCGTTTTGGATCGCAGGCTTAGAAGTTGCGTTTTGCCTGCAAGATAATCGACACTATTGAGGAGCAAGCGCGCATTATCGGCCACGGCGCCGGTGTCATCGATATAGAGGCTGTCGGCCAGAAGATCGACGTCGCCAAAGATGAGGATTTGGCCCGGACGGGTGCTTGTTTTGAGCGTGCTTGCGTTTTGATCGCGCGGATTCCCGGCTGGAAAGGCGGTGGTCCATGTCCCTTGCACCTCTGCCGCCAAGATTTGGCGCTGGCCTGAGCTCTGCCAACTCAATTCCACATCTTGCGGGCTTATGCCCGACAAGGCGCGCTGGGCCTCTAAGCGCATGGTATCGGTCGAGGAGGTCAAAAGCGGGGTAAAGCGGGTGCTGGTTTGACCAAGGGGGACCACTTCACCCGGCGTCGCGACATGCACACCTTGGCTTAGGCCCGATGTGATGGCTTGGTCCTGATTAAGGCCACTCGCGGGCACACGGAAGATCAGAGGCTGGGGGGCAATTGCGTTGCGCCCTGCAAGGCCGGTCTGTACCGGTAGCGCAAAAGTGCGGTCTGCGATCACATCGCCCTGGACACTTACCCCCCACGCTTGCGTCAACCGACCCAGCGCTTGGCTGCCCTGTTCAAGCCCGCCGCCGCCATCCCGCGATACGGTCGAGGCGGGGTCGAGAAAGATCAAGAGCTTGCCACCCGAGAGGACATATTGGTCGAGCACAAATTGCTGCGCATCGGTCAAAGCCTCAGGCTGGGCCAAAATCAGCACATCGATGCCAGATGGAACCGCCTGAAAATCGGGGCTGAGCAGCGAGAAATCGGTTTCCTGCGTCAACAGCTGCGCGACCTCAGCCACAGGTCGCAGGCCACCGCTTTGTGGGTCCGACGTGACGAGCCAAGGCAAGCTTGTGAGCATGGCAACCCGCGTTGGCTTTGCTTCCTGAAGTTTGACCACCGCACGGGTTAGGTGAAACTCGAGGCTGGCTGCCTCACGCGGGTCCAGCAACGGCAGCACCACATCGCGGCCATAGGGGCTTTTGACCACCAAACCTAAAAAGGCTGCGGCATCATCGGGGTTCGGGCCTGGAATAGGGGTTAGGCCTGCCTTCAGCGCTTCGTCTTCTGCCGCTGAGAAGGGCTTGGGATCGATCAGGGTCAGCTTGATCTGGCCACGGGCTTGGCTGGCATAGACCGACAGCAAATCGGCCACCCGCTTGCTAAAGCTCCGCATGACAGGGTCTTCGGTCAGGGCGTCGCGCGATAAATACAGGCGTAGTTCTAAAGGCTGCTGGATGTCACCCAAAACCGCCCGTGTGTTAGCCGAAAGCGTATAGTCTTGATCTTGGGTCGTATCGAGGCGCAGTGCCGCGAACCAATTTTGGCTGATCACTTGGCTGCAGAGAAACAAGACCACCAAAAGTGCTGCAGCAAGCCGGGTGAAAAGGGGCCGCTTCATGCCTGCCCCCCGCGCTTATGATCAACCCACAGGCCAGTCAGTGCAAGGCCCAATGCCATGACAGCCAGAAAGTAGCTGAGGGCACGGGCTTCGATCACACCGCGCTCAAACCCTGCAAAAGCGTCCAGCATGGACAGTGCAGCAAGCGCTTCAGTTAGGGGGAGCGGCAGAAAACCTGCCAGCGTGCTACCCACCAAGGGCAGGCCCGCCGCTGTGGCCAAAAAGCTAAAGCTTAGCGCCAAAACAAAGCTCAAGACTTGACTGCGGCTGGCCGCTGATGCCGCCATGCCAATCGCCAGATAGGCCCCGGCCAACAGACAAGATCCCAGATAAGCCGTCAAAGTCGCACCATGGTCTACCGGGCCAAGTAGGCTAAGGCCCAACCAGAGTGGGGTTGTGAGGGCCAGCATCAGGCACGCCAAGGTCCATGCCGCCATGAATTTGGCAAGAACCAGTGCTGAGGTCGGCACCGGTAACGACAGCAAGGTTTCCAACGTGCCAGTCCGCGCCTCGTCACTCCAAGCCCGCATGCTGAGCGCAGGCATTAAAACCACAAACAGCCACGGGTGGAATTGGAAAAAGGCAACCAGTTCGGCTCGGCCAGCTTCAAACAAACCGCCCACTTGAAATGCCAAAAGGACTGAGGCCGACACAAAACTGGCACCAAAGACATAGGCGAGGGGGTTGCCGGCATCTTGGCGCAACTCCCGCCAATAGAGCGCGCGAAAGCCGGTCCAAAAGGCGGTCATATGTGTGCCTCGCCCGGCTTTTCCGGCCCGTCCGTTGAAGCGACGGTCAGGCGATAAAACACGTCTTCAATCTGCCCTTTAGGGTCTTGTGCGGCAAAGTCAGCTGGGCTCTGGTCTGCCCGCACGTGACCATCGGCTATTAAAATCAAACGGCTGCACAAAGTGGCAACTTCGTCCAATTGATGGGTGGAGATCAAAATGATGCGGCCGGGGGAAAGGTCCCGGATCAGCGCCCGCGTCACCCGCTTTTGGTTGGGGTCAAGGCCATCGCTGGGCTCATCCAATATAAGGACGGGTGGGTCATGAGCGAGGGCACCGGCCAGCGCCACACGCCTGCGATAACCCTTCGAGAGGCTCTCAATCCTGCGATCCAGCACATCTTCAATCTGGGTGCGTTTGGCGGCTTGGCTGACCAAAGCGGTGCGCTGGTTACGAACAAGCCCGCGCGCGGCCAGTAAAAAGTCCAGATAAGTGCGCGGGGTCATATCCTCATACAGGGGGGCATGTTCGGGCAAATAGCCCAGTAAGGCCTGGGCGGCTTTGCGGTTTGACCACATATCATGGCCCAGTACGTGCACACTGCCGTGGTCGGGCTCAAGCGTACCTGCAATCATCCGCAGCGTCGTCGTCTTCCCAGCGCCATTGGGGCCGACAAAGCCCACCACTTCGCCGGGCGCAACCTCAAAGCTGACAGAGTTCACACCCCTTTGGCCAGCATAGGTTTTGGTGAGCCCGTCAAGTTTCAGCATGCTGATGTTTGTTCCCGTCGCAGGTTGGGCTTTCTAGCCCCCAGAGCCGGACAGGGGAAGGGCAGCCCGCACGTAAGCGCGGCGCTCCGGCGGCTTAATTGCGCGGCGGGCGGGCTGGCTGCGGTCGCCGCGGTGCCTGTTTTGGGCGTGGTTGTGCCTGTACATCATAAAAGATGGCGATAGGCGGGTTTTGGCTTTCGGTAGAAGCCGGAGCCAGGCGCACACCCCCACCCACAGGTTCAATCGTATCGATAAAACTGCCGACAGGTGGCAACGCATCGTTCGACCGCGTGATGCGGACTTTGCGCGGCCGTTCTTTGCGCACCTCAGCCTTTACCTGCGGCGCAGTTACCCCATCAGAGCGATAGGTGGAGACGCTTTGGGCTTGCCCGCTGGAGGCAAAGCCTAAGGCGACGAGTGTTCCAAGGTAGGCCGCATGCTTAATCATGACGCACGCACAGCAAGTTTTGCGCCAATCTACCTTGGCTTTAAAGGCCCCGCGCGGCAGCTAGTTCTGCAAGGCTAACCAAAGGGCGCGCGCCATAATGGGAAATCACTTCGCCCGCAGCCAAGGAGCCCAATTTGCCGCAGGCCTCAAGCTCGCGGCCCGTGGCGAGGCCAAAAAGCACACCCGCCGCATAGAGGTCGCCTGCACCTGTGGTGTCGACCACCGCCGCAACCGGATCGGCCGCAACCGTTACAATTTCATCGCCGCGGGCCAGAACAGAGCCCTTTTCAGAGCGGGTCAGCGCGACCAAATCGCAATCCTTGCGGGCTGCGGCCAAAGCGGCGTCAAAGTCTGATGCGTCATACAGCGCGATAATCTCGGCCTCATTGGCGAACAAAATATCGATATGATTGGCAACCAGATGCCGGAAAGCGGCTTTGTGACGGTCCACGCAGAACAGGTCTGACAAGGTCAGCGCCACCTTATTGCCGGCGGTATGGGCGATTTCAGAGGCCTTTACAAAGGCTGCTTTGGCTTCTTCGGCGTCAAACAAATAGCCTTCAAGGAAGACGATTTGGGCTGAAGCGAGTTTCGCAGGGTCCAAGTCTTCCGGCGTCAAAAGGGGTGAGCAGCCTAAGAATGTGCTCATGGAGCGCTGGCCATCGGGCGTCACATTGATCAAGCAGCGTGCGGTTGAAGGGCCGTTTGAATGGGGTGGCGTATCATAGGCGACGCCGCCTGCATTCATATCGTGGCGAAACACCTTGCCCAATGTGTCATCGGCAACCTTGCCAATATAGGCCCCTTTGCCACCCAGCGAGGCGATGCCAGCCAATGTGTTGGCGGCTGACCCGCCCGAGCTTTCTTGACCTGCCGCCATGGTTGCATAAAGGCGCTCAACCGCCGGCTCATCAAAAATCAGCGTCATGGCGCCTTTGGCAATTTGATGTTCTGCGAGGAATTCGTCCGTAGCAGGCGCAATCACGTCAACAATCGCATTCCCTACACCGCAAACATCAAATTGGGTCGTCATTTTTGGGCTCCTTGCCGCAAGCAATTTAGTGCGGGCTTGCTCTAGACGTTTGCGCGCGATGCGGCTAGCGCCTTGGACATGAAACCAATCGCCCTGCTTGTCACCCACGACTATTACCCCAGCCGTCCCGATCGGGACGAGCCCGATTATGCGCATAATCAACTTGTGCTGTTGCGCGAGGCCTTTGCCCCATCCGGTGTCGAGATTGAACCTGTGTTCTGGCAAGATGAGGGAACAGATTGGTCGCGCTTTTGTGCGGTTTTGCCTTTGCTGGCTTGGAATTATCCCCAAGCCACAGACACCTTCTTGAAGCGGATCGCGGAGATTGGAGCCTCTGGTGCGCGCCTGTTAAATGATGGTGCTGTCATTCGCGCCAATATGGATAAAGGCTATTTGGCCGAGCTTGAGCGCCGCGGTGCACCTGTTCCACCGACCTTGGCAATCGACGCCTGTAGCCCAGAGGTGATTCTCGAAAGTTTTGATGCCTTGGGTGCTAATGAAATCATCATCAAACCGCGCATTGGCGCAGGCGCGTGGCGGCAAGCGCGACTAAAGCGCGGGGAGCCTGTGCCGAGCGCAGATATCCTGCCGCCAGCGGCAGCCCTGATCCAGCCTTTTCTGCCTGCGGTCACCGAAGAAGGCGAATTGTCGCTGCTTTACTTTGGTGGACGGTTTTCCCACGCCCTCATCAAGCGGCCCAAAGCAGGCGATTATCGCACGCAAGGCCAGCATGGTGCGGTCGAAACCGGCATTGATGCACCCGAAGGCGCGCTGGAAGCAGCTGAAGCCGTGCTCGCCAAAGCAGATGGCACGCCCTTGACCTATGCAAGGGTTGATCTCGTGCGCGGGGCGGACGGAAACTGGCTCTTGATGGAGTTGGAATTGATTGAGCCTTGGCTCTATCTGGCGCTCGACCGTCAAGGCGGCAAGCATGGCGCGAAACTCTTTGCCCAAGCCGTGCTGCAGCGGCTGTAGGCATTAGTCGTTCTGGATCATCCGGATCAAAGACCCATTCGGGTCGATCATGTAGGAAATCGTCAAGCCAGAGGCTTCCTTTTGCGGCGGATGCACCCGTGGCATCCCAAAGGGGGTTTGCGATATGCCAGCGGCGACACAGGCTTGATAAAGCCCCGGTAAATCATCAACCCGCAAGCAACTCCCAAACGAAGAGGTAGCCGGGTCCAAATCCGGATAGGGAAAAAACTCCAATTGCAGGCCACCGCGCGACAGGATCATCCAGCCGGGCGAGACATAATCTTCAACAAAACCCAGCTTTTGATAAAAGGCAGATGTGGCCGCCATATCGATCGCTGGCAAATTGGGTGTGGCAAAATCGGTCATGCATTGGCCTTCAAGTTTTCACCGCGCAGAAGTCTCGGCAGGTCGCCTACTGCGCCACCGGCGTGACTGGCAAAAAAGCGGCGTGCTGGGCCAATGGCGTCAACAATCCCAAGGCCTAGGGTGCGCAAGGCCCGGACTGGGGCGATATCGTTGGAGAAAAGCCGCACAAAAGCATCACAGGAAATGGCCAAGGTCATGGTATCGGTGCGCCGCCATTGGGCATAGCGTTCAAGTACGGCCAGATCGCCTAAGTCTTGACCAAGGCTTCGGGCTTCCACCAGTACTTCGGCTAAAGCGGCAACGTCTTTGAGCCCAAGGTTCAGGCCTTGGCCTGCAATCGGGTGAATGCCGTGGGCCGCATCGCCGGCAAGGGCCACGCGCGGCTTTGCCCAAGTCGCAGCCAGCTCCATCGACAAGGGGTAGGACCAAACAGGGGCATCAAGCTTGACGGTGCCAAGGAAATCACCAAAGCGGCGGGCTAATTCCTGCTCTAAATCGGCGCGGCTCATGGCCAGAAGCGCTTTGGCGCGGCTGGTTTTCTCAGACCAGACGATATTGGCGCGATTATGCATCAAAGGCAGGATGGCAAATGGGCCGGTTGGCAGGAAATATTCATGCGCAACACCTTGATGGCTGTGCTCCATCGCAACGGTCGTCACAATGCCTGTTTGATCATAGGACCAGCCATAGGTGCGGATGCCTGTCTTTCTGCGGATATAGGATCCCCGACCTTCTGCGCCCACGATGACAGGCGCGGTCACTTCCTTGCCCGACTTTAGGCGCGCCGAGACTTGGCCTGTCCCAATTTGCAAATCCGCAATCTCATCGGGGGCCAAGCGGGTGATGTTGGGCCGTGTTGCTGCTTCTTGATCGAGAGCCAGGCGAATCCGGCGGTTTTCAATCATCCAGCCCAAGGGCTCATCGCCCGCACCTGTTTCACGATGGTCAAAATGCAAGGTGAGGGAAGACGGGCCACCCTTGCGCGACGGGCTGCCGACCCGACCGTCTGACACCAAAATCTGTTCAATCGGCTGCACTTCGCCAATATGACGGGCGACGCCCAAGCTCTGCATCATGCGATAGGTGGCAAAGCCCATGGCGGTGGCGCGACCGTCAAAGGTTTCTTCCAACAAATCCGCTGCTGGTAGCCGGTCAATAACGGCAACCTTCAAGCCGCCTTGGTCGAGCGCCAAAGCCAAGGTCAGCCCAACCAGGCCACCGCCAGAAATCAGGACATCGAAATTATGGGGGGCTTGGGCCATCAGGCAGTCTCAGCAAAGAAATGGGTGGCGTCGGTAATCAGGGCCTTAGCTGCGGCTTCGACAATCTTGCCGCCTTGCTCTGGCGTCGACTGGGTTGGGTCAGAACCGATGCGGCCATCGGCGAAACGGCGGCGATAGTCTGCGGCATCGCGGATCGGGCCATTGGGTGCGATCTTGGGCTCTAGCACCAGCTTGGCGAGGTCAGCGCGTTCGGGGTAAGCCCAATAGGTGACCGCGACTTCCGAGGCTGTGCCGTGTGAGCCATGGCCAACGGGATACATGTCGAGGCACAGCCGCTCTATCCCCGGCAATTCCCACCAATTCTTCAACATATGCGCAAAGGGGGCAGCCTCGCCGCGCAGCGAGTAGGGGGCATAGGTTTCTGCAAAGGCGGCTTGAATGGTTGCCACATTGCCGCCATGGCCATTGACCCAATAGAGGCGGTCAAAGCCCGCACGCGTTAGGCTTGCAGTCCAGTCAACGATGGTGGCGATCATGGTGGACGGCCGTAAAGTCATCGAGCCCGGAAAGCCCATGTGGTGTTGCGCCATCCCAATGGAGAAGGGCGGTGCAAGCAAAATATCTGCCTGCTTTTCGGCTTCGCGCGCAATAATATCGGGGCAGAGCGCATCGGTGCCAATCAGGCCCGTTGGGCCATGCTGTTCATGGCTGCCAATTGGAATAATGATCCCGCGTTTGCCTGCTTTCAGCCGCTGATCAATTTCGGGCCATGTGGCTAAGGACAAGAACATGTGGGCTTCCTTTGGACAATCCGGCTGAGAGAAATGCTGTTTAAAAGCTTGTAGTGCGGTCTTTTGGTTTTGTCAGCTAAGCTGACAGGGCCTGGCCCAAGTGGTGGCCAGACAGCCAAGCCGATTCCACCCGTGGCCCTGACAGCCAGTCGCCACACGCGCCAATGCCTTGACCTTCATCATAAAGATAGCCCGGTCCATGGCTGGTTTCGACCCGGGCATAGCGCCAGCGATGGGCGGTTTGAACAAGCGGCTTTGGTAGGGGGCCGCACACTTCGGCTAAGGCCTCAAAAAGCGCTAGGCTAATCTGGTCGGCGGTTTCTTCTAAATGTGCGACCGACCACGCGGGGTGGGCATGCACAACATAAGCCGCAGGCCCCGTACGGCCGGGCTTAGACACGCTGGAAGAAATCACATCCAGTACGGGGTGGGCCTCAAAGCGTGCCATGTCCCACTCACATGCCAAGGGCACCTCAAAGGCAAAAAGCCCAGCCCAGCAGGGCAGAGAGCGGATCGCTCTGGCCTGTTCCCCGATGGTGGGCGTATGGGCGGCCAAAAGATCGCTGACTTGTTCGGCGGGCACGGCGCAGATGACTTGATCATACGGCCCCAAAGTCTCGCCAGTTTCAAACTGCAGGTGCCACGCGCCTTTTTGCCCCGAAAGGGCGCTGACCCGTTTACCCCAAACCGGGTTCAAGCCTGTGGCAAGGCCGCGTACAAGGCCATTCATGCCCGGCGTGCCGACATAGCGGGGTTCATCCCCCAGCGTCTGGATTTGGCCGTCGCGATCCATGCGTACGAACATGCCACGCCACTTGGCGACCGCACCTTGTGTCTCCAGCGCCGCGATTGTCTTTTGAAAGTCGGGGTCGCGCTCGGTAAAAAATTGCGCGCCATGGTCAAAATAAGCTTGGCCTAAGGGGGTATCCACCCTTCGGGTCGACATACGACCACCCGGCCCACGCCCTTTATCAAACAAGGCGACTTGATGTCCGGCGTCAGCCAAAGCCTTGCCGCAAGCCAAACCACTAACCCCCGCGCCAATAATGGCAAAACTGGCCACGTTGTCGTCCTCTTTTTGGTGGGCTCTTGGCCCCAAACTCACGAATAGGAACTAGCGCAAATGGGATCAGCGCACAGGAAATTGCGCAGGCCTTTTTTCCATAAAGGCGGCAAAGCCTTCTTTGAAATCTTCGCCCGTAAAGCTTGCGCCAAATAAAGCGCGGCTGGCTTCGGCATCGTCACAACCGCCGCGAAGCATCGCCAATATCTGCTTTTGCGCCCGGATCGAATAGACGGAAGCTGCGCTGATTTTAGAGGCATAATCGGCGGCCACCGCTTCCAAGTCTTCCCGTTTCACCCGTCGGTCGATGAGGCCGCAAGACAAGGCCTCAGCGCTGTCGAGCAGGCGGCCGGTAAACAAAATGTCTTTGGCTTTGGAAAGTCCAACGGCTTGGATCAAACGCCGCGTATCGCCAGCACCATAGACAAGGCCAAGCTTAGCGGGGGTGACGCCATAGCGGCTATCTTCTGCCCCGATCCGCAAGTCACAGGCCAAGGCAAGGCCACAGCCCCCGCCCACACATGGCCCTTCGATCAAGGCGATCACGGGTTTAGGGCAATCTTCCAGCGCCTTCATTGCCCCTTGAATCTTCTCATCATTTTGAAGCGCGGCTTCAGCCGTAGCATAGACCTCCGGCATTTCGGCAATATCAGCCCCGGCAGCAAATACCCCACCAGCCCCTCTCAGGAACAGGAGCTTGATTTCAGGGTCAGCGACCGCTTCAGCCACACCTTCCGGCAAAGCCGCCCACATCGCCACCGTCAGTGCGTTGCGCTTGTCTGGTCGATTGATCCACAAAGTGGCAGAGTGATTATCATGGCGCTGCAGAAGGATGAGGTTTTCCACGGGAAGGCCTTGTCAGAGGTATAGGATATATCATTTACTAGCGCAGCTTAGACGTCTTTGGTCTGCTTCAAAAGGGATTCTGCATTATGGACACAATTCGAACCGGCATGCCGCTTCTAGCCCGTCATGAGGGCGAATGGGTGGGCGAATATATCCATGTCGATGCCAATAATGTTGAGTTGGATCGCCACACCTCGCATCTGCAATGCAAATTCCAAGATGACGCGACCTATCCCTATTATCAGATCAATACTTATACGTGGCCTGATGGTCGCCGTGAGGAAATCCATTTCCCCGCAACCTATAAGGATAAGCAGATTTGGTGGGATACTGAACGCATCTTCGGTCGGGCATGGGAAATTGACGATAAGACGGTTGTGCTGACCTGGACGCGCAAGGACAGCCCCGGCACCTATCTCTATGAGATGATCCAATTATCCGATGATGGCAATGATCGCGGTCGCACCTGGCATTGGTTTGAAAACGACAAGCTGGTGAAACGCACTTGCATCAAAGAGCGGCGTGTGAAGTAAGTCTTTTTCTTTGCTTGCCCGCCTTGAGGAGACTTCATGGGCCTCTATGACATCCTCGTTTATGTCCATGTCTTGGCGTTTGTCTTCTGGCTAGGCGGCGATCTTGGCGTGGCAATCTTGGGTTCGGCCTTTCGCAATCGGGCAAAGCCACTTGCCACACGGCTAGAGCTTTTAAGGCTATTGGGCGTGGTCGATATGGGGCCGCGCACCGCTTGGGTCATCATGGTGCCCTTGTCGATCACGCTGGTCGATGTAGCAGGCTATTGGGATGTGCCCGATTGGGGCTTGTGGCTGGCTTGGCTGGTGGGGGCTGCCTGGATGAGCCTGACCTGGGCAATCCATCTGATGACGGGCAAGCCCATTGTGCCCCAACTCAAGCAAATTGAATTCTGGTTGAAACTTGCCATCACAGCCTTTTATGCCGGTATCGGCATCACCTCGCTTCTGGGCTGGGGGCCGCTTATCGAAAGCTGGCTTAGCCAAAAGGCTTTGGTCTTTGCTGCCATTTTTGGCGCGGCAATCATGATTGATGTCGCAGGCAAGCCCGTTGGCCCGCTCTTATTGGCGGTCATTGAAAAGGGCTCTAGCGATGAAACTGAAATCCCACTGCGCCGGGCGATGGACCGCGCCCGCTTGTGGGTCTGGTTGACCTATGCTTTGCTGTTGGTGATTGGCTTTTTAGGAAGTGTGAAGCCGACCTAAGTGCCCATTTTGCCTGCAGGTGCGTGCCCTATGTCTTTTCAAGCCTATCTCGATACAATCCACAAAAAGACGGGCTTGACCCCTGCCGATCTTCGCCGTCTGGCAGACGAACAAGGCTGGACCGAGGCAGGCATTCTTAAACCCAGCACCAAGGCAGGGGCGATAGTGGCTTGGCTAAAGGCACATCATGATTTGGGCCATGGCCATGCCATGGCTGTATTCGCGCTCCTAAAGGGTGCAAAAAAGAAGAAGACGCTTGACCATGGCTGACGCGCGTACCCTTAAAATCACCCGTCACCTCAAAGCGCCGCGCGCCAAGGTCTGGCGCTGCTGGTCTGAAGGCGACCTCCTGAAGCAATGGTATTGCCCCAAGCCGTGGTATGTGTCGGTGGCCAAAATTGATGTGCGCGCGGGTGGTGCCAGTTACATTGTGATGAATGGCCCGGCTGGAGAAGAAAATCAGCTTTATGGTCAATATGTTGAGGTGATCGAAGGCCATAAGCAAACCTTCACCGATGCCTATATTGGCGACTGGATGCCCGGTGCCAACGCCCCCTTCATGACCGGCTATGTCGTGCTGGAAGATGCGCCCGACGGTGGCACCCTCATGGAATGGGGTGCGCGGCATTGGAGCGACGAAACCAAGGCCCAGCATGAAGCCATGGGCTTTGAAGCCGGCTGGAACGCCGCCGCCGATCAATTGGAAGCCTTGGCGCAGGGGCTTTAAACCCGCACGATACCTTCGCGGATCAGGCTACGCGCGGTATCCGTGATGGAGGTGCGGACGTCGCGTGGGGTCCAGCCCAGCAAGGTTTTGGCCTTGCTATTGTCGGCCATGCGGACTTTTTCCAGCTCAAAAGTGATCCCCCGAATAACGGGATCGAAATTGGCGATGATCCGGACCAGCCAGCTTGGAAGACGCCCGGTTGGGGCTTTGCGCGCTTGGGTTCCCAAATCTTCACGCAGGACCCGCGCTACATCTTCTACCCAATACCAGTCGCAAGCCGCCATAAAACGCTCACCGGCCGCTTTTTCATGCGTCATGGCGCGAATATGCAAGTCCGCCACATCGCGAACATCCACCAGCGAGAAGCCCAAGCGTGGGCAAGCGGGGAAGTCTCCATTCAACAATTTTTGCACCAAAAGAATGGAGGTAGAAAAATCAGGCCCAAGAATTGGCCCCAAAACAGCCCCTGGATTGACGGTTGCAAGCTCCATCGTGCCGCCTTCGGTCTTCATAAAGTCCCACGCTGCACGCTCGGCAATTGTTTTAGACCGAATATAGGCACCGGTATCGGGGCTGGTTTCATCGGTCCAATCTGCCTCAGTATAGGCGGTCGTCCGCGGTTGTGCCTGCCCATAAGCAATGGCGGCCATAGAGGAGGTTAGCACAACCCGCTTGACCCCTGCGTCGCGGGCAAAGCGTAGTGCGCGCAAGGCCCCTTCACGGGCTGGGCCAATCAATTCATTCTCATCTTTGGGCATCACTGCCGGGAAGGGGGAGGCAACATGGTGAACAAATTCAACGCCTTCAACCGCTTCCGCCCAACCATCGTCGCGCGTCAAATCTGCAGCAAAAAAGGTTAGATTATCCAGATTAGGGGTAAGCTTTTTCAAGGTTTCACGAACCTCAGGCTCTCTCCCCAGATTCCGGATGGTGGTGCGCACATGATAGCCAGCTTCCAAAAGCTGGGCGATGACATAGCCGCCAATATAGCCAGATCCGCCCGTAACCAGCACTAAGCCCTTACTTGCCATCATCCTATCCTTCATTTCCACAAATTGACATTATGACGATCTGACATTATTATCATGAAATGTCAATACGTTTAGACGGCGATCCGCGTCGGGACCAGATTTTGCAAGCAGCCTTGGCTGTTTTTGCGCGCTATGGCTTTAAGCGCGCCACCATGGAGGATGTAGCCAGTGAGGCGGGCATTTCCCGACCCGCCTTGTATCAGTCGTATGAGAATAAAGCGGCGATCTTTGCGGCCTTGGCGGTGGCCTTGGGCCAAGCAAGCTGTGATGCTGCCGAGGCTTCTTGGCCAGCCGAACTGCCGTTTCACGAAGGCTTGGCTGCGGCGGGCCTCGCTTTACATGGGGCTCTTTGGCAGGCCATTCACACCTCGCCCCATGGCGCAGAACTGATGGCGACGAATTCCGCCCTGGTTGGCGATGTTGTCGCCGCCGTCGACAGTCGCATGCAGGCCTTGGTACAGGCCCGCCTTGCCCCGTTGATTGAGGCAGAGCGTGTTCCCGTGCAGGCGCGCGCCATAACCGCCGCGCTACAGGGGATTAAAGCGAGCGCGACGAGTTTTGAGGATTTAGCCCTTCTCACGACCCAATTTGCCCGCCTGATCGGGGCAGGCCTTACCGCTCAAAGCCGCGTTTAGCGAAAGCAGGCATTGCCTTCCCAACGGAAGCTTTCCACCTTCTTATCGCTCGAGACCACAAACCGTCGAATGCAATTCTGATTGACCGTATAAACGGGCGAGGAGTTCAGCACGGGCACGGATTCGGTGTATTGCACTGTCCGCACATTGCCTGCCGCATCGGTTTCGGTGCGAAAGCGAGTTACTTCGCGAAAGCTGGTATAGCTTTCTCCGCCTTGGGTACTGGTGCGCTTTTGCTCATATTGCAGCACATCGCGGCCATCGGTCAGCTTATAGGATGATTGCGGTGGCCCGAACGCCAGCACCAATTCGTCGGCCGATTTGCCAACAAATCGCTGCACCATTTGGTCTTCATAGGCTTTCGCCCGCTCTTCAAAGGGAATTGTTTCGCAAGCTGCGGTGAGGGCCAAAAGCCCACACGCCAGCATGATTTGAATAGGCTTCATCGCCTGTCTCCTGCTAGGTTGCGTCCCTCTTTAAAGCCAGATAGGGCGCTTGGCCCATCGGGCCAAGCTTTCTGACCTAATCGACCAATTTCTGCATCAGATAGGTGGCAACCAAAGCGCGCTGCTTGGCGCTTTCCACCAAATTTGCAGCGGCCGAATGCCCCCCATCAATATTCTCATAATAGAGGAAGGGCATGCCAAAGCTTTCCATCTTAGCCGCATATTTGCGCGCATGGCCTGGATGGACGCGGTCGTCCTTGGTCGAGGTCATGAAGAAAGGCTCTGGGAAGGGGCTGCGCTTGACCAGATTCTGATAGGGGCTGAATTTCTCCAACCAAGGCCGCTCAGAAGGCACGTCAGGGTCGCCATATTCATCCACCCACGAGGCACCGGCCAAAAGCTTGTGATAGCGCAGCATATCCAAAAGCGGCACTTGGCAAACAACGGCTTGGAATAATTCTGGCCGTTGGGTCATCATCACGCCCATCAAAAGGCCGCCATTTGAGCCACCTTGAATGCCCAAACGGCGCGGGCTGGTGATTTTGCGCGCGATCAGATCCTCGGCAACACCAATAAAGTCATCATAAATGACTTGCCGCTTGCCCTTCAGGCCCGCTGTGTGCCACGCGGGGCCAAACTCGCCACCGCCACGAATATTGGCCAAGACATAAACGCCCCCGCGTTCGAGCCACAACTTGCCATTCATGGCCGAATAATTGGGCAAGAGCGACACTTCAAAGCCGCCATAGCCATAAAGCAAGGTCGGATTGCTGCCATCCAAGACCAAGCCCTTCTTCGCAATCACGAAATAGGGGATTTTCGTGCCGTCTTTAGAGGTTGCCTCATGCTGCTTGACCTCAAGGTTGGAGGCATCAAAGCGGGCGGCTTGGGCCTGCACCGTTGTTGGCTTATCGCTGGGCTTGGCCGCAAACAAGATCGAGGGTGGGGTAATGAAGTCATTATAGGAGAAGAAGGCTTCTTCTTGGCGGATGCCCGCATCCACCACACCGGCCACCCCATTGGTTGGCAGAGCAATCGGCTTAAACGACCAAGCACCCTTGGCGTTTTGGGTGTAATGGCGCACCGCGCTTTTCACATTGGTCGAGAGCGTAACATAGAGGCCGGTCTTGGCCATCGACACATCCTGCAGGGCCTCGCGGGGGCCGGGTGCATAGATGGTCGTTGTTGCAATGGCACCGGTCTTCGCCTTCAATGCGGCCAATGGTGCCGACACAAGAGAACCGGCGGCAATCGCCTTTTTCGCCCCACGTGGCGTCCAGTCTTCTTGTAGGGTCAGATAGATCTGGCCCGCGCGCAGGCCTTGCAAACTATGCTTGCTGGGCAGGTCCAATTTGGCGACTTTGCCGTCAGCTTCCAGATAATAGGTCTCTGTCGTGAAGAAGGTGGGCGTACGGCTGATGAAATGATGGAAGCGGGTGCCATCATCCATGCGGAAAGCGCTGACCGCCACGTCCTTTTCCGTGCCGCGATAAATTTCCACCGCATCTTCCAGCTTTTGGCCGCGCTTTAAGCGTTTGACGATAAAGGCATAGCCGCTTTCGGTCATGGTGCCTGGGCCCCAATCGGTGGAGACCAAAAGCGTATCCTTATCAAACCAAACCGCCCCGGATTTTGCTTCGGGAAGTTCAAAACCGCCTTCAACAAAGCTACGGGTCTTGGCGTCCCATTCGCGCTTGGTGTCAGCATCCTTGCCGCCATTGGAAAGTTCCAGCAACAGCCGGGTATTCCACAGATCATGCGGGTCTAGCGGATTGCTGCCCTGATAGACCCAGTTTTTGCCCTCATCCTTGGCCAGCTTATCAATGTCCAGCACAGTTTCCCAAGCTGGGCTGCCCAAGCGCCACGCGGTAAAGTCGGCGCGCCGCCAAATGCCGCGCACATGATTGGTGTCCTGCCAGAAATTGCTGACATAGCCAGCCACATAAGAGCCAAAGGTCAAGCGGTCTTTGGCGCGGATGATGTTGAGGGCGTCTTCTTCCAACTTGGCATAGCGCGGGTCCTGCGTCAGCCTCGGCAGGGAACGCGCGTTCTGGCTGCGCACCCAAGCCAGCGCCTTTTCGCCTTCAACTTCCTCAAGCAACAAAAAGGGATCATTGCTGGCCGCATCCGCGGCAGTTTGGGCGAGGGCAGATGTGTTCAACGTCAAAAATCCCAAAGCAGTGGTCGAAATGGCGGCCAAAAGGTTACGGCGGTTCATGTGATCCCCTCATGTTTTGAGGAACTCACAAATAACCATTTCTGCGATAGGTCAAGACGCAGAATTGTTACCAGAATTTTAGGTTTTGTCTTTGGTGTCCTCGAGCAGGGGCTTGCCGTCGGCATCGGTGAAATATTTGGCCAAAAGCGCAAAGTTTACGATCCAGAAGATCATATTGATCGCCATGTCGCCCCAAGTATTATAGGTCACCCAAGTCGCTAAAGGCTGGGTGCGCCAGACCACTTCATTGATGATCGCAAGGGCGACATACATCAGGCCAGCGCGGAGGGCGAGGGCATGCCAAACTGGTTCTGGCATATTTAAAGCCCCTGAAAACAAAGCCTTCAGCACATTGCGCTTAAACAGGACCGAGCCCAGCAAGATCAAGCCGATCAAGCTATAAACTAAGGTGGGCCGCATCTTGATGAAGATATCATTCTTCAACCACAGCGCCAGACCCGAAAAAATCCCGATCATCGCAAAGGTGAAAATCCCCATCGGGCTGACGGTGCGCTCCTTCCAATAGGAAAAGGCAAAGCCTGCTATGGCTGCTGGAATGAACAGGACCGTCGCAAACAAGACCGCCTGATCGCCACTGATCGCACGGGCAAATTCGGGTACGCCGTGCTTTTCTGCGTGCTGATAGGACAGGAAGAAGACGACGGCGGGGCCTAAATCACTGACCAGACGGACCCAGCTTGCCCCACCCTTTGCAGCAGGGGCCGGTGTGGGCGCAGGTTCTTGCGTGCTCATGTCTTGCTTCCTAGCCAATCGGGGAGGGTTTCCATCCCGAACATTTCTTCATAGGTTTGGCGGGGCCGCACCACTTGCCATTGGTCGCCACTGACCATGACTTCGGCGGCTAAGGGCCTCGAATTATAGGTCGAGGCCATGGCAAAGCCATACGCGCCCGTGCTCATAAAGGCTAAGAGTTCCCCCGCCGCAATGGCCGGCATGGGCCGCTGTTCGGCAAAAGTGTCGCCCGTCTCGCAAACGGGGCCAACCACATCAAGCGGGGCCAAATTATCATGGTCACCTGCCTTTTTGACCGGCAGCATCTGGTGATAGGCCTCATACAGGGCGGGACGGATCAGATCATTCATCGCCGCATCCACAACCAAGAAAGACTTGCCGCCATTATCCTTCGTCACGATCGCGCGGGAGACAAGCACACCCGCATTGGCGGCGATCATGCGCCCGGGTTCAAACTCGAGCTCCACGTCCAAATGCCCCACCACGCGCTGTACCATCGCGCCATAGGCGGCAAGGTCTGGCCCCTTGACGGTCTCGTCATAGGTGGCTGCAAGCCCCCCACCGAGGTCCAAGCGTGTGACTTTCAAGCCGCGCCCCCGCAGCCGCACCACGCAATCAGCCAGCTTCTGATAGGCTTTTTCCATCGGGGCAAAGTCGATGATCTGGCTGCCAATATGGACAGAAAGGCCCACAGGCTCGACCCCGGGCAGGCCATCGGCAAGCCCGTAGAGTTCTTCGGCCAAGTCAAAGCTGACGCCAAACTTGTTATCCGCCTTGCCGGTAGTAATTTTGGCGTGACCGCCCGCGCCGACATCGGGGTTCACGCGGATACAGACTTGCTGCACCTTGCCCATCTCTTCTGCCAGCTTCGCAATGCGGTTCAGCTCGCTGGCGCTTTCAATATTGATTTGCCGCACGCCCACCGAAATCGCATAGGCTAGTTCCTGGTCGGTCTTGCCAACGCCGGCAAACACAATGCCCTCTGGCGGCACGCCTGCATGCAGCGCGCGACGGATTTCGCCTTCCGACACGGTGTCAGCACCAGCACCCAAAGCCGCCAGAGTCGCAATCACCGCACGATTGGTATTGGCCTTGACCGCATAGCAAATATGGACAGGCAAATCGCCCATCGCGGCTTTGAATACGCGGTAATGATGCTCCAGCGTTGCGCGCGAATAAATATAAACTGGGGTGCCAACAGCTTCGGCAATATCTGCCAGCGGCACGTCCTCGGCGTAGAGCGCGCCATCGCGATAATCAAAAAAGCGCATGGCAGGCCTATTGGGGCGAGGGGGAGGGGGATGTGGTCTCGGCCTTTTCAGCCTCTTCGGCCGCCTTCTTTGCTTTTTCTTCTGCCGCCTTCTTCGCTTGCTCTGCCTCATAGGCAGCGCGATCTGGCCCCCACATGGGCGGGGCAGTCTCCAGCGGTCCGCTGATACCACAAGCGCTCGTCAGGCTGAGCGCGGCACAAGCTAAGGCAAAGCGAAATTTCATAGGCGTTATCTTTGCAATCAAAATTGGGGAAGAAACACAGCTATAGAGCGAAACGGCCCAGCAATCAAAGGCCGATCACGCATCTAAGTGAAGCGCGGCGCGCAAGCGTTTTACCTGTTCCAACACCCGCTTGGGTGCCGTCCCCCCGTAAGAATCCCGCGCAGCAACCGAAGCTTCCACCGACAAAAGCGCAATCACGGAAGCATCAATGCGCGGCTCAATCGCTTGGAAGGTCGCAAGCGGCACATCGCACAGCTCTGCAATGCCCGCGGCTTCCGCGGCTTTCACCACCGCGCCGGTCACATGATGGGCCTCGCGGAAAGGCATATTGAGAACCCGCACCAGCCAGTCGGCCAAATCCGTTGCGGTGGAATAGCCAAAGGTGGCGGCTTGCCGCATGGCATCGCGATTAAAGGTCACACTCTGCATCATGCCGGCCATAGAGCCGACGCTCAACATAAATGCATCAAAGGATTCAAAGGTCATGGCCTTATCGTCCTGCAAGTCTTTGGCATAGGTGAGCGGCAAGGCCTTGACGATCATCATCAGGCATTGGGCGTTAGAGGCAATGCGCGCGGCCTTGGCGCGGACCAATTCTGCCGCGTCGGGGTTACGCTTTTGCGGCATGATGGAAGACCCGGTCGACCAAGAGTCCGACAGGCGCGCAAAGCGGAAGTGCGAGGAGGTCCACAGCACAATTTCTTCGGCCAAGCGCGATAAATGCACCGCACTAATCGAAAGCGCATTAAGCGCCTCCATCGCAAAATCGCGACTGGCTACACCGTCGAGCGAATTGGCCATCGGCCGGTCAAAGCCAAGCGCCTCCGCTGTCTGATCGCGATTAATCGGATAGGGGGTTCCTGCCAAAGCCGCAGAGCCTAGGGGCGATTCATTGCCATGGCTGAGCGCACTGGCAAGCCGCGCGCGGTCGCGTTGAAACATTTCCACATAGGCCAGAAGATGGTGGCCAAGAGTGACGGGTTGGGCGGTTTGCAAATGGGTAAAGCCCGGCATGATCCAATCGGCATGGGCTTCGGCTTGAAGCACCAGAATGCGCATCAGTCCCAAAAGCGCCTCATCAGCCTCGCCCAGTGCCCGACGCACCCACAGGCGAAAGTCGGTCGCCACTTGGTCATTGCGCGACCGACCCGTGTGCCGCCGCTTGCCCGCATCGCCCATCCGCTCGGTCAGGCGGGCCTCGATATTGAGGTGGATGTCTTCCAGATCAATGGAGAAAGGAAAATTGCCAGCCGCAATTTCGGCCCCGATTTCGTCCAAGCCCGCCTGTATCGCTTGGCCATCTTCCTGCGTAAGAATGCCCGTGGCGGTCAACATTGCAGCATGGGCCTTTGACCCGGCGATGTCCTCACGCCACATACGTTGATCGACATCGATGGAGGCATTGATCGCCTTCATGGTTTCATCGGGACTGGCTGCAAAGCGACCGCCCCACATTTGTTGGCCTTTGGCAGAAGCGGGCGGGATAGAGGAATCTGAGGACGACATGAGTGAAGAGCAACCTGAGCGCGATGGACCTGTGACAACGGGAAAGCCCAAACGGGCGCAATGGGCGCTGCTTGGGGCTTTGTTGATTGGGATTATCCTTTACGGAGTTTATCGGGCAGTGCCAATCTCCCCAGGTGGGAAGGATTTCGCCTCTTTTGCGGCGGGCTCGCTTAAGGGGTTGGAGATTGTTCGTGACCCCGTGCCCCAACCGCCTAACAGCTTTGCAGGCCCAGACGGTGCCCCCACCCAGCTGAGCGCCTTCCATGGCAAGGTGGTTTTGGTCAATCTATGGGCGACTTGGTGTGCCCCTTGCGTCACCGAAATGCCCACTTTGGCAGGCCTGCAAAAAGCCATGGGCGACAAAGACTTCAAGGTGGTCGCCATCAGCGTCGATAAAGCCAATGAAGCCGAAGCGGCCAAGAAAGAATTGGCCGAGCTAAGCCAAGGCAGCCTGACCTTTTATCACGACCCCAAAATGGCCATTGTCTACCCTCTCAAGGCACGCGGCTTTCCAACCTCCATCCTCTATGACCGGGAAGGCAAAGAACTTGCCCGTCTTGCTGGCGAAGCCGATTGGAATAGCCCAGAAGCGCGGGCTTTGATTCAGGCGGCGATGGAGCAGTAGGGGGAAAGCCAAAGTCCCCTGAGGTCCCCGCTCTCCACTTCGTTTCGGCGGGGGTGACAGGGTGGGAGAACGCCCCTTCAGTCCGCTTCGCGGACAGCTTCCCCATGAATGGGGAAGCGGCCTGTCCCAACTGCTTCTTGTTGCCGCTTCCCCGCTCGCGGGGAAGCTCCGCCGAAGGCGGTGAAGGGGTGCTTTATCCACCTCAATCCACGTGCAGGCGCACCGCCGCTGCCGCGGCAACAGGTGCAAAGGCCAAGGCGGCCAATACAAGTGCGCACAAAAACAAAAACGGCTGGCTTAGAAAATCCCCGCCGGTGGCAAGGGCAGCGGCCGCACTCGCGCCGAAAATCACACTGGGCGCATAGAGCGGCAGGACGACGAGGGCGACCAAGAGGCCACCGCGTCGGATGCTGGCCCCCAGGGCTGCCCCAATCGCACCAATCAGAAACAGGCCCAGACTGCCCACCGCCAATTGGGCGCACAGGGGCAGGATCACCGCAGGCTCTACCCGCACCAACAGGGCGGCAATCGGGCTTACGGCCAATAAGGGCATGGCCGTCGCCAACCATTGACCCAAAATTTTGCTCAAGACCTGCAGGCTGTGTGGCACGGGGCTCAAGAGCATCTGATCGAGCGTGCCGTCTTCAAGATCGGCTTGAAACAATCGCTCAAGGCTAACAAGACTGGCCAAGGTCAGGGCTAGCCACAAATA
>NZ_JADCBK010000053.1 GCF_020253525.1 Aquidulcibacter sp.
CCTCGGCGGAATGGTGCTTGCGCGTGGCGCGGCCAATATCGCGGACCAGTTTTTCGGCTGGCACCCGCGTGGGTGGGGCGGAGGATTTCTGGCTCATCTTCACTCTCCTTGGGGTTACGATGAGCCAGAAATCCTCCGTTATTCAAATCGCCAGTTTGGTCCCATAGGCGCTGACGCCGGACAGCTTCTGCAGCCTCACAGCGGCAGGCGCCCCATTCGCGCTCATGAGGGCAGCGTCGTCGACATTATGCCCGACTGCGTCGAGCGCCGGTTCAACGCGCTCCGCGCCCCGTTTCCCGTCCAATGGCTGGCTGATAATGGCACCGCCTATACCGCCACCGAAACCACGGACTTCGCCGCAGCCCTGAACCTTGTTCCATGTTTCACGCCGGTCCGCAGCCCTGAAAGCAGCGGCGTCTGCGAGGCCTTCGTCAAAACCCTGAAACGTGGCGATGCCCGCGTGAACCCAAGGGCAGGCGCCATTTCGCTCC
Organism: Aquidulcibacter sp.; assembly: GCF_020253525.1. Lineage (GTDB taxonomy): Bacteria > Pseudomonadota > Alphaproteobacteria > Caulobacterales > Aquidulcibacteraceae > Aquidulcibacter. The sequence continues at coordinate 492 of NZ_JADCBK010000053.1, forward strand.
TCCAGCAGCTGCCAGCGTGGTTCGAGGATTACAATAATACCCACCCGCATTCGGGCTTGCGCATGCGCTCGCCACGTGAGTTCTTAGCAAGCCAGTTATGCAACCAAGCCGAGTGTCCGGTTTGATAGGGGTAAGTCCATTGCCAATCCGGCACCATTCTAATCAAACGACTGACGCTCTTCACTTGTCTCATAGCTTATTCTGAATGATGATTTCCATCAGCAAGTCCCTTCAAGGCGAAAGAGGTTCGGTATGTTGCTGGTACGTCGTATATTTCTCGGGATGCTCGCCGCGCCTGCGATCATACATGTTTCCCAAGCGCAGGATTTTCCAACCCAATCGCTCCGCCTGATCCCGCCCTACCCGCCCGGCGGTGGTACGGACACTGTGGCGCGACTTCTTCTCCCGCATCTCATGGCGCAGCTTGGGCAAAACATTGTGGTAGAAAATCGCAGCGGCGCAGGTGGCACCATTGGCGCCGCCGAAGTGGCGCGTTCGCCGAAAGATGGGCATACCTTATTGCTCGATAGTATGGGCCATGTGGTGAACGCAACATTGATGCCTAATCTGCCATTCGACTACACGACTGCTTTTGCGCCAATCTCCCAGCTCACTTGGCAACCCCAGATGCTTGTTGTTCCAGCGGCTTCACCGCATCGCAGTCTGGCTGAATTGGTGGCAGCGGCGAAAGCGAGACCGGGGACGCTTCCCTATGCATCCTCCGGTAATGGTAGCGGAGCGCATCTTGCCATGGCTGCTTTTGCGAAAATGGCCGGAATGGAAGTGGTGCATGTTCCCTATCGCGGCGGCGGTCCCGCCATGACAGACCTTGTGGCGGGCAATGTTGCCATGGCTTTTGCTTCAGCGGCTGCCGCCACTGCGCATGTGCAAGCCGGGCGGCTGCGTGCTCTAGGCGCGGCTGGCTTGCGACGTATCAGCGCCTTGCCTGATCTGCCGACCATCTCCGAATTGGGTTATCCCGGCTTTGATTGGGATGAATGGAATGGGCTTTGGACGGTTGCGGGCACACCTGCAGCCAGTGTAGCGAAACTCTATGCAGCAACGGCTTTCGCGCTGAACCAGCCTGACGTGCAGGCGCGCATGAATCAGATCGGCATCGTGCCCCTTGGTACTACCCCCGAGCAGTTCGGAGCCTTTGTGGTCGAACAACGCGAACGTACGGCCCGGCTTATCCGTGAAGCCAATATCACCCTGGGGTGAAACATGTACGCTGCACCACCTTCCGTTACCGCAGAAGTCTACACCGAAGTGCCTGAGGGTCTCAGGCTTCGGGGGCGTAGCAGTGAGTGGCTCTACGGGCGCGGTGGCGCCTCTCCGGATTCCTTTCTGGAAGGTCCCTGTTTTGACCGCATCGGAAATCTCTGGCTAACAGATATTGTCTTTGGCCGGATATTCCGTGTTACGCCAGCCGGTGAATGGTCAGTAATTGCGGAATATGATGGAGAGCCGAATGGCCTTGCCTTCCATCGTGAGGGCTGGGCTACCATCACCGATGCGAAGCGCGGCCTTCTTCGCTTGAACCCTGAAACTGGCGAGGTTTCGCCCCTGCTACCCCGAGCAAGGCGGGAGGGATTTCGTGGTGTAAATGATTGCACTTTCGCTAAGAATGGCGATCTGTTTTTCACCGATCAGGGCCAAACTGGCCTGCAAGACCCTGCAGGGCGTGTCTATCGTCTGCGCGCGGGGGCTTCTCAGGCAGATGCGCTTATCTCAAACGTCCCGAGCCCAAATGGCCTTGTACTGACCGGCGATGCGCATACGCTCTATGTCGCCGCAACACGCGACAACGCGATCTGGCGCGTACCGATCACGGAAGATGGTGGCATTATTCGTGTTGGTCGTTTCATAGCCATGTCTGGCGGCTTAGCCGGACCGGATGGCATGGCGATGGATGTCGAAGGCAATATCGCGGTGGCGCATGCTGGCATGGGGAGCGTTTGGATTTTCTCCCGGCTTGGTGAGCCTTTGCTCCGCATTCGTTCACCTCGTGGCTTGGCGACCACTAATGTCTGCTTTGGTGGACCAGAGAATTGCGACCTTTTCATCACCGAAAGCGACAGTGGCAGCGTTTTACGGACGCGGTGGACGCATCCTGGTGCGGTGCTTTTCTCTCATTGCTGATTTGCGCGGACCATAGCTATTTGCACTGGTTGTGCGATTTTGGATTTTAATCTACCGAGAAGCATATCCAGCCTGGATATCGCTCTCGCGCGCCAGTTTATCGCGTTTTTCCGGATCACCATGCCCGCCGCCACCAGGTGTTGCCAGGATAACAGTATCGCCGCGCGACAGGACATATTGCTTCTTGGGATCTACCTTCTCGCCGTTGATGCGAAGCACACCGGGTGCACCCGCTTTGCCACCCTCAATTCCAAAGGCCGGAAAGATGGTGCGCTCTGCAAGGAATGAGACAGCGATCGGTGTTTCTGATCTGCTTTCCAGCGCGATTTCCTGACCAAGGCCACCGCGATGCCGACCAGGGCCGCCGCTATCGACGCGCAAGCGTTTGTAGTGAACACGCAAGGGCGCGATATGTTCCGTGATTTCGATGGCAGTGGATGAAACATTCGAAGGCCAGGAAAGGCAGGATATGCCATCACCACGCATATTGGCGCCCATCCCGCCATTGTAAAAAAACATATTGGCGTAGGGTTTGCCTTGCGCATTCACGCCGGATTGATTCATGCCCCACATGGGTGACCCGCAAGCGGCCATCACACGTTCCGGCACCACCTGCCCCAGGCAACCAAACACCAGCATCGGAAGGTAATGCCCGATCAGCATGCGTGAACCGCCAGAAGCGGGAAAAACCGGATTTACGATGCAGCCATCAGGCGCGATGATGGAAATGGGCCGCCAAGCGCCTTCATTATTGGGCAGATGAGGGCTTGTACAGACCTTCACCCCATACATGGTCATGGCGTAGGTATAGCAAAGCGCACAATTGATCGCCCGATCCACCTGCGCATCTGTCCCGGTATAATCGGCGATAATCCGATCACCCTCAATCGTCAGTGAAAGCTTCAGCGTCACCGGCTTATCCATCAAGCCATCGGTCTGCAATTCACTGCTATAGGTGCCATCAGGTAGGGCAGCGATGGCCGAACGCATTGCCGCCTCACAACGCGCATGGATTTCCCCGGCCAATGCGGCAAGATCATCAAGCCCCGCCTGTTCCATCAGGATGTGCAGGCGCTCCTCCATTAAATCCAGGGCAACAACCTGTGCCCAAAGATCACCCATGGTCTGTTCAGGGGTGCGCACATTCTTGCGTAGGATCGCGACAAGGGTTTCATCCGCTTCACCGGCACGCATGAGCTTCAACGGTGGGATTTGCAGCCCTTCTTCGAATACCTCACGCGGTTCGGGGCTGCGGATCTTGCCGCCAATATCAGGTGCATGCGCCGTTGAAGCGCTGAAGGCAACCAGCTTGCCGTGGCGGAAGATCGGCTTCGCGACGGTAATATCGGGCAAATGCCCTGTACCTAACCAAATGTCATTGGTAATCAGAACATCACCCGGATGAAGCGTTTCCGGTGGAAAGAATTTCAGGAAATGCTTGACGGTTTCGGGCAGCGTGCCGATGAAGCTTGGGATGCTTTCGGTTGCCTGTACCAGGCTCTGCCCAGATGCATCCGTGACAATGCAGGAAAAGTCATAGCTTTCCCGGACCAGCGTGGAAAAACTGGTGCGCACCAGCGCCGCCGCGGCTTCATCCACCAGGGAAATGAGCCTACGCCAGAGCAACTCAAGCTCAACAGCGTCGAATTGGCGGGGAGTCTCTGCGTTCATGATACATACTCCGCCATGATCGATCCCTCAGGCAGAAGGGAAATGCGCGCGCCCGGACCCACGATGAAGGTGCTTTCGTTTTCTTCGAACACGGCGGGGCCGGTGATATTCGTGCCAGGCGTCAGCGCATAACGATCATAGACAGGGGTACTGCGTTTTTCGCCGAGATCAGCGAAATAGACGTCCCGATAGCCTTTGAGTGCAGCGTCGCTGGTCTGCTGCCCATCCAAGCGAAGCTTGCCCCCAGCACCCGGCATGGGGGCGCTTACCGATACGCGAAGGGCGACGAATTGCACTGCAGCCCCTGGTGGTGTTCGGCCAAATAGCTTGCGATAGGCTGTTTCAAATGCGGCAAGTATACCCTGCCGATCAGAATTCCCCTCAAGTGGCACGGTGATTTCAAACCCCTGTCCGATGTAGCGCATATCAGCCAGCCGTCGCAGGCGCGCCTTGGCCATATCGGCGCCGGTTTCGCGAATGACAGCCAATCCATCCTTCTCTAAACCGGAGAAAACGGCCTCTGCGGCGCTCAGGTCAGCGCTGGCCAGTGACATATTAAAAGACGCGACGCGATCAATACGTGCGGGCGCCATCAGCATGCCAATTGTGCTGCCAGCACCCGCGCCCGGCGGGCAAATCACATGCTTGACGCCAAGTTTACGCGCGACATGCCACGCATGCACCGGCGCAGCGCCGCCCGTGGCAAGCAAGGCGTAATCCTGCGGTACGCGACCACGCTCTGCAATCGCCACCCGCGCGGCGCCTGCCATGTTTTCATTCACCACATCATGAATGCCGAAGGCGCCCCGCAAGGGTTCGAGCCCCATGCTGGTGGATAGCGACCCAAGCGCCCGTTCCGCGCCAGCCAAATCAATTCGCATGGCGCCACCCAGAAAGAAATCCGCGTTCAGATAGCCAAGTGACAAATCGCTGTCCGTCACTGTCGGCTCATAGCCTCCGCGTGCATAGCAGACAGGCCCAGGTTGAGCACCGGCACTTTCTGGTCCCACATGCAGCGTGCCAAGGTCGCTGCGACGTGCAATGGAACCGCCGCCAGCGCCGATTTCTATCAATTCAACAGTCGCAATCTGAATGGGCAGGCCGCTACCGCGCAGAAAACGCTTGGTCCGCGCGGCCTCAAAGCCCCAGGCCACTAGAGGTTCGCCATCATCCACCAGGGCAAGCTTCGCGGTGGTCCCGCCCATATCGAAAGCCAAGACGCGATCGAGCCCCGCATGCCGACCAAACCACGCCCCGGCAAGAGCGCCTGCAGCCGGACCACTTTCGAGCAGTTGTACTGGCGCCCGTTTGGCTTCGGCCACATGCGTCAAGCCACCATTGGACAGCATCAGGAAAAGTGATCCCGGTATGCCTGCCTGCTTAAGCGCCTTTTCCAAATTCTCAAGATAGATTTCGGCAATCGGGCGCACATAGGCATTGGCAACAGCAGTTACGCAGCGCTGATATTCCCGAATTTCCGGCGCGATATCCGATGACAGCGTGATGGAAAGCCTTGGGAATTTCTGTTTGATTGCCTCAGCGGCCAGACGTTCGTGAACAGAATTGGCGTAGGAATGCAAGAAGCAGATGGCCAGGCTCGTGACGCCCGCTTCCGCCAGAAACGCAACCTCATGAAGCATCGCTTCGACATCGAGCGGTACCTCAATCTGCCCATCTGGTGCCAAACGCTCACGTGCTTCTCGGCGCAGTGGCCGTGGCACTAATGGCTTGGGCATTTCCAGGAACAAGTCGTAGAGCTCGTACTTACGCTCGCGCCCGATTTCGAGGGTATCTGCAAAACCGGCGGTGGTCAGAAGACCCGTTGGTGCGCCCTTTCGCTCGATCAGGGCATTTGTAAAAAGTGTTGTGGCATGCACAACGCGACCGATGGAGCCAGGAGCGATATTGCCTTTCTTGAGCAGATGCATGAGCCCCAACATGGTTCCACGCGCCGGGTCATCGGGGGTGGTACTCTCCTTCCAGATCACCGCTCTGCCATCGCTCGGATCCAGAACAACCAGGTCAGTGAAGGTACCGCCAATATCAATACCAAGCGAGAGAGACGCCGACATATTTCCGATCCAGTAAAGAGTGAAAACTGTGGCCTTGAACGGCTTTAATCGCCGCGAATGTTATTGGCCTGCACAACACGACGCCAGGCTTCGCGATCACGCTTGATGCGTTCCTCGAAAACCGCACCGCTTTCGCTGAGGGGCAGCAGGCCCCGTTCCACTAATGTGCGGGCTGTTTGAGGGTCTGCCAAAGTGGCTGCGAATGCGGCGGCCAGACCATCGCGGATTTCCTTCGGCAAGCCTGCTGGCCCGGCCAAACCGAACCAATTATTGATTTCAAGCGCAGGCAGCCTACCGGCAAGGGGCGGCAGTTCAGGCATAAGCGGCGATGTTTCCTTTGCGGTGACGCCGATGCCCTTCAACTGTCCGGCACGAATGGCGGGTGCGACTTCGGCAACATTGGCAACCATGATGTCAATGCGGCCTGCAGAGACATCCAGCGCAGCAGGCGCACCACCGCGATAGGATACATGCGTCATCTGTACGCCAAGCGCGCCGGCGATCAGCGCGCCGCCCAAATGATTGATGGAACCATTGCCGGCCGAGGAATAGGTCGCCGCACCGTTGCGGGAACGCGCAAAGGCAGCCAGGCCTTCAAGATCACTGAAGGGGGCATCCGGGCGCGCGACAAGCGCCATGGGCGTACCGGCAAGCGCAGTAACCGGTGTCAGGTCACGATCAAGATCAAGCGGAATAGGGATGCCTGGTATGGCAGGCGCCACGCACATCATGCCCATGATCGCACTGGCCAATGTATATCCGTCCGGCGCCGCGCGTGCAGCCGTCTGGGCGGCAATAAAGCCATAGGCACCACTACGGATTTCCGGAATCACGCTTATGCCGCGTACCCGTTGCAGCCCCTCGGCAACAATGCGCACGAGGATATCTACGGCGCCGCCGGGCGCATAGCCGATCAGGATGCGGATAGGTTGCTGCGGTGTCCAAACCGCCTGGGCCCTGGCACTGCCCACCGTAAACATGAGTGGCGCAGCCGCCAGCAGGGTGCGACGTGGCGTTCTGGCGTTATCTTCCGGCATGAGCTTTCTCCTTCCCATAGTGGCTGGGCGCTATGATCCTAGGGCTATTGATAATCGGGCCACAAGGGAGGGTCTTATTCTTCCGGCGGTTTTGAAAGGGCTAGTTGACCGCCGGTAAGACTGTGTAGCCCGAAGGATCTATCAACCGGAAATACAGGCTTCTTAACTCCGCCAAATATGCCGCTAGCAATAACTAATCCTATTGGCCATTTAAGTTCGTAGAACCCTTTCCAGATGGTACGTTGGGTTTATTACGTGGCACGATTGGCCAATTGGGCGATTGGTCTCCATTTTTCGCGATCAGCCTTGCCAATACGGCTGAATTCCTCGGGTGTCGTGTACAACGGCGCAATGCCCTGACCATCAAGCTGCGCAATAGCTGCGGGCTGGGCAAGGGTTTGCTTGATTGCAGTGTTCAAGCTCTCGATCACGCCACGCGGTGTCCCCTTTGTTGTCATGACGCCGAACCAGCTCCGTACCTCAAAGCCGGAGACACCGCCCTCAGCCAGAGTGGGTACATCCGGCAGATGCGGCATGCGGGAAAGTAGGGGCACGGCCAAGGCGCGAAGGGCCCCTGTCTGGATGTGTGGAAAGCAGGTTGGCGTTGTCGCAAACATGAAATCAAGCCGACCCGCCAATAAATCCACCATCGCCGGACCACCGCCGCGATAGGGAACGCCAACGGTTCGGATACCGGCCATTTGGCTCAGCAAAAGTGCCGCTAGCCAGGGGCTGGCACCAACGCCCGGATGTCCCCAGCTCAAGCCGCCTGGATTGCCACGTGCCGCAGCAAGCAAGTCAGATAAGCTGAGCCATGGACGATCCTTTGATGTAACCAGCACGGTCAGTACATCGGCGACCAGCGCAATAGGTTCAAGAATCTCGAGCGGTTGCTGCTCCAATGGCGTGTTCTGTACCAAGGAATTTACGAGCAAGGCGCCCATATTATTGATGACAAGTGTATGACCATCTGGCGCTGCACGTAACACAGGTTCTATGGCCAAAGCGCCTTGGGCGCCGCCACGATTTTCCACGACCACTGGCTGGCCCAAAATATCAGCCATGCCGTTGGCAATAAGTCGCCCGACGAAATCAAGCGACCCGGCGCTGGCAGACCCCACCATCAACCTGATCGGCCGCGTCGGGAAGGGCTGCTGAGCATTTGCCTTTGCAGTAATTAGGGCGGGCATTGCCAGGAAAGCACGCCGCGTTGACGTGACATGCAAGCCTTGCAGGGAAACACGCCGTGGCATCATGTCGTACCCAGACGCCGCCTCATTATTGCGCGACCGCTAGCGTGCATCACGTCTTTTCTACCTGCCAAAACATTGGATAGGCGGATTCGATCATATTTTTCAGCGTTGTCCGATATCCGGCAGGGATCGAAAACTGCCCCCACATGACATTCGGCGTCAGGCGATACATCGCTTCCTGTAGCTCGGCCGCAATGCGCTTGCGGGATGCGTCATCCTCAGCCCGCGCGAATGCCTGCAGCATGGGCGGCACCGCATTATCGCAGGACCAGCCCGGAAAATCCGCACAGGTGGATGCCACATAAAAATGCGTCAGCGGCGATAACATATCGGTTCCGTTGGAATAAACCGAAAACATGGACCAGTTGTCGCGCCGGGCGCGGCGCGCGAGTACCGTACCCCAGTCCATCACCTGCTCATCAACCGTGAACCCGGCTTGGCGCATATTATGAGCCAAGACCATTGCGGCAGTCTGACTAATGGAACCGCCCACTTCCAGGATGATAACGGGTTGCCCCCGATAGGAAGTTGCCCGAAGCTCGGCCTTGGCGGCTTCAATATCAAGTCCAGCACCCGCGGCCCCGACATCTGTCGTGAGCGGTGCGCCGCACATCCAAAAGGAAGGGCATTGTGGCGCACGATGTTGCGGCGGCACCCCTATGGCGGTCAGAACGGCGTTCTGATCCACAAGCTTCCAAAGCACCTTCCGGATCGCCGGATCATCAAAGGGCGGCGCTGCGTGGTTTAGCCGGAAATTCCCCTGGAACTGCTCGACACCGCCAAAGCTCATGAGCTTCACGCCGCGCGCGCGTTCAAGGCGGGCCAGAAGATCGAAGGGTAGGTACTGCTGGTAATCAATCTCGCCCGCCATCAGCGCGGTTGCGCCGGTTGCCTGATCCGGCATCACGCGCAGAAGAAGCTGGTCAATTTTCACATCCTTGCCGCCTGCCAGAAAATCAGGGGCCTCACGGCGGGGTACGTAATCCGGGTTTCTTTCCAGCACCATCAGGCTACCGGGCCGCCACAAATCCGCGCGAAACCGGAAGGGACCTGACCCCAGTGGTTCAGTAATACGTTGATCGCCAGGGATGCGCGCCAATTTTTCCGGCATCATAACTGGTAGCGGCGCATTGGGCTTGCCCAGCACCTGGAGCATCAAGGGAAAAGGCTCTTTTAGGTGGATCGTGAAGCTGCGCGTATCGCGCGCTTCTATGCGTTCATGTGCATTGCGTAGCGCGCGGCCCAAAGCATCGCGCGGCATCCAACGGGTGAGTGAGGCGACACAGTCGGTCGCGGTTACCGGCGTTCCATCATGCCACTTCAAGCCTTCCCGCAGGCGAAAATCCCACCGCAGCCGGTCAGAGGATACCTGATGCGCTTGCACCATCTGTGGCTGAATCGCACCTTTAGAATCCATGGCGTAGAGCATGTCAAAAATATGCAGACCAAAAGTCCGAGTAATGGCGGCGGTGATGAAATGGGGGTCTAATATCGTCACCTCAGATTCCAAGACGACATTCACGGCCTTGCTTGCCCGCGCTTCACGCGGACGGATCAGCGCAGCTGTCATCAACCCTGCTGTCGCACCAAGAGCAACGCGGCGTCCAAGCATGTTTTCCTCCATTTTAGTTTCTCTTGTTCTTCGTTCGTGAGGCGAGCCTATCGTCACATTTGGTCTTCCACAATGCCCAAATGCTGGCTTAGGCTGGTTTTTCAGTGGAGGAGTCAGCCATGGCCCAGGACGACCTTTTGTTCATGACCGCAAGTCGCGCGGCTATGCTGATACGGATGCGTAGGCTTTCCCCGGTTGAGTATCTTGAGGCGATCCTTGTCGCCGCACATCAACAGCAAGGCCGTCTGAATTGCTTCACTGCAATATTGGATGAGGAAGCACGCAAAGCCGCACGGCTTGCCGAACAGGCTGTCATGGATGGCGCACCTCTCGGCCCCCTGCATGGTGTGCCGATCAGCATCAAGGATTTGCTGGATGTGCGTGGCACGCCCACGCGGCATGGTTCAGCGATTTTTGCGGATGCGCCATCGGCCACCCAGGACGACGTATTGGTGCAGCGGTTACGTGACGCGGGCGCTGTTATCTTCGCAAAAACCACGACGCCAGAATTTGGCGTCAAGGGCCTGACGGATGGTCCGGCCTTCGGTATTACGCGCAACCCTTGGAATCTTGAGCGCACCCCTGGGGGATCTTCAGGTGGTTCCGCCGCCGCGGTCGCCGCCGGTGTTGGACCAATTTCCTTGGGCACGGACGGTGCGGGCTCTGTCCGCGGCCCCGCAGCCTGTACAGGCTTGGTCGGTCTAAAGCCCACCCTTGGTGCGGTGCCCTATGAAACTGCGCGAGACGCTTTTGGTAATAATGTCTATGCTGGTCCACTGGCACGAAGCGTGACTGATGCGGCCATCATGCATGCCATTCTGAGCGGCGCGGCGCCGCAGGATCCATGGAGCCAATCAGGCCAAGACCAGTATCGTTTGTCGCCAAAGCTGATTGGTGATGATCTTTCCGGTATACGTCTTGGCTACATTCCGCGCTGCGCCAATCCACGCGTATCACGCGATGTTCAGGCGAATACTGATGCGGCACTAAAAGCCTATGAGGGTAGGTGCGCCGTTATCGAGGAGGTTACGGACGCGATTGACTGGATTGAGCTTGAGGGGCGGATTCTCTACCAGGCGAACTTTACGGTGTTTTGCGCACAATACCTGCCGCGTTGGCAGAACCAAATGGACCCGGTAACATTGGCTTTCATGGAGCGTGGTGCGCAATATTCAGTTGCCGATTTTCGGAATGCGCAATTCGCACGAGGGCGGCTGTATCGTACGATTCAGGGCCTTCTTTCGCGCTATGACGCATTGGTGATGCCAACCATAACGCGTACAGCCCTTGATGTTGGCTTTGATGCCGCCAATGATGAGGTTGAAGTGGATGGTGTGAAATGCGGCATCACCAGACTGGGTTGGAATTCTGCCCTGTATCCGTTCAATTTAACGGGCCATCCGGCCATAACCATACCTTCAGGCTTTGCCGCAGATGGTTTGCCCACAGCACTTCAAATCGTAGGACGTTGGGGCGCTGAGACAGATATGATGCGGCTTGCGGCGGTTCAGGAAACAGCGCGGCCTTGGGTACAGTTTCGCCCAACAATATCGGCGGAGCGCCTGGTTTGAATCAATCCGGCTTGATGCCTGCCTCGGCAACTACCTGTCGCCAAAGTGGTAATTCATGACGCAGTCTTTCGGCCAATTCTTGTGGGCCAGTAAGCAATAGCGTGCTTCCTGAAGTCGCCATCCTTTGGCCAAGTACTGATCCGGAGCGCAGCGGCTCCAATTCACCAACAAAGCGGGCAATGTTTGCCTCCGGCATATTGCGCGCGGTACATATTCCAAACCAGATCATGATGCCGGTACCGGGTGCCACCTCTGTAATGGAAGGCACTTCGGGTAGGATCTCCAAGCGTTTTGGCGCAGTGACGCCAAGAACATTCGCTCTGCCCTCGCGGATGTGTGGTAGCATCAAGGCGACATCAGCGCTCATGACATCAACGTCGCCTGCAAGAAATCCACTGATGAGCTGACCGGCACCACGATAGGGGACATGCTGCCAAGAGATACCGGCACGAATACCAAATAGCGCTGGTGCCATATGCGTTGTAGTGCCATTACCAGAAGTTCCGTAGGTGATCTTTCCGGGACTGGCTTTCGCCGCAGCAATTAGCGCGCGCAAATCCTGGAATCGCGCGTTGGGGCGTACCGCAAAGCACATGCTTGACTCCGAGACTAGCGATACGGGCAAAAGATCACTCAGGGGGTCATAGCCGATATCTGGCTGGACCGCGGGCTGAATAGCCACAGCGCCGGTAATCATCAGAAAGGTATGATCATCCTGCGCCGCGATGACCTGTTTGGTACCAAGGGCACCACCGGCGCCTGGCCGTGTTTCAACAATCACCGGCTGGCCAAGCCTTTGAGACAGATGCTCAGCAATAAACCGGCCGGGAATTTCAACGGGCCCGCCGGGTGCATAAGGTATGATGATGCGCACTGGCCGATTAGGCCATTGACGCGTTTGAGCGAAAGCTGAGTTCGCGGCCAATGGAGACAGCGCAGCGGCGGAGACGAAAATTCTACGCGTTAAGGACATGGCTATTTCCCCACTGTGAATATCGGATGCCATCAGCATTTGTACAGATCCTCAGCAAGAACTGTCGCCATGTTTAGGCATTAGTTCAGATTTTCAGGAGAGCACTATTTGGCCAGAGTGGCTACCGTTCATTCTTACGCGCAACGATCCGCAAGACTGAAGCCTGGGAGCGACTTACTGCCGCCGCCTCGCCTGCCGCCAGTCCCAGGGCATTTCGAAGCGCCCTGCCCACATACCCTGCGTGAGATAGCGCGCGAGATTCTCCTCACTCACATAGTCCACCGAAAAGCGCCGATACGCGACAGCCCAGCCATCCGCGACAAGTGACTGCCCGATATCTCGCCCGCCTGCCCAACAGGTCGCTACGAGGCGCTGATAACGATCGCGTTGGTGGCTGATACAGTGAATATCTCCACCGGCGACTGCAGCCGCCAATTCCGATGCGGCACGGCGCCCACAGGACCATACTGCGCCAGCGCCGTCCTCGCAGGTTTGCCGCAACTCAGGTGCATCAATGCCGTGCAACCGCAGCCGCGTATCGCCCATCGTAACCGCTGTCTGCGCCCCACTATCTTTTACCTTGACTGTTTAGGTTCTGCTCTGCGTCGGCTCATGCAGCAAGTTCAGCGCGCTTGGCATCGCGCCAGGCCCATGGCAGCAG
>NZ_JADCBK010000054.1 GCF_020253525.1 Aquidulcibacter sp.
GCTCTGATGGAACGTCTCAATCTCAACACGGCCTATGCTCGCCTTGCAGCGACTTGGCAGGGGGCAGTCCTTTTCCACGATACCGACACCTGCCGATTCCTCTGGCTTGATATCTATGAGGGAAAATGCCGCGATGTGGCTGCTTGGGCGTCAACAGGCGATCCTGCAACTCGCGATGCTCCTTTCGTGATTCGCGCGAGGACAGCTGTATGGCGACGCCTGTGCGAGGGCACATTGCATCCGACGACGGCTTTGGCTACGCGACAATTAAAGGTGACTGGCAATATGTTGCAGGTCATGCGCTATGCTCAGGCCACAGTGGCTATGGTTAAGTCCGCGCAAGAGGTGCCGACCTCTTGGCTGTGAAGCCGAGCAGCCAATCCATAAAGATCTATGCGCTGGTGAACGCTTCAATTGGAACACCACTCTGGCGACAAATACTGGCCAATCCCAAAAGTGTCCCTCGTAGCTGATTTGATTTCCGGCAAACCGAAATAGGACAAAAGTCATAATCTCAGCCTTTTGACCATTTGGGGTGTGCCCATTTAGGTTGCTTGTTAGGGTGAAGCTTGCAGTGCCTCATTAGCAGAGCGTGTTCCCATCTTCGGCCCCGCCCCCTTCAAACCTTCGCTGATAATCTGGGAAGTGGCGCGCGAATAACTCAAGACCCGGTCGTAGGGCATTATACCCGATGGATCGAACGCCCAGACTTGGCTGCTCGACTAGGCAATCGGGCGTATAGATTGAGAGCAGACCCTCGATATCGTGACTCATCTTCGCGGCCATTAACCGTTCGACTATTTCAAGTTTCTTGATTTTAGTCATGATTGATCACCATCATGGATTGGGCGGCTATCGCGTGGTGCCTGCGCACGGTCAGTAAGCCCATAATCGCGGTCTATAACGGCAACTCGAAGACGATAGTCACGAAAGAGCCCGTTGCGACCGCTATGTCGGGCACCTCTGTGGGGCGGGAGCGCACGCCATTTCGTAACCGCTGCCTCGTCTCGCCAGAAGGAAAGTGACAATAGCTTGTTTTCATCACTGAGGCTGGCCAAGGTCAGCTTGGTCTTATAGTTCGAGTTTTGACCTAAGCCTCACTTCGCGCCCTTAATTGAGCTCATATTTCAGCCATCGGCTAAGGATTTTTGAAATCTCCTTCATTTGATCGGTCGATTTATGAACGGTCGGCAACGTCGTACTAGAAAACATCCGTCTGATGTAAATGCAGACTCACCATCGGTGACGATTTCGACGAGTGGGAGATACGACTTTTAGGTTGGGGCAAGTCATTTATTGGGGTCAACCAACGCTAGTTTGCGTTTTGATGAGCTCTTCGAGCTCTCGGACATTTGGGATACCTGACAAGGTTACTGTGTCCTGCACGAAGTCGCCATCGCTATCGCGTCGACCGCCAAAGCCCAAATGCACCGTCCCCGTGCCGTCTGGCTTCTCGGAACGTCGAATGGAGATTGATTTTCCGATCAGTCGACTCTCAACTTGCACGCTTTTGCCAGACTGGATTGTGACGAGCCTTTTGTCCGTGAGCACATAAAGTGTTCGTTTTGCGCGGTTCAATCCCCAAAGGGGCGCGGCAAGCATCCCAAGGCCGATTAATACAAATGGGAGTCCAAAGAGCGGGAAGATAACAGCCATACTTTTGATGTTTGTATCTTTGAGTGGCTCTTGAGAAAGCAAAGGTGCAATTGCGGCAAGCTCCCAAAACAAGGCAAACAAAGTCCAAGGGATTGCAAACAGCCATAGTGGCGTAATGGCCCAAAATGCGTGCCAATGATTTGGTTGCCCAGCCCATAGGATATCTTCGGATGCAAGCTCTTGTTTTGCGATATCCATGAGACTTGAGCCGTTGGTCGCTAGGATCATAGTGCCGGTACCTTTTGATTTTCTTGGGAAATCAATTGATGTGTGATTTTGGTTTCTGAGGACCGGAATGGCTAATCAGGAGCGCGGTGACTTGGCTTAGAAAGCCTTCGACGGTACTCCGATCCTGCTGTGACATGGCAGCCAGGATATCGCTAATGGCCGTTCCAAGTGGCATCAAGTCTGCCCCGGCTTTCTCAAAAGCATGAGGTGTCATCTCGATTAGGAGACCTCTTCGGTCATTAGGGTTCGGTTGTCGACGGATCATCTTTTTGTATTCAAGCCGATCCAGGAGTGCGGTGATCGTTGCGGATGGCATTGCAAGGGATTGGCCCAATTCACCCGGCGTCATCCGGCCTCTGATGGCAATCTGCTCCAACGCGGCAACTTCGGCCAGCCCAAGCTTCATCCGGCGGGCGGCATAGGAGCTGAAACTAAAGAGTGCCGCATTGTGTCGTTGCCAGACCTGCATCAAGTATCTCCATATTCGAGATTATAGATAGATAATAATATCTATATTCGAGATATCTGTGTATCACATCCCGATGCTTTTGCAAACGGGGAGATCGTGATGCAGCGCTCGAGTTTGAGGAAGTTTGTACCGACACTCTTGGGGTCGCTAACCCTATTTGGTTGCACGACGATGCCTTCAGCCAATTCTTCGTTTTTGAAGAGCCAAGATCGCCTCGTTGTGAAAAAGGGCTTGCGTACCCAGCAATTGGTCACCCAACCGCCTAGTCCTGCCATCGAGCAGGGCAGTAAATTGAAGATCGACTCCGTCGAATTCGTCCGTAATGCTCAGATATCTGCAAACCTAACCCCGGTTGAGCGCGAGCTTATTGAGAATGTCTTGGCACGGGAAATTTGTGCCGACCTCTCCGATAGGTTTGACATTGTGGCTGACCCTTCCGATGCCAATGTCTATCAATTGAGGATCGGTATTCAGCGACTGGAGAGCACCAGCAAATTGAGCGCCGGCATTGCTACGGTCACAGGCTTTGCCACGCCGATCGGACTGCGTCCACCTTTAGGTCTAGGCTCTCTCACCGTCGAATTTGAGCTCCTAAATCCTCAAGGTCAGCAAACTGCTGCCATGGTCTGGTCCAAGAAAGCTGACATTGGCTCCAACCAAGCAAGCGTTTCACGCATCGGCGATGCGTATCGCTTTGCAAAAGAATCCTCATCCGACTTCGCGCGACTTGTACTAACGCCGGACCCTTCCCAACCCATAGTTTCTCCAAAAAATGGCAGCAAAGGCCCACCCGATTTAGCTTGTGATCCTTTTGGGAAGAAAGAGAGCTTTTTGACCGGCCTCGTCGGGCAGATTTTGCCGCTGCCACCAGAATATATTGATGAAGGCCGTAAGCCATGATTACCCCATTTCTCTTCCTCGCCCTACCCGTTAGACCCATGGCGAGCACTGTTGGCAAGCGCACTCGCGCGGGCACCGCACCCAAATTGACTAATCTTCATCAAAGAGGATGCAAACCTTGATGCTCGCAAAAATCGTAACACCGGTTTCTCTGGGGGCACTTGGTGGGATGGCAATCGCCATTGTTACAAATGCCCTGATCTTCTCGCTTGGATATGGGGAAGGCGGCCAAGAAGTTACTGACCGAGAAGCGGGCCCAATCAATACGCTTATCTTTGCGATTGTTCCGTTTGTTTGGCTGTTCCTCTTCGCTGCCATGGGCGCAGCCATAATGAAAATCAGGATGGCGACCGGTGAGTTTGGTTTGGGCGGTGTCTTGATCTTTGTCTTGATGCTCAATTGTGCGCTTTATCCGATCTATACACTCGGGTTCAGCTCAAGCGATGCCGGTTTGTTTGGAAATTATGCGACCGCCCTTCTTGCCGTTTTCATTATCGCTTGGGTTTGGCCGATTGAAAAAACTGCTGCGCTCTTGATCGTGCCGATTCCAATTTGGGTCACGCTTGCCTCCATTGGATTATATGCCAATGAGACGGGCAGGGCGTTTTGAAAAAGCGCTCTATTCTAAACGTGAGGCTATCTTGCTGTCGTCCGATTGAATATACCCTTTACCTGTTTCTCGAATGATAAGGCAAATAAAATGAGAAAGTTAGTTGCCACATTCGGTTACGCACTTTTGGCAATTGTATTTTTGTTGCTCGGCACAATTGTCGGCCAATTATCTGTCGTTGCAACCAGCAGCTTCTTGTTCCCGGGCGGACGACGGGTTGCGCTTGCATCGCCACTTACCGCAGCCTGGCTGCAGGTTGCCCTCTTGGTCGGACCGGCCATTTTTGTTTTTGCTTTTACAGCCTTGTGGGTTCGTTTCAAAGAACGCAACTCCCCTTTTGCCTTTCTACCAAGCAACCAAAATGGCCTATTTTATGGGTTCGCAGTAGGCAGCCTGATGTGGGTTTCCGTGCTGCTGATTAGTTGGGTTAGTGGCGGGATCGGAGTTGAAAAGAACTGGCTGATGCCCACTGGTGCAATACCATTGCTGACACTGATTGGATGGGCGTTCCAGAGCTTTAGTGAGGAATATGTGTTTCGCGGATGGCTACTCGCTCGACTGCGAGTGACTTACGCCAAACCATTTGCGGTCCTTGCCAGTGCGGCAATCTTTTCGATAGTACACGGCCTTAACCCTGATACGTCGCTTGTTGCCTATCTCAATTTGTTTCTCGCTGGCGTTTGGTTTGCTCTCCTTGCGATTAGATGTGGCGGAATTCTGGCACCCGCGCTTGCGCACTTTGTCTGGAACTGGACAGAAACGAGCGGAATAGGCTTGCCTTCATTGGGTGATGACCCGTCAGGGGGGGCACTGATTGATTTAGCTTTTACACAGCCAAATCTGTGGACCGGGCCGGGCACAGGACTGAATGATGGCTATGCACTGACACTTGGTTTTTTAATTTTCATTCTAGTTGAGCTCAGAGGAGCAGTGCGATGGTCGAAAAACTAAAGGCTGGATTAGGCCTGACTGTAAGTATATTTTTGATCGTCGCTTTCACATTCGGGGTGCACGAATTCGCTCACGGAATTGCCAGCCTGTTGCTGGGTTATGATACCTTCGTGAAGCTCAACAGTTCTGGGCTAATTTCGGGGACTTATGCATCAAAGGCGCATGAGCAAATAACCGATGCGGCTGGGCCAATAGTCACACTCCTTCAAGGCGTAGTGGGCTTCCTATTCTCCCGCAAAGTATCATCGACATGGCCTTTTCTGATTGTGAACGCAGCTTTCTTGATGCGCGTCTTGGCAGCTGTTGCAAGCCTTACAGGACCCAATGACGAAGCGCGCCTTGGTATTGCATGGGGTGTGGGTTTTTGGACGGTGCATGCAATTGTCCTTTTGGTGTTGCTTGCGCTGACGATTTACACGGCGAGGGCTACAAGAGCCGGTTGGGGCCTCATCCTTGCCTCCACCGTGCTCACAATCATTGCCATGGTTGTCGTGGTTATTGTGGAGCCGTTCGCTCCAACGTTGACTTTAAGGCCGTTCATTTAGACCTTTAGTCGGAGTTGGAAGGCAGGCGCTTTCGAAGGGGTGATTTAGGACCGATAGGCACTACGCTACTCATAAATCGGGAGGCGCTTTATTCAGCGATCAGGGACATAGCCCGGAGGTCGAAATAGCATCGCCATGCGGCTTCTCCATGACGGCGTCGCCCATAAATCGCGAACAAGTTTTGCGCCTTCGGCGATGTGGACCGTAATTGGGTTCGACGACTTCAATGGCTCAATTAGACCATAAGTGACCTCTTCGCCTTCTGGCTCGTAAGTACCAAACAGATGATCCCAGACCATCAAGATCGCCCCATAATTCTTATCGATGTATTGGGGCTGAGACCCATGATGGACGCGGTGATTGGATGGTGAGTTGAAAACAACATCAAACCAACCAAGCTTGCCAATTGTTTCGGTGTGTAGCCATTGTTGATAGGCAAGGACAAGCCCAAGGCAACTCGCAACCAATAATGGATCAAAGCCAATCAGAATAACCGGCGTATAAAACCAAGGCGATGTAAAGCCATCAATTGCTGAGATTCGGAGGCCCGTCGTCTGATCAAATTGGTTCGAGCTGTGATGCACAGAATGTGATACGGCCCAATAGACCCTTATTCTATGGCCACATCTATGGTCTAGATAATAGCATAGGTCGACGAGAAGAACTGCTAGGAAGATTGTCAGAGGATTTGTTGGGATCTGCCAAGGTGCGAGCACTGCTGCGCCCGAAAACAGCCAGACCACAAAGCCCAGTACAATACCGCCCAGCAATAGCGTCGGGATAAATGGGCTGATACTTGCTCCCATCTCACGTACGGACCGCCATGTAAGCTTCCCGTTTTTGTATCTTTGCCAAATCTCAAAAGGCAAGAAGATAAAAAGGGCCAGCAAAAGGAGGTTTGAAATCCAATCAAGAATCTGAATCTGAGACATTTTTCGACCATTCAATAAAGTGAGCGTTCATTCACTTTACTCCGAATGCATTTCATGTCAATATAAAATGAACAACCATTCACAGAATGAGAGCAGATGAGAAGAGCCAATCCAGAGCTAAAGGACCGACGGCGAACGGAGATTCTGCAAGCGGCCAAGGACTGCTTTACTGAGCGTGGCTTCCATCAAACCAGCATGCAGGTAATTGCCCAAAAGATGGGAATGAGCCTTGGATTGCTCTATCGATATTTCGCCAGCAAAGAAGCAATCATTGAAGCTGTTGCGGAGATGGAGCATTTTGAGCTTCGCGATGCCATTGCATCGCTTCGTGAGGATGGCCAAATCGTTGACGCTTGGGGCAGTCTTATCATCGAAGCCGTCACAGAGCTCAGCCAACCATCAACCGCCAAACTCATTCACGAAATTGAAGCTGAAGTTAGCAGAAACCCGCATATGCTTGCGAAACTTCAAAAGAATGACGAGGAAGTCGTAGCACAGGTGATTGCCAAGCTTGTATCGCAACAAGCTGCCTTATCGCTGCCGCCTGAATTGAATCCTATCCTTGCAGCCCAGCAGCTTATGGCTTTGCTTGAAGGCGCTTCTTCGCGGCAGTTCTTGGCTTCAAACGCAGCGACCTTTTCGCTTGGTGATTTGGTGCATACATCGATCCGCCAAATTCTGCGTGTTCA
>NZ_JADCBK010000055.1 GCF_020253525.1 Aquidulcibacter sp.
GCCTAGGCTGTGGTGGTTCGACTCCATCCCCATCCACCAATGTTCCCCGCTCTGCTGGCTATACACTGATCGCGACAGATGCCAGCATCGGGCTTGAACCCTGTCATTTACGATGGCGGGGTTTTTCTTCATCTGAAAGGAATCCCCCACTATGGCAGGGAAGGGTACCAACCCAACAAGCAAGGTTCGTCCTTCACGCACCAGACCCCCCGCTGCAAACGCTGCTGCTGAACCAGCAACTAGGTCCTCATCTCCTCGCGTAGCACGCCCAAAGCCCGCTGCAAGCACGCCTCGTCCTTCGGCCAGTCCCCCAATTCAAGGATGGCAGCCTCCTAATACTGCACCCCAGATTGAAATGGCTAACGCCGGTCGTGAAAGATTGACGCAAGCCGCCAACGGTCGGGAGGCACTAGCCCGCAACGTAGAGCGCGTAAACGGCTCTCCTAACGCTACCCCAAACCGGCTTACTCCTCAGCCCAACCCAAGCGCCCGTGCTGCCTTCAACAATCTGAGCCCTACGGCTCGTGCTGGTGGTGCGCTTGCTATCGGTGCTGCTGCAGCCCCTATCCTTGAGCAACTTATCCGACGTGCCCAAGAAAATGGCGTGTTTGATCGTCTCAATCCGAACAACTTATCGCAACGTCAGCAGGATATGGCTCGTCGGCGTGAGCAAGAACGTCTGGCAGCAGATGGGAATCGTTCAATGGCCGAGGGCCGTCGTGAATCACGGGTTGACTACGGACTAGACGATATTGCAGAAAACAATTTGCGTCTGGAGTCAGCCCCGCGTGCTGCTCCTTCGGCACCAGCCCGTCCACAGCCCCGGCCTACTGCTCGTCCACGTAACGAGAGCGACGAAATGGCTGCATCCCTTAATCGCGCCATGCTGTCGCGACCGGGTCGAGAATTTGTAAACAATGAAGCACCGGGCATTTCGGATGCCAGTGAATTGAAGCGTCGTCTCGGTGGATTCCCCCCAGACGTCGAAATGGCCCAAGGAGGGTACGTAAAAATGGCTGATGGTGGAGACGTTCGCAATCGTAGGTTTATGCAAGACCGCCGCGACAATACACCAACAAAGCTTGGCAAAAAGATTGGCCAAGCCTATATTGACGCTGGACGAGCCAATGATGAGCGCTGGAGATCAACTATCAAGTCTTACTTTGATGAAGTAGATCGCACTGAGCGTCGTGCTCTTCAAGAGGAAGCTGATAGGCGAGCATCAGATGACTTTAATGAGAACGGCCGGTCTACAAAAAACACATTTAGAGTACGCGGAAACACAGTGGCCCCTACAAAAATGTCCAAGGGTGGTATGGTTAAAATGTCAAGAGGTGGTGACGTGAGCACATTTGGTAAAGCATTTCGTGAGGCCCGTGATTCCGGCCTAAAGGAATTTGAGTGGAACGGTAATCGGTACAACACTCGTACCCGTGAGGAAGAGAGCCGCAGCCGTCCTGAGTCGGTTCGCCCAACAGCAAAGTCTTCACTAGCTGATCGCGCTAAGGCAGCTTCCAGCGGTTCGACTGATGACTACAAGGACACATCAAAGCCGATTGATCGGGCCAGTGCTCTTCGTGAGACAGATCGCGTCAGCCGTGGTGTAAAGATGGCCAAGGGCGGCATGGTGTCATGCGATAAGCCAAAGAAGATGGCCAAGGGTGGTCTAGCCGGTACATTCGATATGCCCGGCATGTCTGACACTCCGGGTCGTGCCCCGCAGAATCGTCGTCCCAAAATGATGAAGTCTGCTGCAAAGCCAAAGGTCAAGGCCACGATGAAGGCTAAGAACAACATGCCCATGCCAAAGATGGCCAAGGGCGGCATGTCCAAGCGAGGCAAGTAAGCATGACTGCTGCGACACTCACCACATTTCGGAACGGCCAGTCTAACGCTGGCCTGTTTTCGTATTCATCTGTATTTGCAATTACGCCATCGGACAGCGCCGATCTTGCCCCTAACTTTGTACGAGGGCTTTGGACCGGCACTGGTGGATCAATCTCCGTAATTCTTGTAGATGACACTACTGAAATTACACTTACAAACGTACCTGCTGGCGCAATTCTGCCGCTATTTGTAGCGCGTGTTCGCGCAACTGGTACGACTGCTACTAACCTACGAGGTCTTCGTTAATGGCCAATGCGTCAAACTATTTAGAGAGTTCCATTGCCAACTGGCTTCGTGGTACGACTTTTCCTACTGCTCCTGCATCCATCTTCGTTGGTCTGTTCAATGGTGATCCAACTGATGCCGGTTCTGGCGGCACTGAGGTAACGACCACAATCCGCGTTGCGGGTCGTGTCGCTGTCACCCTAGGTGCTCCGTCTGATGGCGTGATGACCAACTCTGCAGAAGTCAGCTTTGGTACTGCGGCCGGGGCTGCAACCGTAACACACTACGGTATTTTCGACGCTGCATCATCGGGCAACCTACTTGTTCACGGTGCTGTTGGCACATCTCGTACGTATGCTATTGGGGATACCTGCCGGTTTGCTGCCGGTGCGCTGAGCGTAACCGTAGCCTAATGCAGTTTGGATACGTACCGGGATCATCTCAGACTGATTCACTTAGCGGCGGCTTTGTTATTCGGATTACGTCATCCGCAACAATTGTTGCAACACGGGAACTGACCGGAGTCGCCAACGTAAGGGTCACGTCTGAGGCCGTACTGAATAAGGAAAAGCTACTAGCCGGCAATTCGGCGGTAGCTGTTTCAACCAGTGCTAATATCGACAAGACAAAAGAGTTATCCGGTGCGGCATCAATTACACTGACGGCTGCGGGATCAATTAGTCTTCTTCGATCAGTCGGCTACGACCCAACCTTTAGTGTTTCACGACAAATTACTATTTCTACTGATGATCCCGTAGCGTCTTTTGGCGAAACAGGTGATATTTGGTTTAAGGTGACTTAATGGCTGACGATATTAAGGTAACTCCCGGCACTGGCACGGACCCAACTGTAGCAACAAATGAAAAAGGTGGGCGGCATGTACAGATTATGCAGCTTGATCTTGGTAACGACAGCACAATTAATACTGCAGAAGGAACGGTACCCGTTTCTGCAACCAGTCTGCCACTCCCTGCCGGCGCTTCGACTAACGCTAAACTGGATGAGTTGGCCGCTACGCTAAACACGCTCGCCACGCAAACGACGCTCGCAAACGCGCTTTCTGAGCTTGTGGAAATTTCTGACCAAAGCGATACAGCGCAAAACCTGCTTCGCCAGCTTGTACAAGCCGCAATCTCCCCCGCCGGCTTTGATCGGTCCTTGGGGCGTGGTCGTGTCACGGCCCTCGTTGAAAGCGGCACGGTTACAACCGTTTCTACCGTTACGACTGTAACGACCGTCGCGGGCCTAACTAACATCGACGGCCGAAACGGCGCGATGCTTATCAACCAATCCAACCTTTCCGCGTGGGCCGATTGCGTCCGCCGGTTGATCACCTAAGGAGCAACTATGCCTAACACCTTTAAAAAGGTCATCGACCGGCTGCTGTGGGCGCAGGTCGCGCCTTCTCCCAATGCCCACGCGGCAGCGATGTCTATGGCCGCCGACATGCGCAATGACACCTCGCGCAACCCCTTCGTCTATACGCTACATTCAAACGCCCTCCTCAACCGATACAACATCGTGACAAAAGCGTGGCAGGTCGTGAGCACTGCACCGCTAACGGGCGGCACGTTCGGCGCCGGGTCCACCAGTGCATTCGTGCCTTCCTTTGGCGCGGTCGGAACCATCGCGGCGGGCGCGACGACGACGAGCGTTACACTGACGACTGCGCTGCCCACGGCGGTCGGCGTGAACATGCTCGCGAACCGGGGCGGCAGCGGGGAGTTTGGTTTCAAGCTCCGCATCATTGACACCGTTGCCGGAAAGACCGAAGAGCGGTGGATCGTCGGGAACACGGCCAGCACGACGCCGACCATTCGGCTCGAAACCGCGCTGACTTTCACACCGGCCACTGGCGCTCGATACGAGCTTCTCTGCGGCCGGCTGTTCATGTTGGGCGCTGGCACTTTGGCGGCGGGCGCGTTCCGATCGTTTGAGCCGGCAAGCAACACACTGGCGAACCGATCCATCACCAACCTGCCGGCCACGGTCAGCACGGACAGCGCCATCCTTGTGATGGATGAGCTTTATGTCCCCTTCGACCACAATCCGGGCGAGGGCATGGTCAAGGGCGCCACCACTTACGACACGGGCCTCGTCGCGCTGCTGGCGACCGCCGCTGGCGCGTCCACCATCACCGGACAGGCGACCGGCGGCGACGCCGTGGTGCTGGCGAACGAGTACCGGAACTTTCAGGTCCGCATCGTCGCGGACCCGACGACGCCGGGCTCGGTCGGGCAACGCCGCATCATCGCGAGTCACACGGCCGGCCCGAGCGCGGTCTACACGCTGGGGACGGCTTGGACGACGCAGCCGAGCGCGTCCGCGCGCTTCGTGATCGAGCAGCCGAACCTTCTTGTCCTGCGGACCACGGGCAACACGACGACCTACACGTACAATTACGGCGACGCGACGGTGAACAACGGCACCAACAGCATTGCCGCTGACGCTTGGTCCACGACCTACTTCGGCGCCGGGCCGGCGAACAACGCCGTCGGGAACCTATGGGCACCGTCCTTCGGTATTCAGCCCGACCCCGCGCGCAACGCTCGCCACAGCTTCAATTACTTCTTCCGGGGCGGTGCGGTGACGCTGGACTTGCTCGACATCGCGGGCAGCATCACGGGCACTTGGACAGGCGCTATCACCTACGACGGGAACGTAAACGCCTTCGGCGCCGGCACGACCGGGTGCTACTCCCCATTCGGGCAGGAAGGCCGATACACCTACGTCAACGTCTACGTCGC
>NZ_JADCBK010000056.1 GCF_020253525.1 Aquidulcibacter sp.
AAAAGAACCTCCACCGTTGGCTTGCCCATGGTGCATTCCATAAATGGAATGCACCCTACAGCTCGAACGGCGTAAGGAAGACTAGGGCAATAGCAATACGCTTCACGCCGTAGGGTGCATTCCGACAGGAATGCACCACATATACAGCGCTGTTTTTAAATTATATTTCGCTTCGAAACGCCTTTGCCGCAGGCTCTGCCTTCGCAAAGGCTTCGATCGAGTTTGTGCGCGCAAGACTTATTGAACGGCTTCAAGGCAAGCAAAGCGACGCATTGAACCGTTCCAAGTCAAAAGAACCTCCACCGTTGGCTTGCCCATGGTGCATTCCATAAATGGAATGCACCCTACGGCTCGAGCGGCGTGACGGAGACTAGGGCTATAGTTTTGTGCCGCCCGACGCGTTCACGATTGTGCCGGTAAGCCAAGCACCATCAGGCCCGGCAAGGAAGGCAATCACACTGGCGATGTCTTCTGGTTGACCGGTGCGCTTCAGGGCTTGCATGTCATTGGCTGTCGCCTTGCCCTCGTCAGAGCCTAGCCATGCGCTCATGTCGGTATGGATCGCGCCGGGCGCAACACCGGAAACACGAATGCCCTTCGGGCCCAGTTCCGCAGCCAGATGCAAGATCAATGTATCTACCGCGCCCTTGCTGGCCGCATAGGCAGGGATTCCCGCAAAATAGGTTTTTGACACGACAGACGTGACAAACACGACGCGGCCACCATCGGGGATCACCTCAACCAAGTTTTGGGTCAAGAGGAAGGGCGCAACAACATTGACCGCGAAGGTTTCCGTCAAGGTCGCGACAGCTGTCTCAGCAAAGCCACTGAAATGTGCAATCCCGGCATTATTGACCAGGATGTCGAGCGTAGCATTCCCCTTGGCGGCTTGAAGAATTTCCTTGGTGCGGGCGGCAAGCTTGATGACCTCATCTGCTTGAGCAAGGTCGGCTTGTACTAAAGCGCCTTCCCCGCCCGCATGACGAATCTCCGCCAAAACCGCCTCTGCCGCGGCGGCATTCTTGCCATAATGGAGCACAACAAAGGCCCCATCTTGCGCCAAGCGTTTAGCGGCTTCTGCACCAATGCCGCGCGAAGCACCTGTTACCAATGCTGTTTTTCCATTCAATTTCTGTGTCATGTCATGGTCACTCCAGACGGTCCATCCGTCCTATGGCTCACAGGTAACAAGTGTAGTTCGTTATTTCAATAAATCCGAACTATTGAAATTCTGAACTCTGGACATAGAAATTTTAAAGTCATTGGTTGCGCTCCCCCACGGAATTTGCGCTATAAGGAGCTATGCAAAGCTTTATCCACCCCGACATGAGAGATGTGACCCTTGATGCTGTCCTCTATGCGCTGGCAGACCCGGCGCGGCGTGCCATCGTGCGTGCGCTGGCGGCGGATCGGGCGTGTGAGGGCAAGGGCCTATCCTGCAACGCGGCGGCGCCCCCGGACCTACCTAAGGCCACCATGTCGCAGCACTATGCCAAATTGAGAGCAGCTGGCGTGGTGCGCGCCACCCGCAAGGGCGTCTCGGTCATTCATACGCTTCGGTGTGACGAGATTAATGCCAAGTTCCCGGGTCTTTTGCCGGCAATTCTAGAGGCGGTTGAAGTCTAGCCAAAGCCTTCCCGCCGTAGGGTGCATTCCGACAGGAATGCACCATGTGTGCAACGCTGTTTTTAAATTATATTTTGTTTCGGAACGCCTTTAAGGCAAAGGCGTTGAGCGAGTTTGGGCGCGCAAGACTTGTTGAACGGCTTCAAGGCAAGCAAAGCGAGGCATTGAAGCGTTCCAAGTCAAAAAAACCTCCACCGTTGGCTTGCCCATGGTGCATTCCATAAATGGAATGCACCCTACGGCGCGAAGCCCGTTGTTAGGATGCAATTTCATGTCCAAGAGGTCGACACCTCTTGCGCGGACTTGACCATGGCCACGGTCGCCTGAGCATAACGCATGACCTGCAACATATTGCCAGTCACCTTTAATTGTCGCGTAGCCAAAGCCGTCGTCGGATGCAATGTGCCCTCGCACAGGCGTCGCCATACAGCTGTCCGCGCGCGAAACACGAAAGGAGCGTCGCGAGTTGCAGGATCGCCGGTTGACGTCCAAGCAGCCACATCGCGGCATTTTCCCTCATAGATATCAAGCCAGAGGAATCGGCAGGTTTCGGTATCTTGGAATAGGACTGCCCCCTGCCAAGTCGCTGCAAGGCGAGCATAGGCCGTGTTGAGATTGAGACGTTCCATCAGAGCTTTACCCCATTCAAGACTGGCAAATGGGACCGATGCGATCGTGTTTCGGCGATAGGCCATCCGCAATAAACTCCCGATCACGTGTAAGAAGCATCTAGATTGAGATCTGCTCCA
The DNA here is from genome assembly GCF_020253525.1 of Aquidulcibacter sp. Taxonomy (GTDB): domain Bacteria; phylum Pseudomonadota; class Alphaproteobacteria; order Caulobacterales; family Aquidulcibacteraceae; genus Aquidulcibacter. The sequence continues at coordinate 2,376 of NZ_JADCBK010000056.1, forward strand.
TAAGATTCTAGCCAGTCGAGCGTGTCAGCGGCGTCAGCTAGACCGAGGTCATAAAGGTCCGTCATCAGGAAAATATGGTCGTCGCGAAAGAACCAATGGCAATCGACCCCAAAACGCAGCGGCGGGCGACCATCTTTCTCATAGGTACTCATAACAACGGCTGAGACAGCATTCGGCTCATGCAAGCGAACCTTACCTGCCCGCCATTCACGGCGATCAAATTTCTGATCGAAACCGGCAAAGGAGCTCTTAAACCCGTCGATCACGGCGGTGCGGCCTTTAACCTCGCACGCATAGGGCCCGCCTGCCACGACATACATGCAATCCTCGCTTAAATGTTTGACCGCATCAGACCAATCACCCGTCTGAACTGCGGCTTCAAATGCATCGATCCACGCTTTCCAACTTTCATAGAGCATAAACGACCTCCTTGCTTGTGCTCACCTATGCATCACGCTAAAGTAATCAATTCAATTACTAGAAGGTCATAATCGAGTATGGAGTTCAGAAGCTGTCTTGCCGCACTGCGTCGCCGCGCGCGCATGTCCCAGCTTGAGCTCGCGCACGCCTCAACGGTCTCGCAGCGTCATATCAGCTTTTTAGAAAGCGGACGCGCCAGCCCAGGTCCAGGCGTGGTAGGGAAGTTGAGCAAAGCCCTACAACTGACGTTTCAAGACACAAATCGCCTGTATGAATCGGCGGGACTTAAAGCTCCAAGCAAAGCATTTGTCTGGGACGATCAGGAATTCTCAGTATCGCGCGCCACAATTGAAGCCTTGATGACCAAGCATGCCCCGTTTCCTGCGCTTGCGACGCGTCGTTGTGGAAACATCCTTATGTCCAATCAGGTCTATCAGACCCTCATCGACTGGGCATTCATGCAACCAGGTGCCGTGCGCCCCCAGGCCCATGTCTTTACCAATCTGTTCGATCTTACCCTGCATCCAAATGGGCTTATTCAATTCATGGATAACCCAGATGAAATCATTCCCCATTCGTTGAGACGCCTGCGGTCAGCGGCTGCCTCTAGCACCGCCGCCGCCGCTGTTTTGGCAGAAATTGACCGATACAAGCACCTCCAGCCCTTCGCAGAAATCCAAGACAAAGGCGAAAGTCTTCATGCCAGCGTCCTGGTTGAGCGCTACCACCTTGGGCAGGCCAAGGTCAGTCTCGTTTCGATGGTGGCGAGTTTCGGCAGTCCAGAAGATGTGACAACTCAAGAAATTCAAGTCGAACTCTTCTTCCCTGCTGATGACGAGACGCGAACCTTCTTCGACAAACTCAACACGCCGAACATGCACACTGGATCGGACTAGGCAGCGGACACTGTGATAGAAATGCGCTTCGCGCCGTAGGGTGCATTCCTAAACCACCCAAGCGTCTTTGAAATCTTGCGCGTACGCGGCAAAGGCTCGGGGCTTGGTGCCCGTGATGGTCTCGACCGCCGGGGTAATGGCTTCTGAATAGCCGGCCTTGAAGAAGCCCAGGATGGTGATCAGAAAATGGGCATAATCTGTGGGCAGGCCCGTGGCGAGAAGTTGGGCCAGCATGGCCTCGTCCGAAATCTCTTCATAAACGATGGTCCGGCCCGTCGCGTTTGACAGAAGGGCAGCGACTTCGTCGTGATCCAGCGCCTCTCCGCCGGTTAAATCGAAGTCCTGATTATCGCGGTCACGCTGGGTCAAAAGGACTGAAACCACGGCGGCAATATCCCGCGCATCGATAAAGCTGCCCTTGGCCTTGCCGACCGGAAGAAGCACTTTGCCCTGCTCCAAAATGCCTTGAATCCAGAAAGTGTGGAAGTTCTGCATGAACCAATTGGGGCGGATGATGTTATAGGCGAGGCCAGATTGCTCCAGATGCCGCTCGACCTTACGGAATGGTGCTGCTTCATCGGCATTGGCCCCCATAGCGGTCATCAAAACCAACTTTTGAACGCCGCTGGCTACCGCTTGATCGATCACCGGATTGAGCAGCTCGTTTTGGTTGGTATAGCCCGGGGGCGACAGGAGAAAAGCCGCGTCTATGCCTGCAAAGACGGTCGCAAGGCCCTCGCCCGTTATAAGATTGAGGTGCGCTTCTTGGGCAGAGGTCGGGGCGCGGCTGGTGGCGCGCACCACATCATGGCCTTGATCCGACAAAAGCCGCACGAGTTCGGTCCCGACAGTTCCATTCGCGCCGATCACAAGTATCTTAGACATCATCATTTCCCTTCATGAGTTGGTGGCTTGCATTTAATCGCTTAAAATGGGATGATAAATGGCAAAAATGATAGATTACATGTCAATTCGTCCAGCCTTGGGCGATGGTTTCAGATGATTGGACAAGGCGCATGGACCTTCTAACCGACATTTTGCAGGAGGCTGGCCTGAAGCGGCGCTTGCTGGACCTTCGCAGTTTGGACGCGCAATCCCCGCTACAATTTCCCTGTGAGAAGAGTATGGGCCTGCATGTCGTCACACGCGGGCGGGCCTATATTCACGCCCCCAGCTTGAAGGAGCCTATCGCTATCGAGGCAGGCAGCGTTGTGCTGATGGCGCGGGGCTGCACCCATATACTCAGCACCTCTGCAAGCTATGACCCCGCCCAAGTCCGCGCCATCACAAGCGATTTGGCTGCAGCACCTTCGGCCTATAATCCCTCGCCCAGTTCCAGCACGCTAATCAGCGGCGCCTATCAATTCTGGCACGAGCCCGTGCACGCCCTATTTCGTGAAATTCCAGACTGGTTTGTGCTGGACAATCAAAGCCTAGCCAAATTCCATCCTTTGGTTTTGACGATTGGCCTGTTGGACGAAGAATTGAACAAACCCTCCATGGGTGGGCAGACGATCATTTATGGCTTGTTAGACGTCATCTTCACCTATCTCGTGCGCGAAATGGTGGACCAGCTGGGCCATGCCCGCGCAGGCTGGAGCCAAGGGGTTGCCGATCTGCACATACGCAAGGCGGTGACCGCTATGCATGAAGACCCGGCGCATGGATGGACCTTGGAAGAGCTCGCCAAGCAGGCGGGCCTATCACGCACCCTATTGGCCGATCGGTTTCGCCGCACGATGGGCGACACGCCTTTGAGCTATCTCCGGGCTTTGCGCGTGCAAAAGGCGATGACCCTCTTGTCCGAGACCGACCCAACACTGGAACAGGTTGCACGCGCAGTGGGGTTCAGCGACCCCTTCAGCTTCTCCAAAGTCTTCAAAAAACTTGTCGGCCAATCCCCTAGCGATTTCCGCCGTCAGGCCAAGCTGGATCAGGCCTCGCCTTGGAAACTAAGAGCGGGAAAAAGTGAACTTCAGTGAAGTTTGGGTAGAGGGGCCGTTCAAAGAAACCAGCGCTAAATCGCTCGACCCCCCAAATGAACAGGCGAGAAAGCCGAAGCCTTCCCGCTCGGTTTACACCAAAAGCCGCTTGAGTTTAGAAATCTATCTTATACTAGTATAGCCAAAACCACCATACTTGGCCTTCCACTTGTAAGTCGTATCATTGCTCACGATGCGCTCGGCGCACATCACGTTGCGGTACACCCCGCTCTAACTTAGCCAACATAAGATCATCGTGCCTTTCACTAAATCTGCTGCCTCTCATGTCCATCTCCACTTGATGGGATCCCCTTTCAAATGACGGACCAATCGGGGCTCAGGTCACTCGGATTAGTTCAGGGGCAAGTGGGCACCGTGGTGGAATTGCTGGACGATGGCAACGCCTTGGTGGAATTCTGTGATCGAAATGGAGCGACATTTGCTCTGCTAAGTCTGCCGCTCACTTCGCTTCTTCGCCTGGCATATGACCGAGTAGGTGCTGACCTTCGGCATTGACCCGCGCCATGAGCGCGTCGGCGCTTTCTTTGCGCTCACTATAGCGGTCGACAAGATAGGGTGCTTGGTCGCGTGTTAAGAGGGTGAACTTGATCAATTCCTCCATCACATCGACGATGCGGTCATAATAGGGGGACGGTTTCATACGGCCTTGCCCGTCAAATTCCATAAAGGCTTTAGCGACCGAGGATTGGTTGGGAATTGTGATCATCCGCATCCACCGACCCAAAATGCGCATTTGATTGACGGCGTTGAAACTCTGGCTGCCACCACAAACCTGCATAACGGCTAGAGTCTTACCCTGCGTCGGGCGAACGGCACCAATAGACAATGGGATTCAGTCAATTTGTGCCTTCATAATGCCTGTCATCGCGCCATGGCGTTCGGGCGACGTCCAAACCATGCCTTCACACCAAGCGCTCAATTCACGCAATTCTTGGACCTTAGGATGATCAGGTTCAGCATCATCGGGCAAAGGTAAGCCTGACGGGTTAAAGGTACGCGTTTCTGCTCCAAGCGCGGTAAGAATACGGGCCGCCTCTTCGCTGGCTAAACGTGAATAGGACGTCATGCGAACCGAGCCATAGAGCATTAGGATTCGGGGCGGATGGGTGCTCCGTGTGGGTTGTAGCAAAGCGCTGGGGTCAATTGACTTGAAACTGTTTGAATCCAGCTGAGGTAATTCTGAAAGATCAATCAAGCCGCGCTTTTCTCTCGTCTATCAAGAGTTCACCATCCTCTTTGTAAAAGGGGCCCTTGGGTGCCTTGTCCAGTAGGTCCAAAACCGTTTCGCTTGGCCGACACAGGCGGGTACCTTTTGGGGTGGCGACAAAGGGCCGATTTACCAGAATTGGATGGGTCAGCATGGCGCTTAGGATTGCTTGCCCGCTTACCCCTTCTTCTAGGAGGCCCAACTCTTTGGCCGGAGATTTGGTTTCGCGCAGGGCTTGCCTTGGGGTCAAACCAGCAGCGGCAAAAAGCGCCAGAAGCTGGCCATGGGTCCAACCCGCTTGGCAATACTCAATGACTTCTGGCTGATAACCCGTCGCTTCAATGATCGCCAAGACATTGCGCGAGGTTCCACAATCAGGATTGTGAAACATCACAATGGGAAAGAAGTCACTCATGAGTTGTTTGCCTTCAGTCTTGCTTGCACAGCTCTGCCGTCTTCATACCAATCCCGGCTTCGGTTCACGATCGCCACGACCGCCAACATCACCGGGACTTCAATTAAGACCCCCACAACTGTGGCGAGCGCCGCACCACTTGTGACCCCAAAGAGCGAGATGGCCGCCGCAACAGCAAGTTCAAAGAAGTTACTGGCTCCGATCAAAGCAGAAGGCCCCGCCACGCAGTGAGCCTCGCCACTGGCGCGATTAAGCAGATAAGCCAGTCCTGATGTGAAGAAGACTTGAATCAGGATTGGCACCGCCAGAAGCGCGATCACCAAGGGCTGGGCCAATATCTGTTCGCCTTGGAAGCCAAACAGCAGAACCAATGTCGCTAATAGGGCCGTCATCGACACAGGGCCCAGAAATTTCAGGGCACTCTCGAGACGGGAAGGACCACCGGATTGAAGCATAGCCCAACGGATGGCTTGGGCGATCACGACTGGTACGACAATGTAAAGGCCAACGGAAAGAACGAGTGTTTCCCAAGGCACTGTAATGGCTGATAGACCCAATAGAAGGGCGACGATGGGTGCAAAAGCGACAATCATAATGGCGTCATTCAGCGCCACTTGGCTCAATGTAAAATGGGGTTCGCCCTTGGTGAGATTGCTCCACACAAACACCATCGCGGTGCAGGGGGCGGCAGCCAATAGGATAAGGCCTGCGATATAGCTTTCGATCTGGTCCGCAGGCAGCAGCGGGCGAAACAGCCACCCGATAAACATGGCGCCCAAGGCGGCCATCGAAAATGGCTTAACCGCCCAATTGATGAAAAGCGTGATGCCGATCCCGCGCCAATGGGCGGCAACACCCCCTAATGCCCGAAAGTCGATCCGCAACAACATCGGAATAATCATCGCCCAAACGAGGACGGCTACCGGTAGATTGACCTTAGCAATTTCAAGTGCTGCGATCGCTTGAAAGCCTGCTGGGAAGGCCTGCCCTAAGCCGATGCCGACAAGGATCGCAAGGCCAACCCAGAGCGTCAGATAACGTTCAAACAGGTTCATACGTGGCCACTTGATTGGGTTCGGGTGGGCAGCAAGCGATATCAGCGGCATCAAAGGCTGGCTGACATAAATCTGGCCGCCCACCGCAACAATCAGCCATTAGAAAGGCAAAGAGACTACGTGTCCCCTCAATGTTCAAAGCATAATAAACGGTGCGACTCTCCCGCTTTGGGCCAATCAATGCGGCGCGGCTCAATATCCCCAGATGGGTCGACATTGTCGTTACAGGCACCCCCAATTGACGAGCAATTCCACCGGCGGGCACGCCAGCTGCACCAGCTTCTACCAACAGCTTAAACACCCTCAGCCGTGTGGGGTGTGCCAAAGCGGATAAAGCCTCTATCGCATCCTGATCTCTCATATTCCGAGAATTCCAGAATTATTGAGACCAGTCAAGGAGCGAGCCAGGTAGGAACTGTCTAACCGCGGCCAATTAAGGTGGCGAACAAGAAAAATTTGAACGCGAGATATAGCCCGTACCTTTATCTTAGCCTTTCGACTAACGCCTAGCAGGAGCTTTAAAGGCAAAGGCCCAAAGACCATAGAAACCAAGAAGGGCAAGTCCGAGACCGGTCAGGCTCGTGACCCAGTCGATTGTTCGTGTTGTGATAGGGCTATCGCCTAACTTGGCAGCATGGATGGGCCAAATGGCATTCCAGAATCTGTCCCCACCTCCCAAGGCGAGCGCATCCACTTGGCCGACGGCCTGTGAGGTCTCAGGATCTATCCAAACTATCGTTCGCCCATTTGTGTGCCACTCACCAACTTGGCGAAGCCGGATGGCAGCAGGCTTGCCAGGCGCGGACGGCCAAATCGCGATACGAATAGTGGCCGTTGGAAATTGCCTTTGAGCTTCAGACATCGCCCGCGACCAATCGATAATACCAACGCCTGTTTTCGGCGGTTTAGGGATAGTTGCACCTGGAGCAAATGCTTGCAAAGCTGGTCTGGCAAAATCGTCAAACACCAACATAGCGCCCGTTACAGTCGCCAGCATAAGCGGTGCCGCAATGATTAGCCCAAGATCACGATGCGCGATGATCAATTCGCGGCGCTTGCCACTGCTTGGCCAAACTCTTCCGCTGAAAAGCCGCAACGCCGGCAAGGCAATAACAAGACCCGTCAAAGTGAGACCTAAGGCCGCAAGCCCTGATGCACCAGCCACGATCTTCCCGGTCTCACCCGCCAGAAGATAATGGTGTAGATCAAACAACAAAATCTCGAAGCGTTCAGCCCCTGACCAACTGAGGCGTATCCCGCCATCGCGGGAAAGATAAGCACCAGCCTCGTTCGGCAAATTGACGGTATGAAGTCCCAGTTGATTAGTCGCGAATGTGATTGAGCTCGGAGGACCGGCAAATAGCCTATCTTGGGCTTGTTGGGCCACCAAGGCGAAGGTATCGAGGTCGAGGCTCCCAGTTTGACGTGCTTCTGGAATGGTTGCACGCAAGTAGTCGTCCTTCCACACCAATAATGAGCCGGATAAACCCAGGCCAATCAACACAAGCGAAAGCGTCGCGCCCGCCCAAGCATGAACCAGCCGGATCAGGCGCATTAAAACTGCCGCTCAAATGCCAGACTGATCACCCGGCCTCGCCCGGCAAAGAAACGCGCATTGTCGGTCGGCCTTTCGGTATCCGAAATATAGGAAATATATTGCTCGTCGAGAAGATTGGACGCCGATAGAGCCAACGACCACTTACCAAAAGCTCGGCGCACAAAGGCATCGGTCAGGGCGTAGCCATCAAAATCGTTACGCGGATCAAGGCCTAGGCCGGTAAATGATCGGCTCGAATAGATTTGATGTTGGACGCGTACAGACCAAGGTCCACCTGCCCAGTCCGCAGCCAGCATAACACGGTCAGGAGCGATATTAGGACCCGTCATATCGGTATCGACGGCGCCGTCGCTATTAGTGTCGGTTTTCCCCAGAAGCGCAGAGGCTGCAAGCTGCAGGCTCAAACCTTCAACGGGGGTGCGGGCTCGAAGATTCAGGTCAAAGCCACTAATCTCAGTCCGCTGGCGCTGGACTTCATAAATGTCGCCCGCACGCAGCACCAAGAGTGCACCCTTGTCGGAATTGGACCAAAAATGGGCAAAGCTCGCTCGGATTGGGCCTGCATCCATCTCCAGCCCGATTTCAATATTATTCGAGATTACGGGCGAGATGTCGAGGAAAGTGTCGATATCTTGGCCCGGCCGGTTTACCGCGCGCGTGATGCGACCAATGTCCGCCATTGTGAAACCTTCGGTATAAGAGACGTACGCCTTGAAGCCATCGACAATTTCAAATGTGGCCCCCGCATTGACGAGCGACTCTTCAAACGCTGGCTTGCCCCCGTCAACAAGCTGGGGACCATAGAAATACAAGGTGTTATAGGTTGGGATATCGACTGTCGCATTTTCGTGCCGGACTCCAAGCGAAAGGTTCATACGCCCATCGAGAAGAGATTGGTTCACCTGCACAAAATGTGATAGCGACTTATAAGTTGTAGGCGGCACCCAAGCGCGTCCGGTCACGATCAGTTCTTGCATGCTCTCGTCACGAAGGCCATCCAAGCCAGCGGTTAAACGCAATCCCGGAAAAAGGGGCAAAAGTCCGGACCAATCCAGCTTAAAGCCTTGCTTATCTGATAAGTTTGAAGACTGATCAAAAAGGCTCCGGCTTGGATCGATGCGCGGATCTTGAAAGTCAGCAAAGATACCCCCGCCGAAGACGCTCTCAAAGTCGGTAAAGAAAGTCTGGGCCGTAAACGTTCCCCCAAAGACATTGGTGTCGCGATAGTCTAACGATCCAGTCCAAGCATAGTTTACAGGCGCTAACCCCTGCTGTGCCCCGCGAACAGATGAAGTTGGTAGGCCAGTTGTCCGATCGCCCAGCACGACGACATAAGAATTATCACCAGCAAGCTCGAAGTAGTTCACCATGGCTTTGATCTGGCGCGTGTCGCTCAGTGCAAAGCCTGCCCTTGCGAACAAAGACCAAGAACTGGAGTCCTGAAGTTCGCCTTGGGTGCCATCGACCCCAATACGTCGGCCATCACCATCAAAGAAGGCGCCTCGTTTCTCATAAGTGCCACCCACCATCAAATCGAACACGCCAAAGTCGCGGCCAAGTCGCGCAGCAAGCTTACTGCCAGTGCCCTCCCCCTTGAAATCACCTGCAAAACTGGCCTGCGCGAGCGCAGCACCAGTCCAACCTTCGTCTGTGCGTGCATGGCTGGCAGTGACATAATTGATCACGCCCCCTGCTGCTCCAACGCCCTGAATTGCGTTTGATCCGAAAATGACTTCGACACGGTCAATAAAAAAAGGATCAATTGTAAATCCATCACGGCTGCCATCACGTAGCGGTGTCGATTGGGGTACACCATCAATCAAGAATAGGGGCGAACGACCACGCAACGTCTCACCAGCCCCGCTCATTTTCTGACGCGTTGGCGAAAAAGACGGAACGAGGGCCGACACAGCGTCAATCGCGCTCCCACCAATTTGAGCTTGGATGCGGGTCTCCTCTGGGGCGATGATTTGTACTGCAGAAGGCAAGGCGCTCCGCGGCACTCCCACTCTAGCGGCTGTTACGATGATAGTCTCAACTGCATCAGCTGAAGTGGGCACTTGGCTGTTGGACTGTGCAATGGCAGGCCCCGCCAACATTACCCCAGCGAACACCACCAAAAACTTCAAATTGTCGACCTCGCGACACCCACCCATAAGATTTTTGCGCCGCATCGGCCCCTCCAGTTGCAAATCATTCGCAACTAAGGACATAAATGCAAATGACTCGCAACTGCAAAATACATCAGCAGAGCTGAATGAGGGCTGCTTCCGCTGGGTGTCGGCTTTCTAACAAGGACCTCGCCGCCGAGACGCAGTGCACTTCACGACAAACGAATGAGCAGGTCGCGAGTTCAACAGCGTCTTTGACACTGGCCCACTTTGGCTTCGGTTAGGGCACTGCTGGGTCTAGCCGATAATTCTCCATATCGAGGGACATCAATTACCTGCGCGCATCAGTAGGGCGAAGATAATCTTTTGAAGAAGCAATTCTAGTTGGCGACCAGCGCCTCAGTGCCCGAAATGGGCACTGAGGTTGGCCACTTAGACTTAGCGGATATAAGGCAAATCTGCTGGCATGAGCACGGTATCAATGGCATGGATCAGGCCGTTGCTCGCAGGAATATCAGCCTGAACCACCGTCGCATTATTGACGCGAACACCATTGCGACCATCGATCGCGATCGAATGACCTTCCAAAGTTGGGCTCGTCATGGTTAGGCCCATTAGGCCGGAGGACGGTACCCGCCCACTGACGATGTGGTAGGAGACAATACGACGCAAGGCCGCGCGATTTTCAACCTTCAGCAATTTTTCCAGCGTTCCCGCTGGCAGATTGGCAAAGGCTTGGTCTGTCGGGGCAAAAACAGTGATCGGACCCGACATCGTCAAGCGATCATAGAGACCTGCAGCATTGGCCGCGGCCAACAACGTATTGAACTGGCCATAGCCAGCAGCAACAGTTGCAACATCACCTGGACCAACCGCAGGCACAGTCATCACCACCGGATCCGCGGTCACGACGGTTACGGCCTGTGGCTTCGGCGCTTCAATCGTCGTGGTGGAACAAGCGCCCAAAGTCAGCGCGAGGATCGGCAAGATGGCAAAGGTTTTTTGAAACTTAAAAATCGTCATGGGAATATCCTTTAATGGCGGGCAGTCAAAGCTGTCCGCAAGGCAACGTCTGAACTGGCAGCAAGTTCCCCCGATTGTCGGTTAGCGAAGCTTTTGCAGCAATTCAGGAATATCGATCAGAGCAAAAGCCACTGAAGAATCAGCCACGCCGTAGGGTAAGAGTATCTTGCTACTATTACGCAGTGCGCCGCAGGCATAGACCACATTGGGAACATAGCCATTGCGGCCTCGATCGCTGGGGGCCAAGATGGGCTCTGCCGTACGACCCAATACGATGCGCGGATCTTTCTTGTCGAGCAACAGGGCCCCCATTGCATATTTTCGCATCGCGCCCACGCCATGGGTAAGCACCAAAAACCCCTCGTCCAACTCAATCGGAGAGCCGCAATTGCCAGTCTGGACAAGGTCCCAGAGAAATTTTGGGCTCGCAATCATCTCGCCCTTATCCCAATGCAAGAGCGTGTCAGACTGCATGAAGAAATGACTCTCGCCATCATAACGGCCCAGCATGGCATAGGCCCCATCAAGCCGACGGGGAAATAGCGCCATGCCTTTGCCGTCTACGGCCGTCCCCGTCATCGGCTGAAGCTTGAAATCCGTGAAGTTCGAAGTCGTCATCAGCTCTGACCGCACTTCGAAGCCTGAATAAGCGGTATAGGTACCGTGGTATGTAGAAGGCTGCCCGTCCTCCTCAAACCGAACCATGCGCAGGTCTTCAAGCCCGTTGCGCTGAGCATTTGTAACCGGAAAGATGACCGCAGCCGAAATGGGCACTGTGGGCGGTCGCTGAACCGTCACAACACCGTCGCCATCAGGTCCACTAGAATTGGCCGCAAGCGTTGGGCTGGTTTGAGGCCAAATCTGTAAGGTATCGTCATGGGTCAGAATACCCTCGCGAAATGAGATTGAGGAAATATGCCCTTCCCCCACGTTGCGGAGTGAAAGAATAAAGCGCAGATCGCCCGGCCGCATGCCAGACTGGTCGGGATGCGCCACGATGGACGGGTTCGTTACCGCTGCTGCGCAATAAGCATATTCCAGACAGAAAAAAGCGCCGATCAATTCTAAATGAGCGGGACTTAAGGTGTCGCAATCGCCTGCCACTGCCTCACAAATCTTGAGACTGCGCTCGAGGAATAGCCCGCGAGTCTCCCAGTGTCGTCCTTTAAAATCTGCGTTCACATAGTCCAAAGCCTGCAGGCAAATGGCTTGGTCGAGGGTCGCCACTGTATGAAAGATCCGCCGCGCGCGAGCCAATTGGGTTGGGTGTAGATCGCGTGGCTCTGGTGCGATGTGAAATGGACGGATCACAACCAAAGACGGATCAGGTAAAAGAACGCCCTCTAGAAATTGGATCACATGGAAAGCCCAATTGGACTGGTGGGCGGGCTAAGTCCGACACCTGTTACAAGCGCCATCGCGCAATTGGCCATCTGGAGCGCCAATATCGACTCAGCACCTTGATTTCGGTTCACGCCTGTCTCCGTCAAACCATCAAAGCAACCGCCTCGCTGGTCACTCAAGGGCAGACCATTATCATTTTCGCCAAAGAACCACGCGTGGGCCGTCTGGGCCATGATCAGCCATTTACTTTGTTTGGTTGCGGCATAAGCAGCGAGGGCCGCGTCAATGGTGGCACAGGCCTCAATCGGTTGTTGGTCGAGCAGCCGTGGCGGCGCGAAAGCGACCCCTGGGGTCGAACTTCCCACGGCGCGGAAAAAGCCGTTGGGCGCTTTCTGAATGGTGTCGAGCCAAGCCAAGGATTTAAGGCCGATGGCCAGCATATCGGGCCGCCCCAGATTGACACCTGCTTCAATCAAAGCCTGCGGTAGGCGGGCATTGTCATAGGACAAATTGGGCTCCAGCCACTGCCAAGTAGATGCGCTGTGGGTCTCAAATCGCGTCATCAGACCCTCGGCAAACCCGACCAGCATGTCATAGACAGCCAGATTATGTGGCTCGACTTGAAGTAACCGGACTGCCCCAAGGATCGTAAAGCACTGGGCTCTCAGAGACCCTAATGTGGCCACCGATGGCGCGACTTCTTTTGCCAAAGCAATAGCCCACAAGCGAACTTGCTCCTGCTCTGCATTGCAGGCCGTCTCGCCCAGCGCCCAGAAGGTACGACCATTGCTGTCCGCTGAACCCTTGGCCTCGAGCCAAGTCCGATCATAGCCCATAAAATTGCGGAATGCGTGTGTGCTGGGGTTCCACGCGTGCTGAACAAAGGCCGCATAGGTGCGCTCTAGATGGTCTAAAGTAGGGTCCTTATGGCCCAATTGTCGAAATCGCTGGATGAGGATGAGCGCGCGTACCGCGTCATCAATACAATAGCCATGCGCCCGATTGTCTATGCCATAAGACGCATGCTGCATGATCCCGCAAGCATCTGTCACACGTTGCACGGCCAAGAGTGACGGGAGACTTTGCTCATCCAGACGCGGAGCCGCCACATGGGCTTCTTGACGACGCGCCATTGCGGTTTGAAAGGCTGCAGCATAGGCCTCAGCAGACCGCTCCCATATTGTGGTGCGCCCTTTGGTATAAGCCGATTGCCCCGCCGCCAAAAGCTGGTCGGGGTCGCGGAGTAGACGCGTGATGACGCGCGCAAACCCAGCTGAATCGCCAAAATCGACCAAGGCACCACAGGTCTCATCCACCCATTCGGTTGCGTGCCAAAAAGGCGTAGATATCACCGGTTTGCCCAGCGCAATCGCATAAGCCAACGTCCCGGATGTGACTTGGGCTTGGTTTAGATAAGGCGTCACATAAATGTCTGCCGCGCTCAGATAGGTCAGCAACAGTGCTTCATCCACAAAGGCATCCACAAAGCGGATGTGCTCGGCAACGCCCAAATCTTCCGCTAGCCCAATCAAACCATCGCGGTAAGCCTCCCCGTCCACCCGTTTGAGGTTGGGATGGGTCGCGCCCAAGACGACATATAGGGCGTCTGGGTGCGCAGCCACAATTTCAGGCATCGCCGCAATCAATGTCTCGAGTCCTTTGCCGGGCGACAACAAGCCAAAGGTCAATAAAACTTTATAGGGGCTGAGGCCCAAGCTTGCTTTAAAGGAATCCGGGCGCGCGAACGGCCGGTCTGGCGTGCCATGCGGACAAATGGTGATCTTCGCCGGGTCAGCCCCATAAATCTCACCCAACAGGTCGGCACCCTTCTTGGCCATGACAATGACTTGGTCGGCGCGCCGCAAAAGGGCTGCGACCACATGGCGCTGCCCTTGGGTTGGTGTTTCGATCACAGTATGCATGGTGATGACCACTGGGGCGGTCAGGCGGTCGATCAGATCAAGAATATAGGCGCCGTCAATTCCGCCAAAAATCCCAAACTCATGCTGGATCGATATGACGTCGATTCCGAGATGATTGAGGCGGTCAGCAGCCTTACGATAGTCGGATTGTACATGCTGACGGATAAGACACAGCGAAGGTTCCTTTGTTAGAGCGTCGTCATCATCCAAAATACGTACAAGCTCACAGGCCCAGCCGTCCAAAAGGTTCAAAGAGCGCTGAACATCAGCTGTGAAGGTGGCGATCCCACATCGTCTTGGGGGGAAGGTTCCGACAATCGCGACCCGTCTATCTGTTATCGCCGCCGTCTGGGGCAGGAAGCGCAATAGCCCTTCAAGGCTAGGAAGAAGTGTCGTACGCGGGGCATCAGGGGGAGCGGGCTGCATGGACTTGATCCTTATAGCGCCAGCAAAGGCCAGCATGAGTCCATCAACGCCAACACGAAAAAACGGTTCCTTGATAAAGCACCTGCGTAAACTGTTTTGGAACTTCACACGGGCGGAGGCGTAACCCTCCCACAAGGAGACCAAAATGCCCCGCACACCCAAAGTTACTCAAACCAACCCCGCTGAACCGCAGGCAAGTCCCGACAAAAGCAGTATCCTACAGCTCTACGCGCAGGACTTCGACAGCTGGGAATTTACCGAAGCACAACCGCGCGTGTCCCTCTTTTACGACAGCTTCCCGACCCTCGGAGGTCCCGATGTCACTTGAAGGACATAGGCTTTCACCCGATGAGTCTTTCGGAGTATTCAATCGGTCGAATGGCAGTTTTGTTCTACCAAGTTTGCCCTTTGAACTCTCTGCCCTTGTTCCCGTCACTGGCGTTGAAACCTTGAGCGTGCACCTCGGCAAGCACCATCAGGCCTATGTCGACGGGGCAAACCGATTGATGGCACCCATGGCCAAAAAGTTTGAAACGGCAGTTGAGGTCATCCGCTTTGCCCGCAGTATTCAAGCTATTGGGCTCTTAGAACAAGCGGGCCAAACCCTTAACCATGGATTCTTCTGGACGTGCCATCAAGCTGCCGGCCTCACCCGTCCGGAGGGTAGTCTCGAGATTGCAATTAATGGCAAGTTTGGTGACTTCGCGGGCTTTACCGACGCGGCCATTGCCTTGGGCAAGACTAGGGTTGGATCTGGCTGGATTTGGCTGGTAGCGGACCAGGAAGGTGCGGTACGCTTGGAGCTGACCCACGATGCCGAGACACTTCTAGACGACCCAAACCTCGTCGCATTGTTGGTTTGCGACATTTGGGAGCATGCCTATTATCTCGACCGCGATTCCGACCGAGCCGGCTGGATTGATGGTTTCTTCGCACAATTGGCCGACTGGTCAATGGCCAAGTCGCGTTATGAATTTGGACTCAGCCGGGAACCAGATGCCGCCTAGCGCGTTTCATCTTCACCTCCCAACCAAAGGCGAAGATTATGAATAACGACACCATCAAAGGCCAATTCGATCAATTCATCGGCGCTGCCAAGTCCCAATGGGGCAAGTTGACCGATGATGACTTTATGCGCGTCAGCGGCGATCTGCAAAAGCTTAAAGGTGCGGTCCAAGAGCGTTATGGCATCACCAAAGAAGAGGCTGAACAGCAAGTCAGCAAATGGGAATCCAGTCGTCCCCGCGACATGACGGATCGTTCTGGACACTAACCGATCACGCCCACCGGCATCCGACATGGTCCTCTAGCTGGATGCCGCATAGGGCCTGAACCACGTATCAAACACCACGGTCCCCACCGTGATCCCCCTGTTTGCTACTTGGTCTTGGCCGTTGCACTCGACCCCGAGTGTAGCGGCCAATTTTTGGGGCGCGTCGACCGCAGAAAAAGCCAAAGCGGCCCAACTCCCTCACCTTGGTGGGGGAGTTGTCTGTTTGACAAATGACAATTTGAATAAGGGAGAGAATGCCCCCTCCCAATTGGGAAGGGGCATGATTGGTCTACAAACCGCGTGGGGATTGATCGCGCGCCCAGCAGGTACGATTGCTGTTGGGGATAACGTAGTAATAGGCACCATTACGATCCCGGTAGGTCGGACCGCGACGAGCGGTCGCGCATTCATCCCGCCTTTGGTCCAAGCTATAACCACGTACAGCGCCTGCCGTGCCGCCGATGACGGCACCAACAACTGCGCCATTGCCCGCGTCGCCACTGCCCGTGTTATTGCCAATGACCGCACCGGCGAGCGCACCAATTGCGGCACCGGCCCCTGCATTACGTTCCATATTGCCGGTCGTAGTGCAGGCACCCAAGATACTGGCGAGGGCGACTAGTCCAAATGTGAGAGTCTTCATGTTGATTTCCATTTCGATGTGAGGGGGAGGTAGGATGTGATTTTGGACTA
Source organism: Aquidulcibacter sp. (assembly GCF_020253525.1). Taxonomy (GTDB): domain Bacteria; phylum Pseudomonadota; class Alphaproteobacteria; order Caulobacterales; family Aquidulcibacteraceae; genus Aquidulcibacter. The sequence goes on from NZ_JADCBK010000056.1 coordinate 18,722, forward strand.
GCTCGGCAGTCTGCCTCGTAGGGCAGCGGCAATGGCACTAATGAGAAACAGGACCGCAAAGACGAAGAAGAGGATCTTGGCGATGTCGACTGAAGCGCTAGCGATGCCACCAAAACCCAGCACCCCTGCAATCAACGCCAAAATCAAGAAACTTATTGACCAACGTAACATGTCGGTTTTCCTTTCCGTGAAGGTGGGTCCACATGGCCCACGCCATGCAGATCAAACGCTGGCTCGGCACATACGTTCCCTCCACGCCTTGGCCGTCTCAGCTCAAGGGTTCACCAGAAGGAAGCTCACCCCGACACACGACCCGCCACCATCAAAAGGAGACAGTGTCAGCCTACTGCCCAATTGACGTCCAAAGGCCGTCAACAAACTATGACCCGTGCCAAGCTTGGACGCCGTCTCAGCCCAGCCAATCCCGGTGTCACAAATTTGTAGACACACCAGTCCGTGCGCATCGACCCGCAAGGAAACATGAACCTGCCCGGTCGCTTCACCCGGGAAAGCGTGGATGATGGCGTTGGTCAGCGCTTCGACCACAAACATAGAGATCGGCACCGCCAAGTCGGTTGCAATCGGCAAGGGGTCGCAATCCCATTCTATTTTGATCCGCTGCATCTGGACCGGGTAGCTGCGTCGGATTTGCGCACACAGATCGGCCAGCAAAAGCTGCACATCAATGGTCGAGGCATGCGCCAAATCATCACTTTCAACGATCAAACGCTGCACCAAGGCCAAGGCCGTCACCCGCGCTTGCACTTGTTCTAAAGGCGCACGCAGCTCTGGCGTCTCGAGTTGACGGGCCTGCAAGCTCAATAAGCTCAAGACAACTTGGATGTTGTTTTTGACCCGATGATGCAGCTCGCGAACCAAAGCATCTTTTTGCTTGGCGATTTGAATAAGATGGCGATCGCGCAGATCGACACGGGCTGCCATGGCAACCATTTCCTCATGAAGCTCAAGCAATTCTTGGGGTTCAAACGCGTCACCTAAATGATCTGCGGGTACAAGGCCTGCGCCATAATGCTTAGCAATCGCGCGAAGTCGCTCAATCGGGCGGATGGCCCAATATTCCATCGCGAACCAAGTGGCTGCACCAGCAAACAACAAAGCGATCAGCGGCAGCGCAATGTCGGTTGCCATATGAAAGAAGGTGGAGGAGTACAACACCTCGTCGGGCATTGCGTAACGCACCGAAAGATGACCCGGAACGAGGAGGTAGGAAGAAGTTGACCACGTCTTGCCTTGATTATCACGTGTGACCTCAATCGGGTCACGCGCGCGCGCCTGCGGTGTCGCGTGCTGCGCATCAACCAAAGTCAAACTTGCGCGTCTGTCCAGCATGCGACGATTTAGATCTTGCTCGAGACGGTTCAGATCCAAACCGAATACGATATGGCCATCAGGATTGGCTTGGGGATCGACAAGCCCTAGCGCGACGATGAGGCTTGGTTGGCCCGTCGCGCGATCAATTACTGGGCCGGCGGCAGACAGTTCTTGGCCAGGGGATAATTCACGCCACCAGATTCGGTCACTGACATTGCTTGTCACCGAGATTGGGTGGGCGGCGCAAAGAATTTTGCCTTTTGAGTCGATCCTTGCGAGGTTGGAAACAAAGGGCATGCCGACCAGCGCAATGGCTAGGGTTTCACGGCATGTTACAGAACCTTTTCGAACGTCATCGCGGCTGCTTAAGCGCACCAAGGCTTGCTGGCCCGTTTCAATGACATGCATGCCCTGCTCGCCAGCGATTGAGACCTGATCTGTGAGACTAGACTGAACGACTTGGCGATCATGCGATAGACGGGCAAAGGCTTGTGCAAAACTGATCAAAAAGACCGGGACCATAGCTCCGCCCACGGCAACCAAGAGCAATCCCCGTAAGGACTGGCTTTGAATCCATGTCCGCCAAAAGGTAGAGATACGCGCGGGCAACATTAGCTACGGTTGGGGTCAAGTCGGCGGAGTTCGCCCAAGATGGCCTCGCTAGCCTGTGCACTGGTGGGTCTGACCTGACCAAGGTCACGTTGTCGATTATCAACATAGTCGCGCAAAAAGGCTCTGCCGCGCGCAACCCGGCTTTTAACCGTGCCAGTGGCGCAGCCAATAATTTGTGCTGCCTCTTCATAGGCAAAGCCGCCAGCACCAACCAAGATCAGCGCTTCACGCTGTTGTGCCGGCAAAGCTTGGAGGCCTGCGGCCAATTCGGCCAAAGCCATATGGCCTTGTTGGGCGGGTTCACAGACCAAGAGCTTCTCAGCGGCATCTGGGTCCCAAGGGGCCACGCGCCGTTGCTTGCGACACCAAGAATAATAGTGGTTGCGCAGGATGGTAAAAATCCAAGCCTTAAAGTTGGTGTTGGGCAAATAGCTCGCACGCGCCGCCCAAGCTTTTGCCAAAGCCTCTTGTGCCAAATCATCGGCCAGATCAGCCCGCCCACACAGACCGCGGGCGAACGCGCGTAGCGGTGGGATAACCAAGACTAGCTTTGAGGCGAATTCAGCCGCCAGCGTGCGCGCCAACTCGACGTCGACTTCCGGCAGTTTAATCGGCTGAATTGCGACACCGCGACGGGCAAAATACAAACGTTCTCCGGTCATGAGCTTGGTTCGATTTCTGCGGCATCTGGTGCAGCCTCTAGAGCAGCATCAATCTGGGCGAGAAGATCGCTGAAATCATCGGGCACAGGTTCGAGTAGGACTTCGCGGTATAGGGTGCGAAGGCCCGCCACAATCGGGTCATCATTCAGGTCAGGGGTAACATCATGTGGTGTATCGATTGGCGGAAGTGGCGACTGAGGCACTCAGCGAGTCCGTTCTGTGATAAGGCGCGTCTCGATCCCGCTGGATCAAGGTGGCGCGAGCAAGTCTTCAGCAGGGTCGGGATAGGTTTCAGGCCACCCCAGATGGGGTTTTAACGCGGCCGCTTCCAAATCGTTCCACAGGACGGGAACTTATTTCCAAGATGGGCGTTGTCGCGGTGCAAGCCTTGAGGAGAATTCCATGTCAACAGTAGCCAATTTCGGCCCACACCTTCCCATCCTGCGCCGTTATGCGCGCGCGATGACCGGTTCGCAAGTCAGCGGGGATGCCTGTGTTCGAGCGGCATTAGAGGCCATTCTGGCAGCACCCACCCAAATCTCGACGGCCTATCCGCCGAAAGTAGAATTGTTCCGATTATTCCACGCGGTTTGGACCTCAGTCGCCCCAGCGCTGGACCCAAAATTGCGACCCGAGCGAAGTGCCCTTCTCCTCACGGCAGTTGAAGGCTTTAGTCATGATGAAGCTGGGATTGTCCTTGGCAAATCGGCTTTGGTTGTCGGGGAAGAAATTCAGCAGGCGCGCGCTGCCATCCAATCGGAATCGATTGGTCAAGTCCTCATCATCGAAGATGAATCGATCATTGCCATGCACTTGCAAGCGCTGGTGGAAGACCTTGGCCACCGCGTGATCGGTGTTGCCACAACGCGGCGTGAGGCCGTCCACCTTGTTGAGCAAACCCAACCCGATCTGGTCCTCGCCGATATACGCTTGGCTGACGGTTCATCTGGGATTGATGCGGTGGCAGACATTCTGACCCTTTGTGATGTGCCAGCGATTTTCATCACAGCTTTTCCCGAGCGTCTGCTGAGCGGGGAGACATTAGAACCGACCTATTTGATCACCAAGCCTTTCCTGCCTGAAACGGTGACGGCAACGATCAGCCAGGCCATGTTCTTCCATCGCGAAACCCAGCGGGAGCTGTCGGCAAACCGCGCCTAAGTTTTCTCTTTCCACCATCGTCGAAATGCCAAGGCCCGACCAATTCATTGGCCGGGCCTTTGTCTTAATACCAGAAGCGCAAAGCTTGCGCTTAACGTGGACTATTGATGATTACTTGCGCGATGAGGCCACCAACAATGGCCGCCAATAGATAATCACCTCGATCATCCTCGACCCAGCGATAGCCGCGAGGCGGAGCGCGCAGATTGTGGCCACGGTAATCAAGTTCGACGAAGCGTTGGTTGTAACCGCCCAGGCTTTGCCCGCGCGTCCAAGGACGATAGCCCATTGAGAAGCCGCGCTGACGCATTTGCCATTGGGACGGCTGGCCGTAGCGCCATTGGTTGCGATTATTGTAGTAACCATTGTGGACGCCTTGATCCCAAGTCGCACCCCGGCGGCTATCACGCCAAGACTTGCGGTCGCGATTTAGATCTTGGCGATCCTGTCGAACGGCGGCCTCGCGCTGATCAAGGCGATCATCGCGGCGTTCCATCGTGCGATCTTGAGCGTCAGAGCGCTCGCGACGACTAGGCTGGCCATTTTGATCGACCCAACCACCCCCTGCCCGGCCGAACTCAATGCGAGCAGGCTGAGCCGTAGCGGCAGGAACAAAAAAGGCAGGCGAAAGCACAGCCGCCGCCAAGAGATAGGCGCATATTTGACGTTTCATAGGATTTGTCCTTTTGGACGCGAGCACGTGGCTCTAGTTTGAGTAAGGCTTGGCGCGCGCAGCTGCCTTGCGATCAGCTTCGTCTTTCGCGTCTTGCTTAGCTTTGGAAGTCGCGATGTCGGATTGAACTTTGCCAGCTGCATCGCTGACCACTTCGCCACCAGCGCTCACGTCTCGGCCGGCACCACGAATGGTGTTACAGGCTGCAAACGAGGTGACGCTCAACAATGTCAAACACAAGATCAGGATTTTCGGTTTCATGGTTTTAGTCCTTAGGCCGCTGGCAAGATTGCTCAGCCTATGGAAGAGAAACGCTTCAATGCGGCCTTGGTTCCAAACCCGACCGGATTAGCTGGCGATAAAGGGCTCAATGCCCCCCAAAGCTTTGGCAATCGAATCCTTTGTATAGGGCTTCGTGATAAATGGCCGCGCGTTTTGGTCCGAAGGATAATTAATGCCACTGCCATAGCCAGTCGCAAAGATGAACGGCACCTCCATCTCAAACAGACGATCGGCAATCGGGAAGCTGTTTTGGCTGCCCAAGTTAACGTCCAACAAGGCAAAACGCGGCATTTCGCGATCTAGTATAGCCAGTGCATCCCGCACATTGCTGGCAACCGACACGCGCTCTGCGCCGAGACTCAGCAACATGGCTTCGGCGTCGAGGGCGATGATAAGATTATCTTCAACCAGCAAAACATGGCCCGTCAATCGGCCCACCTGAGGCGCATCGGCCGTCGTCATGGCGGGATTAATCGGTTTTTCCTCCATGACGATGAAGTGCGCTGGTACAGAAAAGCTTACCCGCACGCCAGTAGCCAAAAAGGCAATCGCCGACTCCCCGCCTAACTCGTGGGGGATAGAGGCTTCAATAATGGTCGAGCCAAAACCTCGATGGGTTGGGACCGTGACGGGTGGGCCACCGATTTCTACCCAACGGGCGATTAAGTCCCCTTGAGGGCCGATCTGCCAAGAGATATCGACATGGCCCCCTTCCCCACAAAAAGCACCATATTTAGCCGCATTGGTAATGAGCTCATGGATAACCAAGGCAACGGTCGAGAAGGCTTGGGGGATCAAAAGCACTGGCGGGCCCGACATGTGGATGGTATTCCACGCCGGCCCCAAATAGGCTTCAGCTTCGGTTGCAATCAAGGTTTCAAAGGAACCAGGGCCCCAATTCTTGGCAGTAATCTGATCATGGGCGCGCGCTAGAGCATGGACACGATCGCCCAGAACATCGGCAAACGTATTGATGTCTTTAGCATTAACGCGACTTTGTGAGATCAGACCGCGGATCAGGCCCAAGATGTTCCGCACCCGGTGGTTAAGCTCGGCAATCAGAAGGTCTTGCGTCTGGCTGGCCGCCATTCGCTCTGCTTCGGTTGCACTTATCAAGCGCAATACCACCTCCAATACCGTGACCTGAAGGGCTTCGGCGGCTCGCAACTCCGCATCTGTCCATTGCGTACTCTTGCCGTGCAATGTTTCTTGCCAGGCTTTAAAGCTCTTGCGCGGGCTGATGCGGACTTCGCCTTGGCCAAGCTCTTCAACGGCTTTGGTCGGATCACCCGCCCATTTCACCGTCGATGCCGTCTCTTTACGAAAGAAGACAAGATAGTCGCGGGGGATGGTGGAAATCGGGATCGCCAACATACCCGCGGCACGATCCTTAAAGCTATTCGCAGACGGGCAAACGCTTTCAATCTCATTGCTGCTATAAACGCGGCTCGCAGAGACACCATCCAGAAACTTCCGTAGCACCTCAAACTCTTCCAAGGTAGGCGTAGAGCCCTTGAGCGTGACACTCCCATCTATACAAAAGGCTGTTCCATCGCAGGGGACGATATTCACTAATTGATTGGCCAATTGTGCGACGTCCTTGGTTGCAACCCCCGCTAGAGCAACAGAGGCCAAAAGGTCAGCTGTGATCTTGCGCGTCGAGGCCTCAAACGTGATCAGTTCTTCCCGCTCACATCGATCAATCAAAAGGGCCAAGATTTGGCCGAAAACTTCAGCAGTTGTGCGCCGCTCATAGCCGATGGTGCGCGCAGTCATATGGTGACATGCAATCAAGCCCCAAAGCGCCCCATTTTTCAAAAGCGAAACCGTCATGGTAGCCGCAACGCCCATATTGCGGAGATATTCAAGATGGATGGGCGAGTGCGAACGGAGGCTGCTCATGGACAGATCGATAGGCGTGTCGACTAAAGTCTTCGTGCTGACGATCGGGGACGGCGGACTATCGATATCTAGCAGGGTGCGGATTGGGTTGCGGACCAAAAGCGCCCGAGCTTGCTGGGGAATGTCGGTTGCTGGATAGCGCAGACCCAGAAACGATTCCATGGATGGACGACATCGTTCTGCAATCACTTCGCCCGAGCCATCAGGATGGAATTGATAAATCATAACCCGATCATAGCCAGTCAGAGCCTGCACCAGTCGGACCGCTTCATGTGTCAGATCGCTCACATGGTGCTGATGCTGCACATGGTCGATCATCGACCGGACCATCGAGCCCGCGTTAAGCTCCCCCGATTCCTCGCTGAGCTCTGCCTCCAGCAGAATCAAATCTCCGCTGGTATGAACAGCCAAGTCATAGGCAGGGCCACCCTCTTGCAACACAGTGGCAAACAAGCGCTCGATCACATCCTGCCGATAAAGGGACGACAGGCGATTGCGGATCGCATGCAAAGCTTCGGGCATGATCAAGGCCGTGAGATTTGCCCCCAAAATCTCTTCCAACGGCTGGCTCAGAAAGTCCCCGCAATTGGCCGAGGCCTGCTCAATAATCCAGTCTGGCGTTAGCACGAGTAGAAAGCCGCCGTTTTGGATCGAATTGATCTCATGGATCCGCTCCTTGTCGCAATTGGTCAGGGTTGGCGGTTCGGGGGGAAGGGTTGATGAGGCAAAGGTCTGGGGCATAGGCATTAAACGCCTCAAGGGTTGATTGGTTCCCTAGGGCGCAGGGCACGCTGAACCAGAATTGGCCTCGCAACGGCTTTTGGCATCATCCACGTATCAAATAGCTGAAAACTGGTCAGAGCCGCTTGAAGCGCTTGGTCTTGGGCTTCAGGTTCATTGAGGCCATCCAACGCACGACACAGCCTTTGCCAAGATGCGCCATCGCCACTGCCGCCTTGAAAAAAGCTGCGCCCGCTCGCTTGGTCGCTGCACAAATGATCAAGCTTGGCAGCTAGAGCCCGCCCACCCATCATCGAGCCTTCGCGCACATAAAGCACACCCAAATAAGCCCCGTAGGACTTAATATCGGTATGCGCGACATTTTCAGTATGGCCTAAGCCACTTGACCCTAAATCCTCCATGTCTTTCAAGAGACGTTGGCTGCGATAATCGACTTTTGGTGCCTGCGCTCGCTCCGGGAAGACGGCGGAATCCAAGGCCTGCTCAAGGCCAGAATGATACCCGTGCAGACGGCCAAGCAATAAAAGATAGGCGGGAAGAGCTATCGTCTCGTCCATCAATTCCTGAAAGCTTGTATGGTGGTGAAGTTGCTCGTGAATAGCCCGAGTGCCCTGCCGGAGATGGTCGCGCGTCGTGCCCAAAGTCCAACTCCGCTTTTAATAGGGTCGATGACGCGCCCATCGAACAACAAAGTCAATCGAAAACTGATCGTTCAACGCCGGGTTAGGACAATGATGCCACCAATTGGCCCCTTGGGAAAGCGAATATCGGGCGTGAGGGCAGGTTCTGTTTCAAAACTTCCCTCCGAAAGCCCACGCCCCAACAAAGTTGAGCGGACACGATAGAGACGTTGCTTCTCCACATTGGCAAAGGCAGGTACGCCATCGTCACCTGAAACCACCAACAACAAGATTTTGCGGCGTGGACAACGCAAAAGGCTATTGCCCAAGAGCGACAATACTTGCGCCGCGCTAGGACTTAGAACATCGTCTTGATTGGCGAAATAGATTTGGGTTGCCTCGCCTCGACAGATGCGATTCCCCATCACCAGGTCTTTGTCTGGCTTGGTTGCAGGCATAGGGGACGCGCACGCCCCCAAACCCAGGGCAATAAGTGCCAAGCCCCAGAGCAGAGGCTTGGCAGACCTTAGGGCCGATGTGTGATGATTATGCCGATGGTGCGACATGGGATTCAACGAACCAGAGTTGCTGATCAATCCCACGCGACATCTCTGTAAATAGGTCAGACGTGTCGGCATCGCCAAACTTCGCGGCTGTGGCGCTCGCTTCGCGCACCGATTGGCCAAAGGCGGCGAGGCTACCCGCGACAGCAAACACATGCTTGTTTTCATCGGCAAGGCCGAGATCATAGGGGACCAGAAATGAGTTCTTTGTGGCGACTTGGACCGTACCTTGCGCCACACCGCCTAAACCACCGGCGCGTTCGGCCAACATGTCGGAATAGGTCTCAACTTGTTCTGACACGCGATCAAACAGCTCATGAATGGCGATAAAGTTTGGGCCGCGCACATTCCAATGGGCTTGCTTGGTTTGGGCATGCAGATCAATGGCCGCGGCCAAATGCTTGTTAAGCAATTCCACCGATTGGGCACGAATGGTTTCGTGCAGCGTGTTACGTGTCTTGCTCATGTGATGACTCCTAAAGCCCGCCTAGAGGGGTTTCCTCTTCTGTTTCGCAGGGATGCGACGCCCTAGAATTGACCTGTATCAACTATTCACAGCCAAGGACGCTGGAACAAGGTCAATTGTTCGGAACCGCTTGCAGCCAGAAAGGTTGAACCAAAGCTGTGGCAGCCGCGCGTCTCACCGGAGCACTCAGCAGATTTGATGGAGGCTCAGGACATGGCCAACCCCCTTTTACAGACAAGCGATATGGACCTCTTCATGAGCCGACCGAGGAACCGCCCTTTCTTCAACGAGGGTGACCCGAGCGGCGCGATCTATCAAGTGGAAAGCGGGTGCGTTCGACTTCAGAAGATGACCGAGGGCGGGCGGCGCTGTGTATTATCCTTTTGCTATCCAGGTGACGTGTTCGGCTTAGGGACGCATGGGCCAGAACAGGTTGATGCCGAAGCAGCCTGCGCTTCGCGTGTCGCGCGCTTGGGACACTTAGGTCTGCAACGCATGCTGCAATCAGAGCCCACGCGTGCCATGAAGGTGATTGACGCCGCCTATGGCGGACAAGAGCCAGGTAGCGAACATGTTGTAATGATCAGCTTCGCCCCTGCAGAACAAAAACTCGCTTGGTTTTTGGCCGGTTTGGGTCAACGTTTGGGCCAATCGGTTGCTGGCGAACTCCTCGTCGATTTACCAATGATGCGGGCTGACATTGCAGACTACCTAGGCATGACTTTCGAGACGGTCAGCAGAGAGATGACAAAGCTGCGTGATCTCCAGATCATTGATCTTTTGGGCCTGCGAAAGTTCAAAATCCAACGCGCCGCAGCCTTACAGTCTCTCGCGCTGAGGGGCAGCATTTGGCCGTCCAAGTATAAGACCCAACGCGGAGCTTTCGCATTTGCACCACCTAGAAGGTTGAACTGCGCCCATCAGGCAGATGGCTTAGCATAGTCTATCTTATGAGTGCTGGGCCAAAAGACCTAAGCCAAGCAGAAGCCAGCCAAAGGCTGCAAGAATTTGGGCCAAATCGTTCGTCTGTCTTCAAGGATCGTTCAGTCCTGCGCATTATCGTAGGGATACCCAAAGAGCCGATGTTTTTCTTCATGCTATCGGCACCGCACTCTATCTCTTGTTTTACGACCGAGCGGGCGCTCCACTCTCTGCACAACCTGACCTCATCCAAGCTGGTCCTTGATCTCCATTGAATGGTCTGACTTGCCCGTCTGACCTTGTTGCACGTCTCGGGAGACGCGTTGACGTGGCTTGAAAACTGCCTCCGGCGGCGTGTCCCACCATTCTTCGAATTCAAGGGCCCGTGTTGTCGCTTCGCTCCTGCCCGCGCCAAGCCCTTGTGTGCCACCAGGTCGGTTTCCTCCCCTCGCCTTGTTCCGGATGCTGTTACGCCCCGTCGCCACCGCGACCCCCGGACCGGGACACCAACGGACGGGACAGCTTCAGACCAAACGGAGAAACCATCATGGATAAGGCCAATTTCGAAATCGTCGGAAACGTCGGCAAAATCGAGATCAAGACTTTCGGCAAGACCGGCAAACTCGCAACCCTCAGCGTCGCCACCTCAGAGCGCTGGAAGACCGAAGACGGCACGCAAAAAGACCGCACTTACTGGCACCGCGTTACCGTCTTCGCCCCCGCCATCATCGCCCGCATCGAGACAATGGTCCAGAAGGGCACCCGGGTTCGCCTCCTCGGTCGCATCCGCCCCAGCTCCTACGACGACGATCAAGGCCGCACCCGCTACGTCATCGAGTTTGTCCTAGGCCCCTTCAGCGAACTTGAAGTCCTCGCTCGCGGTAAAGCCAAGACGGACGCTACCAGCACCGAAACAGGCCTGCCGATAGAAGAAGCCGCCTAGCTACATCATTCTAGCAAATTAGCCCAAGGGCGGAGCCTAACAGCTCCGCCCTCTTTGCGTGCTTATGCCAAGTCCATTCGACTTGGCCTCACCCCGCTGTCATGCAAGTTTGATCGGAGCTATTTGAAAACTGCACGCACCTCATTTCCAACCATCGCCAGCGATGCGCCGATGGCTTCCCGCCATTTCTGGCCTTGCGCCATTGCAGTCTCATAGGCCTGATTCAACTCTGCAGGCCTGTCTTCAGCCAGTGACACTATGAGAGCACGGGCTTGGCCCAAGTCCTTTCGGCGTTTCGCAAGCCCGGCTCCGGTGCGCTGTTGCGCAACGATAAGCTTATGAATGGCGAAACGCTCAGGCCGGGGAATGCGGACAAGAACGCCTTGGCGGTAAAGGCCAACCGCAGGAATGGGGTCGGCCAATAGAAAGTTGAGATAGTGCAAGGCTTGCGCCCACACTCCCAAAGCTTCAAGCCAGACAAGATCTTGGCCCTCTTCAAATGAAGGGGCCAGAAAATCAAGCACTGGCTCGCCTGTCTTGCGTCGCCATCGTCCACTGCGACCTTTAGGGTCAATGGATGGCGTAACTTCTAGACCGAACTTAGTGAGAGCCGTTGGCAAATCCTTCGAGCTTCTCACGGCGTCATCGGCTAGCGCGATCGATAAGTTCTGATAGCTCGCAATGTCGATGTCTTGTGTCAGCGCGGGCTCGATACGTGTGAGGCGCCTTCCAAGTTCAGCATCATAAAGCCGAAAAGCCATGGTGCCGACCAAAGTGCCTCCCAAATCAAAAACGCCTTGCGCCGAAAGGCTAGCCAGCAAACTGCCACTGGCGGCGTCCAGCGTAGGCAGTCGAGCTGCGCGCAATTGGGCGACCATATCGCCGCAACGCGTCTCGAAGGCTTCTGTCGCCTCGCGACGTGCCTCAATCTCGTCAAGGCGTGCTCTGGTCTCCTCATTGTCTGGGCCAATGTAGCGCTGAACCACATGGCTGCCCGTCCGATCACTGGCATACCAATAGACCTTGCCCCGCACGGTTCTTTTAAAAGGCGCGCCAGTTGGGCTAGCGCTTGGGGTACGCGATAAATGCATATCGACGAGCTCTTGGTAGAGTGTCATCAATTGGAGGGGAAGAACTTCAGCCATGGTGTTACACTACAAATTTTTTTTATGTAGTGCAACATACATGAGGAACGGCAACGCTCAGCTTGTTTTCATCGCACAGAGTGTTTTGCGTTTCTAATAGTTTCTTTGTGTTTCTAAGTGGGCTCATAAGGGGAACAGAGGAGATATGACAGAGGGATAGGCAAGATAAAGGGAAGATTCTCTTGCTTTATCCTACTGATATTATTCGCAAAATAGGTGAATCTGGTTGCCACTCATGAATTGCCATGAATTACTGCGGCAATGGCAGGTTTGAGGGGTGTCTCGCACCGCCATCTTGGAGTTGCGACCATGGCTTATGGCAGTCAGGATCAGGGTGTTCGCAGTAGTAGATCAGAGCAGGTTTTCACGCTTCAAGAACGCCTGAGCCTGCGCCTCGCAAGCCATGGGGCCGAAGCGCAGGCTCGCTTGCCAAGCCGTCTCAAAGGCGATGGCGGCTCGGTACGGGCATCCCTTGCCCGCAAGCTTGCCCATGCAAAGCTCTTTGGTCGTGGCAGTGGTGCGACGGCTGGTGGCGGTTCATTAAGAAGGAGCGCTGGTGTTGGATCTATCAGCGTGCGGGCTTCCCAGCGCGTTGTGGTGAAGGCTTTTGTGGCTCGTCACAAAGGACCTCGCGCTGTCGCCAATCCCGGTAAGGCCATTGTCCAACATGTGAAGTATCTGGCCCGCGAGGGTGTGGGCTTTGATGGATCAGAAGCTCACTTCTACGGACCAGCTGGGGAGCTTGCCCCAGAGGCCGTGAAAGAAGCTACACGAGCATGGGGAGATGATCGTCACCACTTTCGGCTTATCATCAGTCCAGAGCAAGCCGACAAGATGGAAGATCTTCAAGGCTATATCCGCGATGTGATGGGAGATGTGAGTCGCGATCTCAAAGAGCCTGCCCTCACCTGGGTCGCCGTCAATCATCACGATACCGATCAGCCCCATGCCCATGTGCTGATCCGGGGTATCAGAGCCAATGGCTCGACCTTGGTCATCCCTCGCGAGATGATCAGCCAAGGCATCCGCCAGCGGGCAGAAAGCCACGCGCAGCGCCTTCTTGGCAATAAGACACGTACAGAGGCCGAACAACAACTCTTTGGGCGGACACGGGCAAACTATTGGACTGACATTGACCATAAGCTCACCAAGCTTGCTGAAGCCAATGGCGGGCTACTTGCCGCCGACGAACTAACCCGCACCGATACGTTTGGAGCGGTTGCACGGGGGCGGGTAAATCATCTCGAGCGCATGGGGCTGGTTACGCGCTCCAAGACCGGTGTCGGCTTTGCGTCAGATATGAAACAGCGCCTTGATGCGCTCCAGCGCAGCAAGGACGAGATCCGCTCCTATTGGGACCGGGAGCGCTCTGCGGCCTTTGGCCAACGCCAAACCAAAGCTCAGACCGAACTGAAAGCACCTAGCAAAAACAAACCATCTCGAACGGTTCAGCCAGAGATCAGCACTCAACAAAGTGTAGAGACCAAGCGGCGCTTTGATCCAACCACCGACCGCCTCACCCCGCATGATGTCATTCTTGCGCGTCGGGCGAACGGCAGAGACACGCCAGAGCCTGTCTCAGAGGCCATGGAGGCAGAACTTCGCGCGCGGGCAGAGCATCTGATCAAGGCTGGTCATGGCACCGCACAGGGCCGTGGCGTCGGGTTCAAGGCTGAAAGCTGGTATGCCCTGCGTGATAAGGACTTCCGTGCTGCCGCACGCGAGCAGTTGGGTCTTGAGCGCGGCTCTATCGGCGTCCAGCCCAGCGCCTCTGAGGGTACCGTCCTCGGCCATATCGATACCGCGCTGGGCCGTCACGCAATCGTTGATCGGGGGGTAAACATCATCGCCGTGCGCGAAATACCCGGCGCGGAGCTGGCTCTCGGCCAGGTTCTCGGTGCGGGGATCGGGCGGTAACATTTGTTTTTTGGACTAATGTCAAAACTGCGACTAGGATCAACTTAGCGATCCCTGCTGGACTTTCGCTAGCGCATGAAACACTTCGAAACGGATCGACGAAACCGCCCTCAAAGCGGCCCCAACTGCAATTTGTTTGAAAATAAAATGTGGGTACCGGTGTGGGTACAGAGGGGTCCGATTTTTAAGTTATTGAAAAATAAGAGAAAATCGGTCGAACTGGCGGACAGAGAGGGATTCGAACCCTCGATGGGCTTTCACCCATACACGCGTTCCAGGCGTGCGCCTTCAACCACTCGGCCACCTGCCCGTTCGAAGGCGCGGGTATAAACATCGTGGCAGACTAAGCAAGCCATCAATGCACACAAGAGTGTAGTTGACCGCGCTTTCGGCGCTTCAAGCCAGAAGTGGATCGACGAAAGCGTCAAAATGGGCCCAGAATTCAGCCCGGATGGCGTCGACTTCGTGTAAAAGCTCGTGCTTAGAGCCGGCCACAACGCGCAAGTGCCCATGGGGTACTTGACCACAAATGCGCACATGGGCCGCATTGTCGACAATCGTTTCGCCTTCCGCACTTACCACCAAAATCGGCACATTGATTTGACCCAAGCGGGCGGGGGTAAAGGCGGCCATCGTCTTGATAGCTTCGACTAACCAGCCATTGGTTGGCCCAGCGATCTGCAAGGCGGGCTGCTCCAGCATCAAAGCATTATTGCGGGCAAAGCGCTTGGGATCATGGGTAACTTGATTGGCCTCAAAGGCTTCTGGCTGCCACATGCTTGGCAAGGATGGCGCAACATCTTTGCTTTTACCGGCTGCGACCAAGGATTTAGCCAGAAGGCCCATGCCGGGTGGGCCCAGAATACCCCACATGGGTGCCGAAAAAGCCGCACCAACCACGTTTGGGATCGCACCTGTCAACAAAGCTTCCAAACAGATCGTGCCGCCCATGGAATGGCTCAACAAGATCCGCTTCCCGGTCAATCTATCCGAGACGGCCGCGACAGCGCGCGCCATGTGATCGGTTGCTTTGGCAAAACTATCGAGATGACCAGCATGGGCGGTCGCACCCAATCGATCCGACCAACCCTGCCCACGGTGATCTACGGTCAGAACATTAAAACCGCGCGCGAGAAGATCTGAAATCGTCTCGGCATATTTTTCGATATATTCCGTGCGGCCGGGCGCTAAAATCACAGACCCGCGCGGCTTATCCCCCGTATAGGGAACAAAGGCCGCGCGGATTGTTTTGTCGTCAGGCCCAAGGACGCGAAAGGTCTCAAGACCGGGGATCGCGTCTACTAAAGGGTCCTGAACCAGTTGCATCAGACGATTAGCCGATGATCGATTGCAGCTTCATGGCGATCGACATGTCGCCGTCTACCTTCAGCTTGCCGCTCATGAAAGCGTTCATGCCGTTCAAACGGCCTTCGACCATGTCAACGAAATCGCCGAGAGCGATTTTCAAGGTGCAGTCGGCTGGACCATCGTCATTGGTCACGGCATTGCCGTTCTTGCCGTCGATGTGGATTTTGCCGGCATCGCCGAAATCAAACTTCACGGTGTTGCCGAAAGCTGGCTTGGCTTCGACACGTTCTTTCATACCAGCAGTAATTGTCGCGAGATCCATTTATTCCTCCCTGAGCGCATCCCGGAACTAGCTTGGGACGGCGCGGTGACTCCTTACTAGACCGGGACGAAGCCGAGGGGAAGCGGTACGTAACGTCAATTGATGCGGCTATTTCCTTGCAAATGCAGATAACGCATGGCAACTCACGACAATGTCAAACGAAGTCAGTCCTTTCGGCACCTTTTCCCCGTCGGCTTTTCAAAGTCGCGTCATCACCATGGCCCGAAGTTTTGACCCGGGACCTTTGAGCAAATTTGCCGCTTCAGTCGGAAAAAGGCTGATCTTTCCTGCGCTTACCGGGCCGCTGGATTTGGTAACCTGGGGCGTGAAAACCCGGATCGACCCGCGGCGAAACGTCACCGAAAAACGACTCATGTTTTCCCCTTCGCGGTTTGAACTTGAAGAGCGGGAATTGCTGCGCCGAGAGCTTAAGGCTGGCGATGTCTTTGTCGATGTGGGGGCCAATGTCGGGGCCTATTCCCTCTGGGTCGGCCCTTTGATTGGGCCAAGTGGCAAAATTGTAGCGATAGAGCCCCAACCAAGCGTCCTAGCGCGGTTGCGGGCAAACTTCGCCCTCAATCCTGAGTTTAACGCCCATGTCTTTGGCTGCGGTGCGGGCGAGACCAATGGTTTTATGACGCTCTCGGTCGGCAGCAGCAACGAAGGCGGCGCGTCGCTTGCCACAGTTAGCGGTGGTGCGGATCAAGTTGAAGTAGCCGTCCGTCCACTGATCAGCATGATTGAGGAAGCACGCCTAGAGCGGATTGATGCGCTTAAGATCGATATTGAGGGCTATGAGGACCGAGCCCTCCTGCCCTTTTTTAACCAAGCACCCAAGAGCCTTTGGCCACGACTTTTAATCCTAGAGCGCAGCGAAAAGGATTGGGCGAGCGACCTGATGGGCGCACTTAGATCCTATGGCTACAGCCTGTCGTTTGCGACCAAGCGCAATTATGTGATGCA
>NZ_JADCBK010000057.1 GCF_020253525.1 Aquidulcibacter sp.
CCAGCGCCTGCTGCTGCCCCTGCCCCAGAACCCGCCCCAGTTTCAGCTTCTGGCCTTCGCTGGGACCCCGACCTCGGCCGCGAACTCCGCCCCGGCGAAGTCTCTCTGGCAGAACTGGAAGCGGCATTCTTGGCAGCAACGCCAGATGATGACCTAGAGCCTGTTGCAGCCGCACCTGCACCCACCGCTGCGACTGCCGAAGTTGCAGCGCCTGCTGCCCCTGCGGTTGAGCGTCGTGCCGCACCAGAAATGCGCGCGATTAAAGATGACGATGATGATGCAGCCGCCAAGGGTGGCGCGGTCTCGTCCAACCAAACCATTCGCGTCAATGTGGAAGTGCTGGAAACCTTGATGACCATGGTTTCCGAACTGGTGCTGACCCGCAACCAGCTGATGCAAATGGTGCGCAACACCACCGATAGCGAGTTTAAGGGCCCGCTGCAGCGCTTGTCTGCGGTGACGGCTGAGCTGCAAGACAGCGTGATGAAGACGCGGATGCAGCCGATTGGCTCAGCTTGGAAGAAGCTTCCCCGCATCGTGCGCGATGCGGCTCGCGATCTGAACAAGAAGATCGACCTCGTCATGGATGGGGAGGCGACCGAATTGGATCGCCAAGTCTTGGAGCTGATTAAAGACCCCCTGACCCATATGATCCGCAATTCGTGCGATCATGGTCTGGAAGCGCCTGCTTCACGTATTGCGGCAGGAAAATCGGAGACCGGAACAATCCGCCTGAACGCCTATCATGAAGGCGGTCATATTGTGATCGAAGTTTCCGATGATGGTGCAGGTCTGTCGACATCGCGGATCCGCGATAAAGCCATCAAAAATGGCCTCGTTAGCGAAGAGCAAGCGTGGACCATGTCGGACGCGCAAATCCATCGCTTTATCTTTGCCCCTGGCTTCTCAACCGCAGCTGCGGTCACCAGCATTTCTGGCCGCGGGGTCGGCATGGATGTGGTGCGCACCAATATTGAACTGATTGGCGGGACGATTGATCTGCAATCGACCGAGGGCCGCGGCACCAAATTCTTCATCAAAATCCCGCTGACCTTGGCAATTGTCTCGGCCTTGGTTGTGGGTTCGCGGCAACAACGCTTTGCCATCCCGCAATTGTCGATTGTGGAATTGGTCGGTGCGGGTGGGGCTTCCGAGCATAAAGTCGAAATCCTCAATTCCGCGCGCGTGCTGCGCTTGCGGGACCGCTTGCTGCCGCTGGTTGATCTGTCGGAAGTCTTGGGCGTGCCGCCACGTGACCCGGTCATTGACGAGTCGCATTCGGCCTTTGTTGTGGTGATGCAGCATTCGGGTCAATTGTTTGGCGTGGTCGTCGATGAAGTGTTCGACACCGAAGAAATCGTGGTGAAGCCACTCTCTAAGGCCTTGGCAGATGTGGGCACCTTCTCCGGCGCAACCATTCTGGGCGATGGCTCCGTGATCATGATTATTGACCCCGGTGCCGTGTATCGCCGCGTTGGACAAGCCGAAGAAGTCGTTGAAGAAGTTGTTGAAGCGGTTCAGAAAAAGCGCGGTCAGCGCCCTGAAACCACCTCCATGATCGTGTTCCAAGCCGGCGGCGAACAGCCAAAGGCGGTACCGCTCTCCTTGGTGACGCGCCTTGAGGAATTGGATGCGACCAGCTTCGAGCAAGGCGATGGCCGCACCTTGGTGCAATATCGTGGCGAGTTGATGCCCATCGTGGCGGCCGACCCTTATGCCCCGATTGCCACCACCGGCGTTCAGCCTGTTTTGGTCTTTACCTATAATGGCTTGGCAGCTGGTATGGCCGTCGACAAGATTGTCGATATTGTGGAAGAAGCCCTCGATATTGAAATGGCAGCCGACCGCCCCGGCCTCTTGGGTGTGGCCGTCATCAAGGGCAAAGCGACCGAAGTTCTCGACGTCAGCCACTATTTGAACCTCGCTTTGACCAATTGGGACGATCCAGGCGTCAATAAGCCCGCCAAACATATTGTTTTGGTTGAGCGTAATCCGTTCTTCCGCAACCTGTTGTCGCCGCTTCTGCGCTCGGCTGGGTATGAAGTTCAAGCCGTTGAGACGGTCTCTGCCGCTTTGGTCTGCGCTGAATATCGTAAGCCTGCCGCGGTGCTGACCGACATTGATGTCGATGTCGCCTCGGCCCGTCGTTTGTTGAGCGATGATCGCTTGGCTGGGACCAGCATTGTTGCCCTTTCGGGTTCGCCTGATGCAGACGCGACAGGCTTTGCCTCCCTCGTCCGCAAGTCGGACCGGGACAGCCTGATTGCCGCTATCGAACACGCCGCCAAATTGGAGATTGCCGCATGACCGCCCTTGCATCGCGCCAAGAAAGCGAATTGGCTTTAGCCAAGGCTGGAACCAAGGAGTTTGTGACCGTTCATGTCGCTGACCAATTGTTCGGCGTTGAGGTTACAGACATCCAAGATGTGTTTTCTCTCAAAGGCTTAACCCCAGTTCCTGGTGCCCGCCCAGAAATTGCGGGCGTATTGAATTTACGCGGGCGTATCGTAACCGCGATTGACGCACGCTGCCGTCTTGGCCTGCCCTCCCGGCCACAAGGCTTTGCCGGAATGATGGCGGTGGGCGTTGAATATCAGGGCGAAGCTTACGGCATTCTGGTGGATTCCGTTGGCGAAGTCCTGCGTCTGTCGGACTCAGATTTCGAGCCCAATCCAGTCAATCTGAACCCGAATTGGAAGGATGTCAGCCAAGGCGTTTACCGCTTGGATGGCCGCCTTTTGATGACTTTGAATATCGACCAACTCCTCTGCGTCGCCACCGCCTGAAACAGGAAATGAGATCATGAAGACCTGCCTTGTTGTCGATGATAGCCGCGTAATCCGCAAAGTCGCGCGCCGTATTTTAGAAGATTTGTCGTTCCGCGTCGAAGAAGCGGGCGACGGATCAGAAGCTTTGTCCTTCTGCCGCAGCTCGATGCCTGACGCCATTTTGCTCGACTGGAACATGCCCGTCATGAACGGCATTGACGTCCTGCGTCACTTGCGTGCGGACCCCGGTGGCGACCGCCCAGTTGTGGTCTTCTGCACCAC
>NZ_JADCBK010000058.1 GCF_020253525.1 Aquidulcibacter sp.
CCGAAAGTAGCCCCAGCAAAAGAATAGCCACCTACTTTATAACGCTCATCGGTCAGGTTGCGGCCGGTTAGCGCCAGACGGAACACACCATCCTCGCTATTCCAGCCGATGCCTGCATCAACCAAGGTGACAGGGTCCAATTGGTCCAACAGAGGATTGACGAATTCAAACATGCTGTATTCGCTGCGGTAGGAAGCCGATAAGGTCGCATCCAAAGACCCCATCGTTCCCAAGTCACGCTTGTAATTGAACGCGACATTGCCATTCCACTCTGGGGTATTTTGGAATACGGCTGTTGGAGCCAAGTTGATGGGTGTCAGGACCCCACTTACCAAAGTGAAGCTTCGGAACTCATTGAACTTAGCATCGGTATAGCCAAGGCCAAATGTCATCGACAGATTGTCTGTGAAGCGTGCCCCACCTTCCAGCTCAAAGCCTTGAATGGTGGACGAACCAGCATTGTCAACAAAGCTGGCAATACCGGCTGCAACCGTGGGTTCTTGGCGGGTGATCTGTTGGCCTTCATATTCGGCACGGAAGAGGGCAGCAGCAAAATTAGCCCGTCCTTCAAACAGGCTACCCTTGAGCCCCACTTCGTAGGAGTTCACATATTCAGGCTTATAGCCTTCAACCGTTTTGGGCGTCAGGATTGCATCACCGCGCATATCAAAGCCGCCCGATTTAAAGCCTTCTGAATAGGCAGCATAAGCGGTAAGGGCGTCGCTAAATTCATAAGAGACACTCACACGTGGGCTGAAATCGTTGAAGTCCCTCGAGTTGGTGTAATTGGACCGTAAAAGCCCCGCGATGGCAGAATTATTGCCAAAGAGCGGGGAACCAAGCCCAGTGAAATTCTGCCGATAAACTTGGCCAGTGCGAGAATCTTCGGTGTAACGCCCACCAACAGAGATCGACAGCGCGTCAGTAATATCAAAGGAGAAGTCCCCATAAGCCGCATAGCTTTCGGTCTTGACCTTGCCCGATGTTGCAATGGTCAGGCTGGCGATGCCAACAATGGTATCAAAGGCACCGGAGGCTTCTGCGTCCAAATAATAGAGGCCAAACACGCCATTCAATCTCTCGCCCGAAACAAGCAATTGCAATTCTTGGCTGAATTGCTTGTCATCATAGCGAGCAGGCACATCGAGCGCTTTCGCCTGATTGGTATCAAAGTCAATCAGACTTTGGCTTGCGCCTTCGCGGCTTGCAGAGATTGACTTGACGGTGAAGCGGTCATTGATTTTCCATTCGCCCGTCAAAGACCAACCGGAATTCTCGACCTTATTGGCGCTCCCAATGCCGGCGTCGGTGTCATAGACATTTGGAAGGATCGCGGCACCGGCTGTTAGACCTGCCCCAGCAGCTTCCCGGTGACCATGCTTGGCGTTTGAATCATCTGTGACCTTGTCATAGGCAAAGCGGAAAAAGAGGTCCTCGCTCGGTTCCCACTCCGCGCTCACACGGCCGGCAAAAACATCCTTGTTATAGTGCTCAGCGCCGGTCGTGATGTTTTTGCCAAAGCCGTCACGCTGATAGCGCGCTAAAGCGCCGCCAACGCGGAAGGTGTCGGACACAGGCGTTGAGGCGCTGACGATCGCATCAATCTGACCGTAGCTGCCCATATTCAGACGTGTGCTCAAAGCAGGCTTCGCGGAAAGTTTGCGGGTCACATATTTGATCGCACCGCCGATCGTGTTGCGTCCATAAAGCGTGCCCTGAGGACCGCGCAAAACTTCGATGCGATTGATGTCAAAGATGTCAAGAACGGCACCTTGCGGGCGAGCAATGTAAACATCATCAACATAGAGACCTACGCCGGGCTCGAAGCCCCACAAGGGGTCTTGCTGGCCAACGCCGCGAATGAAGGCAATCAAGGTTGAGTTTGAACCACGGGCGACTTGAACAGTGGCATTCGGAGCCGTCTGCTGCAGCACTGTGATGTCTGGAGCACCCGTTGCTTCCAAAGATGCTGCGCTCAAAGATGTCACAGAGATGGGAACGTCTTGCAGCGCTTCATCGCGACGGCGCGCGGTAACAACAACAACCTCGGCGGCTTCATCGCTGGGTGTAGCTGTGGTGGTTTGCGCAAGGGCCGGGCTGATAAAACCAACACTGGTCAACGCGCTGGCGCTGAGGAGCAAGCTTGTAAAGGTCTTGATGGCTGTTTTTTTCATGGTCAGTTCCTCCGGGTTTTTATGGGGCAGAAAGGGAGTGGCAAAGTTCAAGGGCTGAGGGTGGCTGGTTTAGGAAGTCCAGAAGGGTGGCATTAAACGCATCAGGATCTTCAAGATGAGGTGCATGGCCAACTCGATCCAGCACGATGGCCCGACCGTTTGGCATCAGACGGGCGATCTCGTTACCGACTGTTTGAGGATACAGCGCGCTGCGCCCACCTTGGATGGCGAGAGCTGGTATGTGAGTTTTGGCGAGATCCGCACGCGCATCAAACTGCATCAGAGAGAGCCAGGCACTTGAGGCAGAGTCAGGGTCGGCTTGCGCCGCAAGGGCGGCAAGCGCCATGCGAACCTCTTCATTCGGCTCGGCTAAAATCCGATCAAGAAACAAATCACAATAGCCAGACCAATCATTGCGCATGGCTTGCACGGCCAACTCAATGCTTTGCCGCGTCATGCCGCTGGATAAGGGAAATGACCAGCCATCCTCCGGCGCGACACGCGGTGACATGTCGATACTGACCAGCGCCCTAAGCCTAGATGGATTTACTGCCGCCGCATGCCAAGCAACACTTGCCCCCATAGACCAGCCAATCAATGTCACATCGGCTAAATCCAATGCGAGGATCAAATCTTGAACTAAGTCCGCCATAGATTCGATGGTTGGCGCGGCCCTCGACACCGCGCTATCGCCAAAGCCTGGCAAGTCAGGCGCAATTATTTCAAAGCCGTGATCAATCAGTGCGAGTTGTGGCGCAAAAGATAATCCCCCCATGGCCCAGCCATGAATGCACAGCAATGGACGTCCACTACCTGCTCGATGAACCGAGATGGTTTCGCCCCCAAGCGGCAAAGCATCATGGTTGCCATTAAAGGCCGCCCATGCTTGGTCGAAGACGGATTGCATCTCCAATGGCTCGTGCCTCCCCTCAGCTAGTGATAGACTCACAGCGTCTGTCCAGATCAAATCGGGACTTGTTCTTTCTCTAACTCGTGGCATAAGTTGAAATATGAATCAACATTCAATTTTGAGATCGCAGAACTCTGAGACCGGCCCAAAAACGCCAAAGACCCGGAAGGGCTTGGCGACAAAGGCAAAACTATTGGAGGCCGCGGAAGCTGAATTCGGTGAACGCGGCTATCACGATGGTTCAATTGTCGAGATTACGCGCCGCGCAGGTGTTGGCCTTGGCACTTTCTATGTTTATTTCGAATCGAAAGAGGCGGTTTTCCGCGCCCTCGTCACACATATGGGCCACGAGACGCGGGCCCACATTGCGCGTCAAGTGGAGCAGGCTGCAGATCGGTTGAGCGCTGAGCGGATCGGTATGCGAGCCTTTTTCGAGTTCGCCCGCTCCCATCGCAACCTATATAAGATTGTGATGGAATCCCAATTTGTCGCCGAAGATAGCTACCGCGCTTATTACGATACATTTGCAGAAGGGTATCGGCGGAACCTGCAAGCAGCCGTTGACCGAGGAGAAATTAGGCCAGGGGATGCGGATATTCGTGCATGGTCTCTGATCGGTCTGTCTGTGTTCTTGGGGATGCGTTATGCGATTTGGGACGAGACTGCCGACCTTGAGCCCGTGGTCGACGCAGCGCTGGATATGATTGAACGCGGTCTCTCTTTGGGCCCAAAGCCATGAAATATATGACCAATCTGTTGGCGCGGCGGGCAGCTCTAACGCCAAACCGGCCTGCCATGACGGAATTAGTTGGTGGCCAAACCCAAACTTACAGCGCCATGCAGGAGCGGGTTCTACGACTGGCCACAGTGTTAAAGGCGCATGGTGCTGCCGAGGGTGCCCGTGTCGCCATACTTTGCCGAAATCGCATCGCCTTTTTTGAAGTTTTATTTGCAGCAGCCAATACAGGCGCGATCGTCACCCCGCTCAACTGGCGCGCGCCTTTGCCAGAGCTTGCCCCGTTGGTGGCTGCAGCCTCACCTGTGCTGATGTTTTGTGGGACCGAAGATGCGGAGGTCGCGGGTGCTTTGGCAGTTAACTCGGGCGCAAAGCTGATCGACTTCGACGACGACTATGAAGAATTACTCCAGAAGGCCAATCCGTCTCAAGCACGCCGCCACTGGCCCTTTGATGATATCTGGTATTTGCTCTACACCTCTGGAACTACCGGTCAGCCAAAGGCGGTGATCCAGACCTATGGCATGGCGCATGTAAATGCCGTCAATCTTGGTCAGGCCATCGATCTGCAGAGCAGCGATGTCACCCTGAACTTTTTGCCTCTGTTCCATACAGCTGGCATCAATCTGCATACGTTGCCGACCTTGTTTGCGGGTGGGCATGTCCTAATCCTGCCGGGTTTTGAGGCAGACCCGGTTATGAACCTCTTGGCGGAAGGCCGTATCACCACCTTCTTTGGGGTGCCGGCCATTTATCAGGCATTGAGCCTCCATCCAGAATTTACACAAGTGAAACTCGATAGGGTGCGCCATTGGGGGTGTGGTGGCGCGCCCCTCGCCGATACATTAGTGCACGAATTTGCCCACCGCGGTGCCAAGGTCGCCAATGGCATGGGCATGACCGAGACTGGCCCCACGGTGTTTCTCGCAGACCCCGAAACCGCGACTCAAAAGATCGGCTCAGTTGGCAAGCCCCAGATTCTATGTGAAGCGCGCCTTGTTGGCGCAGAAGGCAACGATGTCGCGATCGGGGAGACGGGAGAATTGTGGTTAAGTGGCCCGGGGATCACACCAGGCTACTGGGGTAATGCCGAGGCGACTGCTTCAGCTATAACGCCGGATGGTTGGCTCAAAACTGGCGACCTCGCTCGTCAAGATGAAGACGGCTGCTTCTATATCGTGGGTCGCCTAAAGGAGATGTATATTTCAGGGGCGGAGAATGTTTATCCAGCCGAAGTCGAAAATGTGCTCGCACGTCATCCTGCCATACTCGAAGCTGCGGTTCTAGGAGTTGCAGATGCGCGTTGGGGCGAAGTTGGTCATGCCTTCATTCTCTTGCGTTCCACTTATGACGCGCCTGAAGTTTCAGACATTCAAGCTTGGTGTCGGGCCCAGTTGGCAGCTTTCAAAGTGCCGAAATATGTTACTTTCGTTCACGAGTTTCCCCGCACCCCAGCGGGCAAAATTCAAAAGCATTTGATCCACCGTCCATGATTTTGACGCCTAATCAAGCCGACCTAAACCTGTTTGCAAAACTATCGGGCGATGCAAATCCTATTCATGTCGATCCAGCGTTTGCGGCGACCAGTGGATTTGGACGGACTGTCGCGCATGGTGCGATGTTAACGGCTTGGCTGGTTCGGGCTGCTGGGATAACGGATGCGCCAAGATCAACCTCTGCCATGTTTCCAGCCCCTGCCTTTGCGGGTGAAGCACTAGAAGTCGGCTTTGATGGTGAAGCATGGCAGCTTAGTCGGCGGCAAGATGGTGTGGTTGTCTGCCGACTTTTGATTAATGCGCATGTTCCGTCCGTGGAAGCCTCATTGATAATACATGAGCCTAATCTGCCGCTAAAGGTTGGCATGGTGCGTTTCAGTGAAACACACCCTTCAAAAGAAGCGTTTGAAGCGCTGAAAGACTTACAGGCTCGCGCAGGGGAAAGCCCTTTAGGGGCAGACGTTGCAGAACTATTGGCTGGGCAAGCCTTTATGCTGGGTCAAATTTCAACCTTGCTTGGGATGGAGCTACCAGGGCAGGGGACCAATTATCTCAAACAGGAGACATGCTGGCTTGGCAGCGTGAAGCCCGGTGAAAAGCTGCGCGCTGAAGTGGCGATAACGCGTCTGCGTCCTGAGAAGGCTTTGGTTGATCTGCAGACTCAAGTTCGAAATCTGCAAGGGGATGTCTTGGCGCAAGGTCGCGCGCTGGTTTCAGCCCGCGACGTCAACGGTGCCTTTTGACGGTTCGGTGACTTCGTGGAACGAGCCTTCTTGATAACGCCATATTGTGCGTGTGATTATCGGATCGTTTGATCCCAGACGCAGCACGCCAAATCCTGATCCAAAGCCGCGTTCGCGAGAGGAAGCTAAAGAAGGGACGGTCATCACGCGTAGGCCGCACATCAAAGGCCCAGTAACATCAAATGCTGCGTGAAGATGCCCACATAAAAGCACGTCGGGCTTGGTCTCGGTGAGATGTCGGGCGAAGACATCAACACCTCTAGGCTCGCTCGTTACACCGGCACCCCTTGGGGTTTCAGGGGGATGGTGCAAGGCCAAAATTTTATGGCGTGCGCGCGATCGACTCAATCGGCCTAACGCCTCGATCACGTTAGCTTGAGCGTAATCGCCTTGCGACCAATCCATTCGCCATTGCAGGCCCCTCGCACTATTGGCGGCTTCAATATGCACAGAGGCGTCCCCAGATTGCCAACTAGATAGAAGGCCCAGTCGATCAAATCGGCTGAAAGGGTCTAAGAGACGCAGCGCAAGGTTAAACATCGGCGTATCATGATTGCCTGGGCAGCCGATGATTGGGGCTTTGATCGTTTCGAACCAGGCTGCAGCTAGCGCAAATTCGTCACGCTTGCCTTCTTGTGTCACGTCACCCGTAACGATGACACAGGCCGGCCCAATCTCTGAGATGGCCACACTTGCCGCCCTTAGTTTATCCGGACTTGCATCGCCAAAATGAATATCACTGATATGGACGAGGGTAGTCATCGAGCGTTTCACGTCCCAAAGCGCTTACCCTTTAACACTCAAAAGCTGTCCTTGTAGAGAGGACGAGTGCAGCTCGTTGGACGGCTCGCAGGTGGACACAGTGACCAAAACTACGCCTTTCGCCATCAACAAGACCGACGATTTCTTCCCCGTCAAACTCAATTGTCTTTTCAGTCACAATATGGGCTTGTGCATAGTCTAGACGGCGCCACCGGCGCGCCAACACATGGGCTGCGAGCCATAAGGTGGAGCCGATCCCCTGCAGGCGGGCCTCCGCAACTTCCAAGCCTGGCTGGTTAAACTCGTCGGGATTTTCTCCTAGGCCAAAAGCAGCATCGACAAAGGTGGGAGCAGCGATCACCACATCTCTGCTTTGCCCAGACTCTTGACTTGTCAGTTTCCCGGCAAACAAATCCCGCCTTAGTGATCGAAGCGCACTAAGTCCCTTCAAAACACCGTGGGACCGGATTGTCTCTCTCATGTCTTGGAAGGCCATCCACGGACCAAACCCAGATGCTACCAAAAACGTATGTTCATTGGCTAGGCCGCCTGTTAACCAGACCGGCTTTGCTCGTGCAAAATCGCGAAGGATTTTGGTCAAATTGGCATGACCATGGACGCGAAAACATAAGCGGTTCAATGTGCCGCCAGGCAGGGGTAATGTTGGCACGTCGAGGCCCCGTAGAGCAAGCGCGACTGTGCGCGCCGATCCATCACCACCAAATACCCCGATGGATAGGACGCCGCTACGTGCCAAGCCCAAGGCCTTGTCTTGAAGTTCATGTCCAAAGCATCGGATCAAGGGCACTTGGTCTTGTAGACCCGCTGTCTTCAACGCCCTTCTCAGGCGCAAAAGACCAAAGAAGCGATATGCTCCGGCAGATACGTTGACAAGAATTGCAAGAGCCGGTGCGGCTTTTTTGGGGGCAAAATCAAATACATTGCCGGCCGTTGGCTCTCGAGAAATGACCTCGTTCAATCTTGCACTGTTCGGCCTCGTTTCGAGGAGATCGGTCATTAATGGGCTCAATGGGGCAAATGGACGAGTTGAAGAAGAGGAGAAGGCGACCCTTGCGTGACAGAGGGGGGACGGTCTGCACGCAAGGGCCGGCAGGGTGAACAGTTGGGGCTGTTCTTGCCTAGGTTCACCCGCGGTAGGCAGCTTGGGGCGGATTGCCTACCGATTTCGATCGGCCCTAAAGGCCGTGAGCGATCGCCCGTTCCGGGCGAGGTGCGGCGACGCCTGCCGCGACCAGCTGATCCTTAACCAACAGCTTTTGCCGCTTAAGCCGGGTTATTAATTCAGGCTCCGGGAAGGGCCGCTTGGCTAAGGCCGCCAACTCACTTTCGAGCCGGGAATGGTGGCTCTTAAGGGCTTCGATACGTCCTAATTTCATGTCATGCTCCTCTATGCTTATGCACGGCAGAGCCCTGAGGACGCAGAAGGGCGAAGGAATTGGGACCCTGACACCGCGCCTAACTAAGGACTCCGGTGTGGCCGACATCGCAACCCGCAATCGGGTTGCCAGAGGGGCCCGGTCCACACAGTGAAAACATGGGGGCACTGCCCGCTAGGCGCAACCGACAAAGTTGTGACTTCACCGGCTTGTGAGAGTTTGTTGATGAGACGTGTGCGGGACTTGGAGCGTGGCGTGGCCTTGTGGACCGCGCTGGACTTGGAGTGCGGCGCTCAAGGTGGCATTTGCCATCGCTTGCAGATTGCTGAACCTCCAAGTCGTCGTAATTTCATCGATGTTTCTTAAGAGCCGCTGCCATCTTCGCCGCACAGGCGCGCCTGATTTGAGATAGGACATAGGGGATTGGTCTGCCAAGAGTTGATGACGCAACTGGCTTGCGTGACGTGGGTCAATTTGGGTTGCCGCGGAAGCAAGCCCAGAACTTTCCCGAAACACTAAAGATGTACCATTGCACCGCTGGCTGTTTATCGGTTCAAATCCGGCTCGAGATAGGGTGGCCGTTAACGTTGCTGGCGTAAAGTTCCAGACGTGCGCGAAATGGAATAGGTTGCCACGCTGTTTCTGAACGCCTTCGATGTTGGGCACCTCGATGAACAACAGGCCACCCGGTGCCAACCAGCGCCTAAAGCAAGCTAAAGCTCCTAATGGGTCGGCCAGATGTTCGAATACATGATTTAACGTAATCAGGTCAAAAATGCCTGCACCAAAAGATTCGGGTTCCAGTCTTTGGTTGGTAACTTCGATTCCATAAGTTACAGTTCCGAATTGCCGATAGCCGTCATTGGGTTCAATGCCTGTGGCGCTGTACCCAAGTTTACCCATCATATAGACGAATTCACCGGAAGATGCGCCAACATCCAAGACTCGGCTTCCAGGTTGGATCAAGTTCTTGAGCCGCACAGCTCTTGAGGCAGCGCTCCGCTGCGCACGCAAGGAATGTTTGGGCTTGGGCTTCAATATCCCCTTGTAATTCTTCCGGTAGTCTGACGCATAAAAGGCGTCGAGTTCCGCAGCTGTCGGAAGAGGGTTGTGACTAACGAGTCCGCACCCGTCGCACATAACTGTCGTAAGGGGTTTGTATCCTCGCCCCATAGTACCAACAACGGTTCGCTCAGTTTTGCTGCAAACCATGCAAGGGTCGGCCGTAACTTTATCTCCCAATTTCATGATTGTCTCCGCACGAGGTAGGAAACACTCGATAGCGGGCTCGTATCCCCAAATATCTGATCGACTTTGTCAGGGAATTGTCAGCAAGCTTCGGCTAGGCCAAATATTCGGAGGCTGAATGCGCGTTTTAATTATCGAAGACGAGCCACAGATCGGTTCAATGCTTGTTCGAGCCCTAGATCGCGCCGGGTTTATACCAACACTAGTCGCCGACGGTGAGGATGGCTGGGCGCAAGGCGATACTGAGCCCTTTATTCTGGCTATTTTGGATATGAACTTACCAAAGCTTGATGGCCTATCCGTCCTAAAGCGCTGGCGAGCAGATGGCGTAACTCTGCCCGTATTGATCGCTTCGGCGCGCGGCAGTTGGACCGAGCGAGTTGATGCCCTAAATGCCGGAGCCGATGATTATATTGTGAAGCCGTTTGTTGTTGATGAAGTGATTGCTCGTATTCATGCCGTCTTGCGTCGTGGGGTAGGGAAGGCAGATAATTTGGTACGCGATGGCGATCTGACTATCGACCTACGCGCTCGCAGCGTTTCGGATCGGTCGGGCCCTATCGATCTGACGCCGTTGGAGTTCCGAATTCTTACTTCCTTGATCCGAGCGCCCGGCGAAACAGTTTCACAGGCACGTCTTTGTGAGGACGTCTATGGCGATCAAGAGTTGCGGCGGGAAAACGCCATTGAGGCTGCAGTTATGCGCCTTAGACGGAAGATTGGACCCAAACGCATTATAACCCGTCGTGGCTATGGTTATGTGTGGGCGCTTCAACGTGATTTGGAAACTGGGTGATGGTTAACTCCCTAAGGTTTGGCCTATGGGCAATCGGTATTGCAAGCGCGATCATTCTGCCGTTGATCGCAGCACTTGGCTTTCGCGCGGCTTTCCAAAACCATGTTCAGCAAACTACGGTTGCAGAGCTGGAAGCTGATCTTCGCTTTATGACCCGGGGTTTGAAGCTTGAAAACGGCGCGGTGATTTTGGTTCCCAAGGTCTTACCAGATCCAAGATTTGAGGAACCCCTTTCAGGCGTCTACTGGCAGATTGTCGATGACAAGACAAAAACGATTGTGCGGTCTGGGTCTTTAGTAACTTTTACCTTAGCACTCCCCGACGACGTTTTGCCGCTCAACACGGTTCATCGCCATGTCGTGAAGGGACCAGAAGGAGTAGACCTTCTCTTACTTGAACGAAGGATTCCAGAGGGGGTTGAGGGAAAGCATAGTTGGCGCTTTGCCGTCGCAATTGATCGCAGCCTTCTGAAAAGCCAGGTCGATGCCATGATGCTTGATACGTCGCCTGTCTTTTTTATTTTGGGTTTAAGCTTGCTTATCGTCACCTTCATTCAAGGCGGAATGCTGATGGGACCTTTGAGGCAGGCATCGAGAGCTTTGGCGCTGGTGCGGGCTGGTCGAAAAGAACGTCTCACAAACATGGTGCCAAAAGAGCTAGACACGTTTGCGCGCGATTTCGACGCGCTTCTGGATGCTGGCGAACGCCAAGTAAGAGAAGCCCGCCAGCGAGCAGCAGACCTAGCCCATAGTCTGCGAACACCGATGGCTGTGCTATTGGCACGGGCAGACGAGATCGATGCTGCCGGCCAAACTGGTGCCGCCGCTACGATCAGAGACATCGTGACCGGCTTGGAGCATCGTGCAACTCGTGATTTAGCATTGGCCAATATTCATGGCCCTAATCTTGGCCGACTCGTTGAAATTCCCCTTGCTCCAGTCATTCATCAGATCACTTTAGCGCTCGGGCGTACAAGTGGGAGGGAAAACTTGACCTGGGATGTTCAAGTGGCGCCGGAGCATAAAGTAAGACTAGATCAAAGTGACTTGACGGAGTTAGTTGGGTCTTTGCTCGACAATGCGCGTAAATGGGCGCAATCGCGCATCTTGATCGCAACGGTTTCCGATCATGCATCATTACGTATCCTGATCGAGGACGACGGGCCGGGAATAGAACCACACCAAAGGCGACTGGCTCTGTCTCGTGGTCAGAAGTTTGATGCCGCTTTGAGCGGCACTGGTTTGGGACTGAGTATCGCTCAAGAGATTGTTCTAGCTTATGGCGGCAGTCTCGACTTGTCCGACGGATTGTTGGGCGGATTGCGAGTTACCCTTGAATTGCCTCAAACAAATTTAGGTTAGAGGCCAGCTGGGATGAATGCAGCTTGAATTTTATCTGTTAATTGGAAGGTAGAACTAGGAAGGACGTGTCGCTGCATGACTCAGCAGCTTGATCGGTGGATGAACCTGCCCACAACCTGCTTCGGTTCCAGTCATTTGGAAGAACGTCTTGCAGGCTTGATCATTGCTGGGCGAAAGCGTGCGACTGTTTGGAATGGCCTTGATGAAAATCCAACATCTCCCGGCATGCACTGGGTTGTGACAGCTATTGGCCGACCAGTAGCTATCATTGAGACCCTATCAGTCGGCCAATGTCGCTTCGATGAGATTGATGCTGATTTTGCATATGAAGAAGGGGAGGGCGACCGTAGCCTGGCCTATTGGCAAGCCGTTCACCAGGCCTTCTTTGAGAAAGAAGGGAGCTTTGCCCCCGACATGATCTTATGGTGGGAGAAGTTTCGATTGTTGGAGGTTTTGGATTTAGACCTTGCTGCCAAGAGCCCCGAAATGGTCGCGCTTGATGAAGCTGAAGCGGCAGAGCTACTGGCAAAACTGTCTGTGGCCTAGCTTACTTGAGGCTTTCATCTAAATGAAGGCAAATTTCAGCCATGGTTTCAAATACCACATGCGCACCAGCAGCAGCCAAGTCGGATGCCGGCGTCTCTCGCGCAAAGCCAATCACCTGCATCCCCGCCCGAACAGCTGCCTTCACCCCGTTAGGGCTATCTTCGATCGCCACGCAATCGCTCGGCGCAAAGCCTGCCTGACGCGCGGCAAGTAGATAAACATCGGGTGCAGGTTTAGCTGAGGCGACTTCGGTAGCCGAGCTGATTTGATCACCAAAGAAGTGGCGTAACCCTACTTGGGCAAGATTGGTCAAGATCTTATCCCGCTCACCACTTGAGGCAACCGCCATTGGAATGCCGCGCGCCGCAAGGGCTCTAACGACATCTTCAACGCCCGGTACAGCCTGAAGCTCGGAAGCAAATCGCGCTTTTAGCCGGGCATGGTTTTGACAAATTTCATCCGAAGTGATTGCGCGGCCAATTCTGTGTTCGATCAATGTATACATGGCTGTGTCGGATAGTCCCAAGAAGCGGGCGCGCGCTTCAATCGCATCCATCGGCCATCCGAGGCCTGTAATCCATTCCGCTCCGACTTCATTGGCAATCGATTCTGAGTCCACCAGTACGCCGTCACAATCAAATATTATAAGCTTTGGCATGATTTTGGGGGCGCTTGATTGGTCAAGCATGGGCTCACCTCATGGTGTGACTGAAATCGCATGGTGTTTGCCCTATTCGCCCTAGGAAGAAAAGATAGCTAGAAGCTACGGATCAAATCAATACCGAGATAGCTTGTGTTTTGCGAGGCTGGCGCATTAGGTGCGGACTTTAAGAACCTGCCCTTTGCGAGGAGCACGGCATTGATTTCCAGCCTCAGCTTCTTCGGTTGCAGCCACACGCGTAGCCGAGAATCCAATTGCTGGCCCGCGTAATCGCCCGATCGACCGGACCGATCCAGCACACCGGTCGAAGCAAAACTGTCGGTTTTTTCCGCAAGCCAAAGCCCTCGCCAGACGATGAGAGCATCCACATTTCGCGAGGGCTCCAATTCAAGCCTTATTCCGGGTGACGATAGATTGGAGCGACCAATTGCTGCCAGAATACCTGCCGGAGAAATCTCAGCGCGTCGCATTCCATAGAGCGTATCAAAGCGCGTATCGGTCGCACCTAGCCGATCCCCACTCGCCCAATCATATTCAACTGACAGACGTGGCCTCCAAGCAGTCTTCCATTGATAACCCCACTCGGCGCGAACATAGGCAGCGTTCACATTGCGCAATGGCGCGTTCGGCAATAGGGACGCGCGATTTTGTCCATTTTGAGAATAGACTTCAAAATCATGGTCAAACTGACCCGGTTTGGGTTCTCGAAACAGGCGGATGCCAAAGGTCGTCAACTCGCGATTGCGTGTCGGTCGGCTTGGCCGATCTTCTTCCTCAAAGCGTATCAAAGTCCATTGGCTTGCCAGACCTTGTTGTCCATAGGGCACAGTCATGATGGTGCCATAGAGACGCTGCGCAGAGGTTTCTAAGTCGGCTTCACCGCGATTATCCAGAACATCGGCCTTCGCCTCCGGCAGCCGGATTTGAGGGACAACCGCAAGGGCGACAAGGTCGACACCAGAGCCCCAATGCAAATCTATCCGCGCTCCGGTATAGTCATTGGTCGTGTTGCGATAATCATCAGCGGCAATCAATCTGCGGGAGCCAAGATTGAGCGTCATTCGGCCCAGTTGCAGATTGGCAAAACTCGATTTGCCAAAAGGCTCGGCCCAGCGCCGCTTTACATTGGCCTGGACCAATTCAAGCGTATTCACATCATTGGCACTCAATGGTGACCCACTATCCCCACCCCAAGTGCGGCTGTCATAAAGCTCGGCCTAGCCCGACCAACCCGCTCCAAGAGGACGGTTCGCTTCTAAGCGGAGGCGGCTAGACCAGATGGTGTCACTTGAATTCACCCCAACTCGCGCGTGGCCATCGACAGTTTCAAGGCGAGCGCGCAGCGACCCAGAAAGCGTCCAAGTCTGGTCTCGTGCTTTTGCGACATCCGCAACTACCGATGTCGCAAGGGCTAGAAGCATAAGCCCCCGCATAGCCTAGAACTCTGCCTTAAATGTCGCACCCCAAATACGTGGATCGCCGGGGATACCGGTTACAAGACCTGTATTGCCACCTGGGACATTAAGAAGCTCGAAATAATCCTCATCAAACAGATTGCGGGCCCAAACAAATAGGTCAAGGCCTTGGGGCGTCCTAAAGCCAATCCGCAGATTGGTCAGGCTATAGCCCTCAATCCACGTATAGGCTGATGGCGAGGGATTTGAGGAGAATTTCGATCGATAATTGCCGTCAATGCCAACATAGACATCCCCATCCTTTCTGAAGAGGTTGGCTGGTACGGCATATTCACCCCCGTAAGAAACCGCCCATTTGGAGACACCGGGCAAGACTTGGCCCGAGATGTCGCAATTATTGGGACTAATCGAACCAGGTACACCGGGAGCTCCGGGTGTTTGACCTGCGGCGAGGGCTGCACCCCCGGAAAGTTCTGGTGGGCATGGCGCATCCCGGAATTTCCGATAGGTTGCATCGGTATAAGCCACATTGGTGTAGAGCGAGAGATGATCTGTCGGTTGAGCGGCGAAATCTACCTCTGCCCCTTGAGTTCGCACTTCTTCGGTATTCGCCAAATAGCCGCGCAACACGCCAAATTGGCCATTGGTGACTTGGGCCTGATAATCTTCAATGTCGGTTCTGAACAGCGAGAGATTGAAGGTGACTTTGTTGTCCAACAGTTTCGACTTGAGCCCAGCCTCATAATGATTGACTGACTCAGGGCGGATTGTTTGTGCGCCCAATAAAGGTTGGCCAGCCGCGTCAGATGGAACACCATTTTGGTTGATCCCGCCTGACTTGAAAGTCTTGGCATAGGTTGCATACGCCAATATGTCTGGCTGTAGCTTGTAGCTTGCCGTTAGATCATAAGAAAAGTTCCAATCATCAAACTTTGGCTTGTAGAATTGTGGAGCAAAGATAGCCAGTTGTGCCGCACGACGCGCACCGGTTTGACCAAGCAAAACAGGCTGTCCGGTCCCATCGAACACCGTGCGGTCATACAGCCCTTCCTTTTCATCATAATTGACCCGAATGCCGGGTTGGATGGTTAGCTTGTCTGATAGCTTCCAGCTTGCCTGCCCAAACAAAGCGACACTCGTGTTGGTGAGGCCCTGAATATTGATCGCGGTCAGGCCATCCAGTACAGTTGGATCGAGGGATAAAGCATTAGACGGTGCGATATTCCAACGGCTTGAGGCGGGCCCGTGCCGCTCAAGCCCTTGCGTGTCGATCTTTTGATAATAGGCAAAAACGCCTACGACGAAGTCCAGTTTCTCACCACTTTGATTATACCGCAGCTCTTGTGTGTATTGATCCTGTTGCGATGGGTTTTGTGAGTTCGTGACAATGGGAAGTCCCGTAAAGTCTCGATCATTTTCAGGCTTCCAATCCCAGAAGCGCCAGGCGGTGACCGCAGTCACCTTGCCGGGTCCACGATCCCAGACCAAGCGAATAGAAGCGCCGCCAGTGATATTGCCCGCATTCAAGCTAGCATCAATGTCGGTCAAACGGTCGAAAGGATTTCTGCTGACGACCGTATAATTTTGTGCAGCAGCCAGAGCGGCATATTGGCGATTTAGTGGGCGTTGTGTCAGGCCGGTTCGGACGAACACGGTGCCACAGCATTCTGGTTCTTGGGTGTTATAGTCGGCCGCAAAGGTAACATCGAGCTTTTCATTCGGCCGGAACAGGAGTTGAGCCCGGACGCCTAGATTGTCCTGCTCATTGATATAATTGGTCGTCTTCACATTATAAATGGTGCCACGGCGGCTGGTCGACGAAAGAGCCAAACGCCCAGCAAGTTTGTCGGTGATGGGTCCAGATAGTGCAGCTTTTGCTTGCTTAAAGCCGAGGCTGCCAATCGTGACTTCGGATCGACCTTCGAACTCAAAGGTTGGCGCACGGGTGGTAATGTTAATCGCACCTGCTGTGGTGTTCTTGCCATAGAGCGTGCCCTGCGGGCCACGTAGCACCTCAATCTGGCGCACGTCTAGAAAGTCAAAGGTCGATGACGCCGCACGCGAGTAATAGACGTCATATAGATGCCGACCCCTTGCTCAATCCCGTCATTGGTCAAACCAAAGGGCGCACCTAAGCCGCGAATGTTGGCAGCACTGTTGCGCGGATTGGAAGAATAGAAGGTAAGTGTCGGTGCCAACTGAGTTAGGCGGCCCACATTGAAGCTGCCTGTTTGATCCAGTTGACGTCCGCCGACGACAGAGACTGCGATCGGAATATCCTGGGCGGCTTCATTGCGGCGTCTGGCCGTCACGATGACCGTTTCAGTTTCAGGCGCGAGTTCGTCACTTGCCCCCGGTACAGCAAGACCATCTTCTAAAATGGAGCTACTCGGGGCCGTCTCAGCTGCGGCGGGCGTTACAGTGGCTAAACCCCAAGCCAAGGCCAATACAGAGATGGTTGAAACGCCAAAGCGCATAGTCTTATTCCTCATCATAGAAACGGGAAGCTGCACATTAAGCGGTGCGTGCCCTTCATCACGCGTCTGACCTAGCGATGGACAGGACCGCAACCAACCAGATCACCTGAACCATCCGATAAGAAATCTTGTACTAATCCAGATTAAATCAATAAAAACAGATATTAATGTCATTTGCGAGATCGTTTAGGCAAACTAAGCCGTTTTGTGACCATGTCATAAAAATGCCCAGTCTTCTCTGCGAAAACGCTGGCCTTACCCTTCTTTCTGACCCCACGCAGCCCTATATTTGTCGTAATACGTTTGATTTAAAGGGAAACATCATGGAACCTGATACCGGTATTGACGCTGAGGCCCGCACCAAAATTGCAGATGCGCTGGCGCAGGTTTTGGCTGACTCGTATAGCCTATATCAGAAGACCCATCTCTATCACTGGAATGTACAAGGCCCCCGCTTTGGTCCACTTCACCAATTATTCTCTGACCAATACAATGAGCTTTGGACTGCACTGGATGAGATTGCGGAGCGCATCCGCGCTTTAGGTGTCTTTGCGCCTACCCATGGCCAAATGGCAGCACGCACCACCATCCCGACCGCCAACGATGTCAGCGCCAGTGAAGACGCCATCTTGAAAGCTTTATTGGAAGGCCAAGAGGCTGTGGTTCGATCGGCACGTAGAGCCCTCAAACTTGCAGCCGAACATAATGATGATGCGACAGCTGACCTGATGACTGAGCGCTGTGCTGCGGGTGAGAAGGCGGCTTGGATGTTGCGTGCCCATTTAAGCTAAGGTTTTTTCAGATTTATAGTGGGCACGGCGATCAGAGAATTCCCGCACCCGTTTGCGCCATGCCCGATAGCTACCGGGGCGCAGATTTGCTCGCATCAGGGCTTTTACTTGATCGGGGCTGAGACCGTAGAGACTACGGATGTGATCAAAGCTTACATGATCGCTCAAGGCCATCGCGATGACTTCGCTGATCGCTGCCGCGTCGAGCCGATCACACGCCGCCATGGTCTAATGCCTCCAAGATATGCTGTGAATCAGCCTTGATCTCATCGCGTCGAGACGGTCCCATTTTCCGCCACGTGGCATAGACAGGACCCATACGGGGATTTCCGCCCAGTTTGTCTTCATTGCGTCCGATGAAATCCCAATAGAGCGGATTGAAAGGGCAGGCCCGTGGCCCGGACTTTACTGCGGGATCATAGGCGCAGCGCTGACAGTAATCGCTCATCTTATGAATATAGGCGCCACTGGCCGCATAGGGTTTGGAGGCCATGATGCCGCCATCGGCATAAAGAGCCATTCCAATCGTATTGGGAACTTCCACCCACTCAAACGCATCTGCATAGACACTCAGATACCACTCATGCACCTCATGAGGATTGAGCCCGGCAAGTAAGGCAAAATTTCCTGTGACCATAAGGCGCTGAATATGGTGGGCATAGGCTTCGCGCTTAGTTTGACCAATAGCCGCAGCCATACAGGCCATTTTGGTTTGCCCTGTCCAATAAAATGCGGGTAGGGGGCGTTTAGCGTCAAGGTGATTGAAGCCCGAATAGTCGGGCGCATGAAGCCAATAAATGCCGCGCACATATTCGCGCCAGCCAATGATTTGCCGGATAAATCCTTCAACAGCGGACAAAGGTGCACGCCCGGCTTGATATTCCACTTCTGCCCGACGGCATAAATCCAAAGGTTCCAGAAGGCCCACATTGAGATAGAGCGACAGCACCGCATGATTGAGGAAAG
Source organism: Aquidulcibacter sp. (assembly GCF_020253525.1). GTDB lineage: Bacteria > Pseudomonadota > Alphaproteobacteria > Caulobacterales > Aquidulcibacteraceae > Aquidulcibacter. Next base: position 18,480 of record NZ_JADCBK010000058.1, read on the forward strand.
CTTGGCCCTCGAGCATCGCATCTTGGGTTTCGCCAAAGCGGGGCAGGTGGTTGGCCAAAAAGTGATCACGCGCAAGCTCTGCCTCTGCCGCAGTCGTCGCAAACCAAAATGGCTCTAGGTCGCCAAAGTGGTCGGCAAAACGGTTCGATACGAGCTCAATCACCTCTTGCGTTATGGATGAGGGTGAAACGCGGCGCGGCGGCAGCATGAAAAGATCAGGTTTTGCCGGCTTGCGGTTCTCATGGTCAAAGTTCCATTTGCCGCCAACAGGTTGATCCCCTTCCATCAGAAGTCCTGTTCGACGACGCATGTCGCGATAGAAATACTCCATCACAAAGCTCTTGCGGCCGGCTGCCCAAGCACGGAATTGCGCCTCGTCACATAGGAAACGGTCATCCTCACGGAGCATCACCTGCAAATCGAGGCTTTCAGCCCAGTGTCGCTGCATCTCCAAAACGCGCCATTCCGAAGCCCGGGTCATTGCAAGCGCTTTGGGGTCGTGACGGGTGATGGCACGCCTGAGTTCGCCATCGAAACTGCCCGTATTTTCAGGGTCATCTATGCGCACATAGTCGACGGTGAAACCTTGACCACGAAGCGTCTCAGAAAAAGCGCGCATGGAAGCTAGAATGAAGGCAATCTTCTTCTTGTGATGGCGAACTGAAACCGCTTCGGCTTGGGCTTCGACCATCAAAATGATGTCAGTAGCCGCGTCAGCCCCACGCAGGGCAGAAACTTTCGGCGAAAGCTGATCGCCCAAGATAAAGCGCAAGGTTTTCATGAAGCATCCAATGGGTAGATGGATGAGAACTAGGGCATAGGAAGCTGAAATCCAGTCAGGAATGTCATGGTCGTTATCGACGTCTAACGCTGCTTCGACAGGGCTAGATGTGGTTTCAGTGCTTGATTGCGCCATTTCAGCCAAACATCAGCGCACGTAACCCCCGCAATCAATGAAACCCAGAATTTCATGGATGAGTCTGTCGGTGTTGCTGAAAACATAGGCCCAGCCAACACCGACCATAGGCTAATCACAGCAATGGCAACTGACAGGCCAAGCGCGAGTTTCCGGGTCACTGGTCGCCAGCGGCCTTCAAGTATCGCAAAAGCATAGGTGAGGAGCGCTAGTGCGAGTGCACCCCACAAGAACGGGGCCCGATCGGATAGGAAATGGATATCATAAGAGAAAGCTTGGGCGAGCATTGCTGGGCTTTGACCACCTAAGAGCAGATCAAAGAAAGAAATTGGGTTCATTAAGATCATAAGACCCACTAATCCGGCGAGCAATCCAAAGGTCGCAGTCGGTCGCGAAACAAGGTCTGGATCACGCACAGGAGGAAGGTTTGCCGGCTTCCAAGTGAAGAGTTTTGGTTGCGCGCGGCGCAGCGCGCCGAGGGCCCAGAACCACGATAGCAAAACGCCTAACACAATGAAGATCGCATCCTTCAGGCTATCCTGTAACACTGTGCTTGTCGTAGTTGGCGAGGATAGCCCAATGCTGATCGCCAAGACACTCAAACCGAGAACTAAGCCAAGGGCAAGCTTCGAGAAGAGGGGTGCATCAACTGCTTCGATGATGGGGGTAGGCCGATGATAGCGCAGGGCAACTTCTTGCGGCGGCCCAAAGGCGATGATCCGTTCTTCAACTTGCTGAAGACTAGGGATAGTGTCACCAGTTATCGCTTGGATGTCCTCGTGCAACAAGGCATAGAGTTCGGCGTGCACATCAGCGCGGATCGCATGCGGTAGCCGTGAGGCGACCGCTTGTGCATAGCGCTGGATCAGTTCGTCAGGCGTCATGGGGGTGTCCTTCCTTGAATAGATTTTCCATCACGGCAGACAGGCTTCGCCATGAAATCACCAATTGGGGGTAGAGCCTGCGTCCTTCGTCACTCAGCATGTAATAGCGACGGGGCGGACCATCCTCGATCCGCCACTCGCTGGATAGGAGCCCTTGGTTTTCGAGGCGACGCAGCAGGGGATACAGTGTTCCTTCCTCAACCTCCATGCCGTATTCGGCGAGGCGCTGGCGCAAGGAATAACCATATTGAGCCGTTGCTAACTGGGACATTGCCGCCAACACGATCGCGCCGCGCCGGAGGTCACCCTCAAATTTGGGAAAGGCATCTTCTACTACCATGTAGAACCTAATACTGTGTGTCACACAGTATGTCTAGCCGGAGTAACAGCTCCTTCTATAAGCGTTCGTTCTCGACAAGATCGCCCGCTTATCATAACTTGCTAAATGTAATGACCGGGGGCGGTCGAATGGGGGCGAATATGAGCAACGCGAGAACGGGATTGAAGCTTGGTCTAGGTATGGCTGTCCTCGCCTTGCTCGTCTCTGGCTGTGCGACTGCTCCGCCAAAGTCAGATGCAATCGTGCTCGGCGATGATATCTGCGCCGGGGAAGCCACGCGGATCTATTTCCCGCATGGCGAAAGCACGCTTGGCCCCTTGGCCGCGCAAGTGGTTGTGCGGGTGCAAGACCAATTGGCGCAATGTCCCAGACGGCGCATTGTTCTGGTCTCCCTTTCTGGCGATGATGGGCCTCCGTCCAGTCTCGAAAATCGCGAGGAGCGTGCTGCGATTGTGCGCCAAATTCTGGTCAGTCGCGGAGTTGCAGAAAAACGCATTACCGCAACAGCTCAAGGCCCAATGGTTGACCAAGCCCCAAAAGGCCCAATTGGTGGCGTCCTAATCTTTACGCGTCCTTGATGTCCAAACAGGAGTCTGTTGGTGCGTTCGCCATTGTGCCAACCAATGATTTGGTTGCCACATCCGCATTCTGGGAGCGCCTGGGGTTCCAGCGGGCGGGCGGTGACCCGAATTACATCATCCTGACCGGCTGGGACTGTGAAGTCCATGTCACCCAAGCCGGCGAGGGACCTTGGAGCGTGCCCGTTGATCATAACCCCTTCGGTGTCTTCATCCGCACACCGCATGTTGATGCCATTGCCGCCCTTGTTGACGATTTAATCATCCGGCCGGGCGGTATTTTACGTCACCGCGAATGGGGCATGTATGAATTCGCCGTCGGCGCACCCGACGGCCTGCTGGTTCGCATCGGCTGGCCGTCAAGTTTGGTTGGCAAGGTTTAGACCCGCGAACCGCACCAAGTGAGCGCAAACAAACAGGTGCTCTGGAACATGCCTCAAGACACTTTGTGAAATCCCTCAGAAACTGCGCGTAAGTGGCTTCATTGCTGCGGCCCTCGGTCAGGGCAAGAACGGTCTGGTTGACCTTGCAAGCTACAAGCCCTTGACCCTATTCCCATCTATGACACCAACAAGAGCTCACAGCGATGTCAATTCTATTCCAAAAGTTCACAAAATGAAAAAGATTGACGGACACCTCCAAAAACCCAGAGACACCTTCTTTTTGTGGGCATTTACTTGTGCTGTAGCCATTGTCGTAATGGCCTATCTTGCCGGCAATGACATTGCGCGATAGTCGGACACATCAAATTCAGGCTGAGGTGACGCGCTAGGCGAGGATGACTAGTTTATTGTCTGAATGGTTTCTGAAGCTATTGCTTCAAAAAGCAATTCTAGCCGACCGATGATGCAAATTTTCCGACAACTTGGACTGAGACAGGAACCTCAACATCCACCTCTGCTCCTGCAAACACCTCCCCAATCATCATCAGCACGGGCCCAGAGCCCACTTTAATAGCGAGGTCTGGCAGGTCTGATAGAGGTCCTTTGACCGTGAAGTTGGAGGGCCGCGAGACGTCTTCGGCCAATATGACGGGCAGGGTGGCGGGCATGCCTAGATCGAGGAGGCTGTCGCGGATCCAGGCCGCATCACCACGGCCCATATAGATGACAGACGTATCCGCAGCCGCAACCGCCTTTGCCCACGCAGGTGAGGCTTGGCTGCCACGGGCCACGGTTGGGGTCACAAAGGTCACCGAGCGGGAGAGGCCGCGTTGGGTAAGCGAGGTGGATAGGGCCGAAGCCGCACCAAAGGCCGCACTAATCCCCGGCACGACCGAGACAGGGATACCCGCTTGCACGCAGGCCTCAATCTCCTCATGGGCGCGCCCAAATAGCATGGGGTCTCCACCTTTGAGGCGAACGACCAACTTGTGCTTTGTGGCCGTTGCGACCAACAAACGATTGATCAAGGCCTGATCCATCGAGACGCGACCGCCGCGCTTGCCGACCGGCACTTTTTTAGCGTGCGGGGCGAGGGCCAAAATCTCGTCTGTCACCAGGGCATCATAGAGGATGACCTCAGCGCGTTCGATCAAGCGAAGCGCCCGCACGGTTAGCAGGTCTGCCGCACCGGGGCCTGCCCCAACCAGATAGACGTGACCGGTCACGCAGCCGCTCTTTCCAGATTAGCATTGTTTGCCAACACAAAGTCGCGCTCGTCGGCTGCCCACTGATAGACGGCGGGGAAGGATTCAAAGGCACGTTTAGCGGCTGCGACATCTTGGTCACCGCGCAACGCAAAACTATCGATGCCGCAGCGGGCCATGGCAAACAGCTGGTCAATCAAGACATCGCCGACAGCCCGAATTTCACCTTTGAAGCCCAAGCGTGAGCGCAGCAAGGTAGCGATTGAATAGCCGCGCCCATCGTTGAACTTGGCAAACTCAACCGCGATTACGGCCAAACCATCCAAGTGACCGGCCAAAGCCAATGGGTCATCGGTTGGCATCAGGACGATGCCGCCGGGTGCGTCAGAAGTTGCACCATCGCGCGCCAACCATTCAGGCAGAGTCAACAAAGTGCCATGCTCCCACGCCGAGACGCTGGGGGCTTCAGGCTGTTTGACGTTTGGTCGAATAAGGCTGCGCACATCGCCCTGGCCTTGATTGATCACGTCCATATTCGGTAACGGATTTGGGGCGGGGGCGGGGCGGAAAGCGCCTTCTGGCAAAGGAAGCGTCCGAATGTCGCTGGGCGAGAAGAGTTTCAACAAAGTGCTCATCAGTTTGCTTCCTGAATTTGGGGGGAGGGGGAAGTTTGGACGGTGTCGCTTTGGAAAGCGGCCTCTTGGAAGGCTACCTTGCCTAAGCGCTCAACGGCATCGATGAATATTTCACCGTTGTTTCGGTTTTTGAGGTAAAAGTCGGTGAGGCGTTCGATGGTCGGCGCAACAGCTTCGCGCGGGATAGCTTTTCCCACAATTTGGCCAAGCGCGGTTTTGGTATCGGTGCGGCCGCCGATCAGGATTTGGTACCATTCCTCGTCCTTTTTATCGACGCCCAGAATGCCGATATGGCCGACATGGTGATGGCCACAGGCATTGATACAGCCCGACATCTTGATGGCCAGCGTGCCAATATCTTGTGCTTTGGCTGCGAGGGTTTCTTGCACAGCCGCTGCGACCGGGATCGACTTGGCATTGGCCAAAGCACAATAATCGCCGCCTGGGCAGCAAATGATATCGGTTGCCAAGCCAACATTTGGCTCTGACAGGCCAAGGGCCTCGAGCGCTTGATAAAGCGCCCAAAGATCGGAGCGCGCCACATCGGCCAAGACCAAATTCTGGTGATGGGAAACCCGGATCTGCCCGAAGGAAAAACGGTCAGCCAGATCAGCAATCGCGTCCATCTGGTCGCTCGTCGCATCGCCTGGTGCCACGCCCAGCGGCTTTAAACTGATGGTTACAGCGCCATAGTTTTCGCGCTTGTGTTTGGCGACATTGCGTTTCACCCACGCGTTAAAGCGTGGATCAGCCAAACGGTGGCGGGCCTCATCTTGATCGCCAGAAGAAGCACTTTGATACGGTGGCGCACCAAAGAAGGCGGTCATACGATCGAGTTCTGAGGCCGCCAAAGTCGCCGGACCGCCTTGGAGATGGGCGAACTCCTGCTCCACTTCTTCGCCAAAGCGTTCAGGGCCGAGGGCATCAACCAGAATTTTGATGCGGGCCTTATAGATATTGTCGCGCCGGCCCCAACGATTATAGGTTCGCAGGACTGCCTCAGTATAAGACAGCATGTCGCGCCAATGCAGGCAGGTCTTGATCACGGGGGCGACCCGCGGCGTCCGGCCTTGGCCACCACCAACCTTCACGGTCAAGCGCACTTCGCCTGCTTCATCGCGATATACATCGAAAGCAAGATCGTGGACTTCGCTTGCGGCCCGGTCTTCAACGGCGCCATTGAAAGCGACTTTGAATTTGCGCGGCAGGAAAGCAAATTCAGGATTGAGGGTTGACCATTGACGCATCAGTTCTGCCAAGGGACGAGGATCTACCCGCTCGTCATGGGCAACGCCTGCCAAGTGATCCGTCGTCACATTCCGGATGCAGCTGCCGCTTGTTTGGATTGCGTGCATTTGCACACTTGCGAGATCGGCCAGAATTTTATGCACTTCTTCCAGCTTCACCCAGTTGAATTGGATGTTCTGCCGCGTGGTGAAATGGCCAAAGCCCCGATCATAGGTACGGCCAATCTGGGCCAACATGCGCAATTGTCGCGACGAAAGCAGGCCATAGGGGATCGCAACCCGTAATAAGGGCGAGTGACGCTCAACATAGACGCCGTTTTGTAGTCGCAGTGGCTTAAACTCATCCTCCGAAATCCGGCCGCTCAAATAGCGTTCCGTCTGATCGGCGAATTGCTTGACCCGCGCATCCACGATGCTCTGGTCTATGGCATTATAAATATACATTCGGGGCCCTTTATCTGGGGCCTATATCCCGGCTCTCCCGCGCGCGAACAATGCCAATCCGCTTAAGGTGTCTATTAGAAGACCTGATAGATGCCGGAATAGAAGGGCTTTCGACGAGTTTTAATAGGTTTGCTAATGGCAGCGTGCAGCTTCAATCGGTCGTTAAACGCGCAAGGGCTGCCTAAATCGGCTTGACGAGCCATGGCTTCCTGCCGGGGCATAAAAAAGTTGTGCACCATGATCCTCCTCGATCAGTCAGAAAAACTGGTAACACCCAAAGCCGACCCCAAACGGCTCGCGACACTCGTGGTTCAGTTGGAAGCAAGCCTAAGGGCAATTGGCGCTCCAGGCAGGGCGGCACTGGCGAGCTCGCTCTCGGCAGAAGACATGGTCTTAACCGATGTGATCGCCAGATTGGGCCTAAACATTGACATTTTCACCTTGCAAACCGGCAGGCTCCATCCAGATACGGTCGCCATGATCGCGCGGACCGAGGCGCGCTACGGCGTGACCGTGCATCAATTTGAACCCGAAGTGGATGCACTGGCTGATTTTGTCGCCACCTATGGTCTCAACGGCTTTTATGAGAGCTTGGAAGCCCGCAAGGCCTGCTGTGGCGTGCGCAAGCTTGAACCCTTGGGCCGCGCCTTGAGTGGCTATGATGCGTGGATCACGGGCCAAAGACGCGAACAATCTCTGACCCGCATACAGTTGGAAGAGCGCGAGGAAGATATAGCGCACGATCTGGTCAAATATAATCCGCTCGCCGCCTGGGCTTGGACAGATGTGCTGGCCTATGCTCAGCAGTTTCAAGTCCCTCTCAATCCACTCCATGCCCGCGGTTACGTTTCGATTGGCTGTGACCCGTGCACGCGTGCCATTCGGCCCGGTGAGCATGCCCGTGACGGGCGTTGGTGGTGGGAAAATGCCGACTCCAAAGAATGCGGCCTGCACCAGAATAATCACAATAAGGAAACAATCGCATGACCTTTTTTAGCCGTCTCCTCCACCTTGACCGCCTCGAGTCAGAAGCCATTTACATTCTGCGCGAGGCCGCGGCGCAAAGTCGTAATCCTGCACTTCTGTTCTCGGGCGGTAAGGATAGTGCCGTCTTGTTGCATCTGGCGCTGAAGGCTTTCCGGCCAGAAAAGCTGCCATTCCCGCTCCTGCATGTCGACACCGGTCATAATTTTGAAGGCGTCACCCAATTCCGCGACGAAACCGCCGCGAGATTGGGCGAACGTTTGGTCGTGGCCCATGTTGAAGAGTCGATCCAACGCGGCACTGTGCGCTTGGCTTCGCCCACGGCCAGTCGCAATGCAGCGCAAGCTGTTACCTTGTTGGAAGCGATTGAGACCCATGGCTTTGACCTTTTGCTCGGCGGTGCCCGACGCGACGAGGACAAAGCGCGGGCTAAAGAACGTGTGTTCAGTCACCGGGATGCCTTTGGGGCTTGGAACCCTAAATCGCAACGGCCTGAACTCTGGGATCTTTATAATGGCCGCTTGCAAACGGGGGAGAACTTCCGTGTTTTCCCGCTATCCAATTGGACGGAATTGGATATCTGGACCTATATAGAGCGCGAGAAGATTGCTCTTCCCAGCCTTTACTTCGCCCATGTTAGACCTGTCGTGCGCGATGGCGATTATTGGCGACCAGTCACGCCAGTGACACCTGCAGCCGAGGGTCAGCTGGTTGAGAACCGTCTTGTCCGCTTCCGCACTGTTGGGGACATGACCTGCACATGCCCGATTGAAAGCAATGCTGCGGATGTTTCTGCCATCATCGCTGAAACCCGACTGAGTACTTTGTCAGAGCGTGGGGCTACCCGCATGGACGATAAGGTGAATGAAGCCGCTATGGAACGGCGCAAGCGCGAGGGCTATTTCTGATGACCCAGGCTCAAACCAAGCTCGTTCGCGTAGTTACAGCAGGCAGCGTTGATGACGGAAAATCGACTTTAATCGGACGCATCCTGCACGATTCTCAAGCTTTGATGAGCGATCAAGTCGATGCCCTATCAAATGCCCGCTTCAGCCGCGCTGAGGAGGGTGACCTTGACTTGTCCTTTGTTACCGATGGTCTTGAGAGTGAGCGCGAGCAGGGCATCACGATTGATGTTGCTTACCGTTATTTTGCTACGCCCCAAACATCCTTCATTGTTATTGATGCGCCGGGACATGAGCAATATACCCGCAATATGGTGACGGGGGCGAGCAATGCCGATGTGGCCATTGTCTTGGTGGATGCATCGCGATTACATCAGGGTGCGCTTAAAGTTCAAACTCGCCGCCATGCGACGATTGCCCATCTCTTGGGCCTAAAGGTGGTGTTTGCCGTCAATAAGATGGACCTCGTCAATTGGTCTCAAAAGGTGTTCCTTGAAGTCGAGGAGAGTCTGAAGCGCTTAAGCCGCAGCCTCGGCATTACCAATGCTGCCATCGTGCCGATCAATGCACGTTCGGGCGATAATGTGGTTTCGAAAAGCCCTGCTGCAAGCTGGTATGACGGGTCCTCGCTTTTAGACATTCTCCAAAGCCAAGGTGAGGGGACAGATTTGAGCGAGCTTCCGTTCCGCTTTTCCATCCAACGTGTAGTCCGCGTCGACGGTCACACGATTGAGGCGCAACGCGGCTATGCGGGTCGCATTGCCTCAGGGCAGATAGCCATTGGAGACGAGGTCTTTGTTGGGCCGCATCGCCGTCCGACCAAAATCGTCCGCATTGAGACCTATGATCAGAGCTTGGACCGCGCAGAAGCTGGGCAATCCGTGACGCTCTATACCGAGGATGAAGTCGATGCCGCCCGCGGTGACCTGCTCACCCGGGGCGAAGCCAATTATGCCAAACGCGTAACCGCGGACCTGTGCTGGTTGGACGACCAGGTTTGGGATCCACGCCGCCGCTATATTGTTCAACAGGGCACTTCGAGCATCCTGTCACGCATCGAAAACGTATTGCATATTCGCGATATGCGGGACCTTTCTGAAGTGCGGGGCGATCAAGCTCTGAAACTGAATGACATTGCCTTGGTTCAACTTCAAACCCAAACACCGATCTTGGCCGATCTATTTCAAGATAATCCCAAGACGGGGGCTTTTATCTTGATCGACCCAGACACCAATCAAACCGCCGCAGCCGGTATGATACGTGGGGTGGCCTAAAGCCACCCCAAGTCCTTGGTGACTGGCTAGAACTTACCATTTGCATGGGGCATCTCGTCGGGAATCGTCGAGAGCGTGTCCCAGTGCTCGACAATCTTGCCATCCTCAATACGGAACAGATCAAAGAAGGCCGTCGGCACATCGCCAAGTTTGCCTTCTGAAGCGGTGAACACGAAATTGCCTTCCGCCACCACGAGAGGCGTGCGGGCATAGGTCATGGCTTGCCCTGCATCGGCAAAGGCCTGCATCGCTGCCCCCAAACCGGCTAGACCGTCTGCGACTAACGGATTGTGCTGGGTGTAGGTGGTTAGGGAAATATAGTCCGTCACGCGCTCCGGCGCATGGCCTTGCAAGACCTCGCGGACAAAGCCTTGGATCAGCGCCTTGTTGCTGATTGTCTTGTCCAAATCGCAAATTTCTGTTGCACCATCGGTCATGCCATGTCCTGACGCGGTCTGGGTGACGCGAGGTTGCAGATTGTCCCAATGCTCGGCGACTTTGCCATTTTCCACGCGGAAGACATCAAATGCGACTAAGGTATCGCCGCCAAAGGCTTGCGCATTTTCATACGTTACGTGGAGCACAACCAAATCCCCCTCCGCAATAACGCGGTGAATAGTACACTTTATGCCGCTTTCCTTAAGGGCAGGGATAAAGCCGATGATCGGGGCAGCCCCGGTCGGCACGCCGACATTATGCTGAATATAATCGGGTGCCAGCAAGGCCTCAGCTTTGGCTGGGTCAAAGTCGGCGAAAATCGCCTGGACAGCGCATAAAACAATCTCGCGAGGGGTCATACAAATCTCCATAGGGTGGTTTCCAATTTGGATGCCTTGCAGTACTATTCTAATACCAAGTGTCAATTACGCACTAAAAAGGTACTAAGTATGCTTCCCATAACCGTCACCACAGAAGAAGAAAGCGGCCTGTGCCCCGTTCGCAGTATCCTTGGCACCGTCACAGGCAAGTGGAGCTCGCTGATCCTCTTATCCCTTGAGGATGGGCCCCGGCGCTTTTCTGCCATCAAGCGCGTGATTGGCGACATCACCCAACGTGTCTTGACTGAAAACCTCCGCGCCCTTGAACGTGATGGGTATGTAACACGCGAGGTTGTCGCTGGCCCGCCCGTCGAAGTGCATTATCAACTCACACCAATGGGGTCGGATATGGTTGCCCGCTTTATTCCATTGGTGACCTGGGCGGCCGACCATTATGATGCGGTCCAAGCCGCCCGGCGGAAGTATGATGGGCGGGCTTGACGGCACACTTTCCATCCAATTACCCCGCATTTGAACAAATCCCGAAAACATCTTGAAAGCAATTTCACTTAAATGTGGGCCTCTACTCTAAATGGCGGGGGCGCCACTTGATTATTCGAACTCTCTTCATTCTGGCGGGCTTGTCCGTCGTTTCAAATTGCACTTCTCAGGCAAATGCGTCTCAACCTGTCCAAGAGATCTCAAGCGCTGGCGATGAGATTGCGGCGCGCAACAAGGTTTTCAGTGAAGTAAAGAACCTGATCGCCGCCAATGACTTCAACTCTCTTACAACCCTTGAAGAGACTTACCGGACCAGTCGCTCACGGACAGCGAGTGGTTATTGGTATTTGGGGCTGTTCCACGCGGAAGTGGAAAGTTTCGTGCTTGAAGGCTTAACGGCAGCGGAGGGCTGTGTCCCGCTTCATGCTGATTTTGTTGCGCGCTGGAGGGCCGCTGTGCCGACTAATCCAGCCCCCATCATCGCCGAAGCGACCATGCTGTTGAACGAAGGCTGGTGTTATCGCGGCGATGGCTTTGCCAATACGGTCACGCCCGAGGCTTGGGCAAAATTTCAAGACAAGCTGCAGGCGGCCTATGAACTTCTTGAAACTAACAAGCAGATCGCATCCATCAATCCTGAATATTATGCGGTGCAAACCACACTCTACCGTGGCCTCAATGCGCCAGCGGATAAGTTCAAGGATTTGATGGATGAAGCCACCAAGCGGGAACCGGGTTACCATCGGACTTATACCAATGGTGTCTTCTACCACTTGCCAAAATGGGGCGGGAGTTGGGGGGAAGTAGATCACTTTTTGCGCTACGCCGCCAAGAAATCAGAGAAGACGGACGGAAGTGGCCTTTATGTCCGCATCCTATGGAATCTCGAAGTCTGTAATTGCGACATCATCAAAGAAGTTGCCGATTGGCCAACCTTGCAGGCCTCCATGCGCGATGTCTATCAGCGTTTCCCCAACGGTCGAAACCGAGAATATTTTATGAAGCTTTCCTGCAAAATGGGTAAGCCTCAAGAGGCCTTCGATCTCGCACGAATGGCTTTCCCAGAGAAAGGCAAAGACGAGCTCAATTCAATGACCATGCAGGCCTGCAGCGAGGCGATGGCGGAGTCGAGGTAATGGAGTATCAGTTTGAACAGAATGGGCGTCGGCCAATCGTCATGTTTGCCGCCGTGCTCGGTGCCGTCATGGTCAGTGGCGGGCTCTATTATGACGCGCCTTGGTACTTTCTTGCGATGCCGGCGATAGCTGGATTGATGGCGCTGCTGATGCTCATTCAAAATAGCCGGAGTGGGCTGAAGCTTAACGCGCAATCGCTCACGCTCTTTAAGGACAATTGGCAGGAAGAAATTCCACTCTCGACAATCACACGCCTGCGAACGACCCAGTTCTCAAGCGGTCAACCAAGTGTTTGGCTCGACCGTGTTGGCGCACCTCCCTATCGCATTCCCGGCTATTGCTTTGGTTCTGCACAGGACTTGAAGCAAGCATTGGCCGCCCACGGAATCGCAACCGACTAAATCGGCCTAAGAACGGCTGGGCCAATTCCAGCTTGGCTTGTCTGGACCAGAAATCACAGTCTCACCCAAATGCTTGCTGAGCTCAAACATCGAGACGTCGGCCTCGTCAGCCAAAGCTGCTACAAGGGTTGGCGCGTGGGTTACGATAATCAATTGGGTACGCCGCGCAGCCGTCACGATTAAGCGCGCCAGGGGGGCCAAAAGCTCTGGATGCAGGCTTGTCTCAGGCTCATTCAACACCATCAGAGACGGCGGATCCGGCGACAGAAGCGCTGCGACCAAAAGCAAATAGCGCAGGGTTCCATCCGATAGCTCTGCAACCTTGAGCGCGCGCAAGAGCCCGTACTGGCGAAGCTCTAGGTCAAAATAGCCATCGTTTTTCGCCGCAATCTCAACCTCTGCCCGATCAAAGGCATCGGCAATGGCGGCATCAAATGCGGCCCCATCGCCGATCTCGCGAATGGTTTGAATCGCAGCGGCCAAGTCTGCCCCATTACTGGCTAAGACTGGTGTATAGGTGCCAATTTGCGGCTGGCGGGCAGGGGCATCGCGGTCGGTCCGCAAGTGATCATAATAGCGCCACCTGCGCAGGCGCTCTCGCAGGGTCAAAAGTTCCAGCCCATCGCGGGGATCGCTGCAATAGGTCATCATAGAGTCATAGGATGCCAAGCTGGTATGGGCCTGTTGCCACTGGCCATCTGCATCGCGCACGCGGACGCCCGGACCATTTCGTAAAGCTATGGCGTTAGACCGCCCCAAGTTTTCACCAAGCCACAGGGCTTCAGCCTTGATTGCCGGGTCCCGCGCGAATGCAGAGCTTGATGGGGCTGGTAGACCTAAGTCGATGGCATAACCATAATCTTCACCCGAAAAGCCAAGCTTCAAAGCCACTGGACCTTGCCGCCGCGTTCCTTGAACCGGCATATCACCTCGCTTCATGGCCGACGAAAAGGCCTCAGGGCCAGCCCATAAGGTAGAGTTGAGGCCGCCTTCTTGGGCAAGCGATTGGATAATCCGGCCTTGCGCGACATCTCCTAAAAGGCGAAGCGCACGATAAACATTGGACTTGCCTGCCCCGTTTGGCCCTGTCACCACATTGATCGTGCTCAGAGCTAATACGCACTCACGAAGCGACCGATACCCCGATATTGCCAGCTTCGAAATCATGAAAATGGGCCCACTCAATTCAATTGGCCCCTAGCCTAAGCGAAAGCGCCTAGCGCCTCAATGCATGAATTGAGTAATGAGACTGGGCGGATCATGGACCCGCCCAGTCAAGCTTTGGATGGGCGACCCGGCTTAAAAGGTCTTTTTGATCTTCAGATAATAATAAGCACCTTGCCAGTCGATGAGGGAGTCGGATCGATAGACCCGACCGTTTCCGGTTTCACCCAAGCGCGCTGCCCCTTCATCTGGATATTCGTTTGTGATGTTGCGAACACCGGCGGTCACAATGACATCTTTTGGGAAGTCATAAGAGACTTCCATATCAATCAGGACTTCGCTGCCGAGCTTCTGCTTGATCAAGCCCTCGGGATAGACCGTGCTGGTTGGACATTTGAAGATGCTGATCGGTTGTGCGGTCAAACAATTGGATGCGGTGTAAGAGCCCCAATAATTCGCCCGCACCATGCCCGAGAATTTGCCGACGCGGTGATTGACGGTGAAGTTTGACTTGAATTCCGGCACGCCATTTTCAAAGTCAAAGACATCTTCTTCCAAGAAGAGTAGCGCAGATGGTGACCCAATCAGAATGTCGCCAACCTTAAACGTGTTATAATTGGCGCTGAGGGTGAAATTGGTAGTACCATAATCGCCAAAGTCTGCCCGATAGGTCCCCACAAAGTCGACGCCCTTCGTCACAGAATCAAATGCATTCTGGAAGAATTGCACGGCCCCAATGGTGTTTGCCCCCGGCACATTGGCTGCGATCAAGGCGGCTTGAATGGTCGGCGTCACCGTGATGGAGCGCGTTGCATAGAATTGGCCTTCAATATCGATTTGATAGAAGTCGAGGGTAAGGTTGAAGCCGCCCAAGGCCGCTGTGACCCCGGCGGAATAATTCTTCGACCGTTCCGGCTCCAAAGGCTTTGCCCCAAGGAAGAGCGAGACCGGATTGGTAGCCGGGAAGAGACCCGAAGCAACCGGCTCACTGGCCGGGAAGCGGGTCGACACATTGGCTGTCGATAATTGTCCCGGTGTCGGGGCGCGGAAGCCCGTGCCAATCGACGCGCGAAGATTGATGTCATCGGTCAATTCATAGCGCGCGGCGATCTTGCCGTCAGTGGTAGAGCCAAAGTCTTCATAATCTTCAAATCGGCCAGCAACACCGACAAACAGCTTGTCCGTCACATCGGCCTCGAAGTCGACATAGACGGCATAGCTGCCGCGGTCGATGGCACCCGAATAGTCTGGGTTATTGCCGGGGAAACCGTCAGAGCCGACGCCCAAGAGGCGGTACACAGGGTCGCTTGCATTGGCGCAATTCAGGGTGGAACCTGCCGCGATAACTGCAAGACCGGCTGCTGTGGGGGTGCGTGTGGCGATCGGTTGAGCTAAGTTACAAAAGCCCCACGGGTCAGGCTTTGCATAGGGTCCCGCTGCCCACGATTCCTTATTACCCTCCACCAATTCATAGCCTTCAGAGCGATATTCTGCGCCATAGGAAATGGTCAAAGGGGACGCAAACATCGCAACCGGCAACTCATAAGAGAAGTCTAGATTGAAAGCGGTTTCATCCGCCACCAAATCGCCGGGACTGAAGGAGGTGGGCGACGCAGGACCGTAGGAAGGATTTTGCGTCTCCGAAAGACCGTAGGAAATCTTGTTATAGCCATAGCGAATAGTAGCATCATAAGACCAACGGGGGGATAGTTCGCCCCGAACACCCGCGGTCAATGAATAGTCAATGACATTACCGGAAAAGCGCGGCGTATAGCCGGCCGGGAAGCGCGAGGTCCCTGTCCATGTCGTCCCGTTCTGCAAACGGATCGCCGGACCCAAAGTGCCTTGGCTGCCGTTTGGATTGGGGGTTTGACCAAACTCAGGGTCAGGGAAGCGATAATTGAAGTCGCCACTGCCTTCTGAATTGGAATAGTTTGCAAACGCATAGAGGTCGATCTTGTCGGAGACCTTATAGCCCGCATTCACAAACGAGCGGAAAGCGACATTTTCAGGCTGGCCCCAGATCTGCACATTGCTGCTGTTATTGCGGGTGCCTGGGCCAAATAGACCGGCAAATTGCGGATAGGTTGCGCGGTAAAGCGCGACGTCAAAACCAGTGCCAACACCCGTGGCGGTATCATATTGCGGGCTTTGCGCACGCGACCATTGATCACCACGATTGGTCCCTTGGGCAGAATTGGCTTCCACACTGATACTGACAAAGCCAGACTCGCCAAGCGCTAATCCCAAATTGCCGGATATCGTAATGTCCTCGCCATCGCCTTCGGTATATTGACCCATAGAGGCACTGAGTTCGCCGCCTGAGTCATTGTCCTTCAGAATGAAATTCAATACCCCAGCAATTGCATCGGACCCATATTGCGCCGCTGCCCCATCGCGCAGGACTTCGACCGTTTTGAGGGCCGAAGCTGGAATGGTTGCAACGTCTGGCCCTTGCGTACCACTGCCGCCAATCGTCACCAGTGCGGCCCGGTGACGGCGCTTTGAATTGACCAAGACCAAGGTTTTGTCAGAGGTCAGACCCCGCAAGGTCGCGGGTCGTATAAAGGTCGCCCCATCCGAAATCGGCTGTCGGAACGTGTTAAAAGATGGCACCAAGGTTTTGAGCACGTCTTGTGTGTCGGTGAAGGCGACAGCTGTGATGGCCTCACTGGTCAAGACATCGACTGGCACCGCTGAATCTGCAACCGTCCGCCCTCGCGTTCTGGTTCCGGTGACGACGACCACCTCACCCACTTTTGTTGTATCTGCGCTGGTCGCTTCTTGGGCCTGAGATACCGCGGGAAGCGTTACCCCAACAGCCAGAAGGCTAACCGCCACTGCAAGGCCACTGGCCCCATTTTTTAATTTCAGCATCGTTCATCCCCTCATCGATCCACGCGCTGGATCGTGTTGAATCTCTCGATGGCTGTTTCCCCGGCTTCATGCTTTGCCAGGTCGAAATGCAAGTCTAGCAGATTCGAATTATTTTTATGCGTGAGGCTGAAATAGGCCAAAGTATCATCTTTTTTGTGCAAAAACGCCTAATTTTTATGCCTTAATTCAATGAGTTAATCGAATAATCTTCTAGACAAAATAATGGGCATGCAGGATTATTCTGCATGCCCATGCCTTGGATTTAAACCTAGAGCCAGACCCCAAACTGGGTCTTTGACCTCTGCCTTCTAAGCGCGAATGACCTCAGGCAAAGCCTTACAATAGCGCTCCACGTCCGGCAGTTTACCCATGCTGACCCGGCTCCAATTGGTGTGGGTGCCATAGACGCCGCGGATCAGGATTTTCTTAGCTTCCATCCGCTCGCGCACAATATTCGCATTCATCCCAACATTGACCCAAACGAAATTGGTGGAAGAGGGCAGGGCCGTGAGGCCGGCGCTTTTCACAGCAGCCATAACCATTTCGCGGGCTTCCACAATTTTGCTGCGGGAGTAAGTCAGGAAGGCCTCATCACTATAGCATGCAACCGCTCCTGCGAGGCCCACACTATTCATGCCGCCCATCACATAGGGCCGGATTTTGGCGATATTGGCAGGGGTTGAAATCACATAGCCGACGCGAATGCCTGCCATGCCGTAAATCTTAGAGAAGGTGCGGGTGATGGCGATATTGTGCCCTGCACGAATGAGATCAACAACTGAGTTTGAAACCGGTTGGTCGGAAAGCTCAATATAGGCTTCGTCGATCAAGACGGTTGTCTTGGCTGAAGCGGCCTTGGCAAAGGCGTGGATGTCGGCAGCCTTTTCCAAAATGCCGGTTGGATTATTCGGGTTACAGACCGAGATCAGCGAGGTCTCTGGCGTAATGGCTGCTTCCATCGCGATGAAGTCATGGGAATAGTCCGGCTTAAGCGGCACGCGAACGGTTTTGACACCCTTATCTTCAGCAAATTTGAAATAGGCATCCCAGAACAGATTTGTACTGATCAACGTGCCCTTCATGCCATAAGCTAAACCAATGGCGTTCAGCAATTCGCCAGACCCTGAGGACACAATGATATGGTCGGGTGTAACGCCGTGACGTTCTGCAATCATCTCCATCAAGCGCTGGATGCCGCCACCTGGATAATAGGCCCCCGTTGAAAGGGCCTCCGTCATGGCCTTGATCGCACTGGGTGCTGGCCCATAGGGATTCTCATTGAGGCCGAGGCGGGCAAAACCCGGTGCAGGACCCAGCAATGGGGCGGCAGTAGGTTCGGCTGCCGATGCCGTTTTTGTAAGGCTTAAGGCCGCACCGCCTGCGGCAGCCCCCAATAGCAAACGTCTTGAAAGATCCATCGCCGTAACTCCTTTTCCCTGCTTGTCGTGGTGAGACTTAACTAAGACCTTCATGCAGCATCATGGCTGATGTGACCAGAAGGTAGATTCCAAAAGCGCGCTTAAGCATCACAGCATTGAGCGCATGGGCGGCACGTACGCCTAAGGGCGCGGTGAAGTAAGACATAGCTGCAATGGCCACAGCTCCTAGAATATTGATATAGCCAATGGAGCCCATGGGCAGGGACGCATGCCCCCAACCGATTATAGCAAAGCCGATGGCACCGGGGATTGCGATAATCGCCCCAAGTCCAGCAGCTGTTGCCACCGCGCGATGGATCGAGCGACCGTAAGAGGTCATCACCAGAATGGCGATGGTGCCGCCTCCAATCCCCAAAAGCGCGGAGAAGCCACCGAGGAAGGTGGCCAAGCCTGCCCGCAAAGGACCTGTCGGCATGTCGCGGGCGATTGGGTCTTTGCGCTCAAGAATCGGGAAGACAAAATGCAAGCCCATGATGAAGACGCCGGTGGCAAAGACAAGGACGAGCACTTGGCCTTTGACCGAGCCCGCCAGAACCAAACCACCCGCAACACCCAAGACGATCCAAGGGGCCCAGCTCTTGAGAATTTCAAAATCGACCACGCCTCTGGCGGCATGGGCTTGAACGGAGCGCAACGAAGTTACGATAATGGTCGCAAGGCTCGTCCCGACAGCCACATGGGTAATCACACTCGGGTCCACGCCAAAATAATGATAAACCGCGATCAAAGCCGGTACGACCACAAAGCCGCCACCAATGCCAAACAGGCCAGCGGCAAACCCAGCCGTTAGTCCTGCCGCCATCAGCGCCAAGACCAAGGGAATTTGAACCGCTAAGTCCCCCATATTCATCTAATGCCTTGCCCCACGTCGCATCGGAAATTCAATGTCCAGATAGCGCTATCACGCGATCGGGAGCGCATAAGCAGGCAAGCTCAAAATTTTGTGAGTTTTGGTGATTTCGCGTGTTGAATGAATTTGGATTGCGCAGTTGCTGTTTAGTTTTGCTCAATCCATAGGCGATTAGGTGACAGGGTCGTCATTGAAAATGGGTGGCTGACCCGATTCCCAAACCGGAAACTTCGTCATGATGCGGGCGAATAGGGGTCCATCACTAAAGAAGGCAAGCCAGTTTCGAAGCCGTTCTAAGGGGACTTGTTGAAACCAAACTGGATCAACAGCTGCAAACTGGCGCACAAAGGGAAACAGGCAGATATCGACCAAAGTGGCAGACTCTCGAACCAAAAATGCAGAATTGGCAAGGCGAGCTTCCAAGTCCATTAGAATTTCTAAGCCCTGCTCGCGCGCCATTTCCATGGGTATTTGATAACGCTGGGGGTACTTATACTGATCCAAAAAGGCCTTAAACGGCCCATCATTGCGATCTACGAGCGCCTTTTGCTCTGGCCCCCAACCTTCTAGCCAGTGCTCTGGATCCTGAAGTGCGAGAGCATAAAGCATAATATCACGGCTTTCCTCGAGAACCTGCCCGTCAGGCAAGAGCAGGACAGGAACCGTGCCTTTGGGTGAAATAGCCAACATCTGGGGTGGCTTTGCCTTTAAGGAGACTTCGCGGACCTCATAGCGCAGGCCTGCAACCGCCAGCGCCAGCCGCGCCCGCATGGCATAGGGGCAACGGCGGAAGCTGTAGAGGATAGGATAAACGGGCTTCATGGCCTTATGCGATTGCCCAGCGCGACGCGATGCGACCAACTTCTGCGAGCACGGCCTGGAATTCATCGCGGGTTTCGCCATAGCCGATATTGGTATTGAAATAGGCCGCAATAAGGATGGGCGCGCGACCAGGCGGCCACACGATCGCGACATCATAATATTTGTCGGTCATCCCTTCACTCATCGCGGTTCCTGTCTTGTCGCCCGCCTTCCACGCTGCTGGAAGGCCAGCGCGGATACGTTTTAGGCCCGTCTGGGTTTCAATCATCCAGCCAATCAATAAATCCTTCGAGCCTTGAGACAGATAATCTGTTGTCAAATAGCGGGCGATGAGCCGCGCCATCGCCGCAGGCGAGGTGGTGTCACGGGGGTCATCGGCAGCTACGCGGTTCATCATCGGCTCGTAGCGGTCCAAGCGCGTAACCGCGTCGCCCGCTGCCCGAAAGCGCTGGGTCAGACCCTCTGGCCCACCCAATTCGCGCATGATGAGATTGGCGGCGGGGTTATCGCTGGTGATTTGTGCAGCTTTGGCCAAGTCACCAATCGTCATACCACCCGCGCTTAAATTAGCGCCTGTCACTGGGGCGTGGGCGACCATATCGGCCGCTGAATAAGGGATAAACTGATCAAACTTGCGCGTGCCAGCATCAACATCGCGCAAGACTTCTGCGGCAAGCGGCAATTTGAAGGTCGAACACATGGCAAAGCGCGCATCCTGCCGATGACCAACAAGTTCGCCAGTGGAAGTATCAAAAATAGCCACACCAAGCCTGCCTTGCGACTTGGCCTCAAGGGCTGCGAGTTCGGCGGTCGGGGCTTGACGGGCTGCTACTTTGACCGCTGGTGCCGCGCAGGAAGACAAACTGGGAAATGCGAGCGCACTGGTTAGCGCAAAGCCCATGAACGCACGTCGGTCGCTTTGGGGGATTGGGCTCATCTCTCACTCCTCAAGCGCATGACATGGCGCAGCGCCACTACGCCTTGTTCTGATAGGCTGCCAAAATGATTTCGACATGGAAGTCAATCATGGCCTCAACATCCCCCCACGGAAAATCGGGCCGCGCCAATAAAAGGGCACAGAGACCATGCATGCTTGCCCAGAGGCTTTGTGCCAAGTGATCGGTCGAGCCTTCGCGGAGATGACCTTCTTGTTGCAAGAGTGCGACTTCATCCCTGAAACTTGCGAATGCTTGCATCCCGGGCAGAATATCTGGGTTGAAGGCTTCCACTTCGTGCATCGGGCCTTCCAGCATGAAGGCGATGCGATAGGCCGCCCCTTGATCTAGGGCGAAACCAATATAGCCGCGTATCATGGCTTCTAAGCGGGCTGGGGCGGGAATATCGGCAGTGCGAATTCTACCAATCAAGCTTTCCAAGCTTGAGAAGGCCCGTGCCGACAAAGCATTGGCCAAAGCTTCCTTGGTAGCGAAATGGGCGTAGAGACTGGGCTGGGAAATGCCAACGGCATTCGCGATCATGCGCGTCGAGGTCCCAGCAATGCCATAGGTCAGAAACAGACGCGAGGCATGATTGAGAATATCCTCACGCCGATCTGCCCCTTTCAACCGGTGCACAATCGCGGCGCGCGGTGCATCCGCCGAGGGGCTTGTTGACTGCTGGGCAGATTTTTTTCTGTAGATTGTCACTTTCCCTCTTGACCTCTTCGAGATTTACGCCATCCTATCACTGATAGGTTACTAGTCCAACTGAAATTCTCCTCCCCAGTACGGCGAAAAATGACCAAACAAAAAAAACTGAAGTACGACCTCCCCCAACGGGGAGGTCATTCCCTTAAACTACGCCTGAGTCTCTTAGCAGGCGTGGCAATGATTCTATCTGCTTGTGGCAATGGGGCGGATAAATCAAAAGCAGCAGATCCAGTTTTGGTCGAAATCAAACGCGCACAAAGCGTCAACGCCCAAACGGAGATCGTGGCCACAGGCTCCTTCCGGCGGGAAAAAGAAATAGATTTGTCCTTCCGCATTGGCGGGGTTTTGCGCGAAGTCAATTTTCGCGAAGGCCAATTGATTGAAAGAGGCGTTGTGGTCGCCAGTATCGACCCCACGCAAGTGGAAGCCCAAATCATCCAAGCGCAAGCCCAAGCGATGCAAGCCACAGCCGGCATTGGCCAAGCCGTTGAACAAGCCCGTGCCGCAACTTCTTCCATCGCTTCTGCGCGGGCAGGCCAAGCACAAGCCGAAGCCAATACCAGTCGTGCTGCCGCGGCCTTGGCACAGGCACAGGCCGACCTTGCCAATGCGCGGCGCGATTATGATCGTGACGCGACTTTGGTTCAAAAGGGCTTTGTCTCTGAAGCACGCTTGGACGCGCGCAAAACACGGCTTGATGTTGCAGAAGCCACCGTTCGCTCAGCAGAAGCAGGCTTAATTGCTGCCCGCCAAGGTGCCCTCGCAGCCAATGCCGGCATCACCCAAGCCCAAGCCAGTGCCGGGGCTGCACAAGCGGGTGTTCAAGCGGCCTCAGGTCGGGCGCGTGCCGCCGAAGCAGGTGTGTCTGCTGCAGCCTTCGACCGCCGCTGGGCCAGATTGATTGCCCCAGTCCGCGGCATTGTCCTGACCCGCGTTGCAGAGCCCGGCGAGATTACCGCACCTGGCCAACCGATTTTGACCGTTGCAGACGAAGACTCACCTCTGATCTTACGCACCCCGGTTTCGGATAAGGATGTCGCCCGTATTCAGGTTGGCGATTCTGCGGATGTCTATGTGTCAGCTTTAAGCAGGACCCTGAAAGGCGTTGTCACCCGGGTCGCTGAGCGCGCCGATCCCCGCACGGGGGCGTTTGACATTGATATTGCTGTTGAAGGTGGGGGCGAGGTGAAGACCGGTTTCTTTGCCGAAGCCCGCATCAAGGCCAAGACAAGTGCAACACCTTTGCCTGCCAGCAATGAAGTTCTGGTTCCAACCGAATCCTTGATTGGTGTCACCAATGGCAAAGCGAGCCTTTACATTCTCAATGGCGACCAAAAGACCGTGCGTCTTGTCAGCGTCGATTTCATTCGTTTGGAAGGCAATCAGGCCTTAGTTCGGGGCATTCCGGCGGGCGTTGGCATTGTGACTTCCGGCGGGGCTTATGTCAGCGACAAAGCGCAAGTCTCGGTCGTTGAGGCAAAGTCGTGATTGCCTCTAAGTTCAATCCAGCGCGCTTTACCGTAGAACGCTGGCAATTCACCCTGTTGGCCTTTGCCCTGTTAGCGCTTCTCGGCCTAAACGCTTTCCAGTCTATTCCACGTTCGGAAGACCCTCACTTTCCCATTCCCATCGTTATCACCAATGTGGTTCTTCCCGGTGCGGATGCGAAAGATGTAGAAGAGCTTCTGGTTAAGCCAATCGAAGATGTGGTCGATGGCTTGGACGATGTGAAAGAAGTGCGCAGCTTTGCCGCCGACGGTGTGGCCACCATCATTGCCGAATTTGAATGGAGCACCAATCCAGAGCGCAAATATGACGAAGTCATTCGGGAAGTTAATGCGATCCGCAACACACTTCCCAGCGGCATCGTTCGATTAGAAACCCGGCGAGCGCGAACGACTGAAACCAATATCTTGCAAGTGGCCTTGGTCTCTGACCTCGTTCCTTGGAAAGATATGGAGCGAATTGCAGATGATTTGCGCGAAGAGCTGGATCGATCGCCCGGTGTCCGCAAAGCCGAATATTGGGGTGCGCCGCGATCAGAGGCACGTGTCTCGATCGATGCGGGCAGGCTTGCTACCATGCAGCTGTCGCCCACCCAAGTTGCCGACGCGCTGCGCAATGCGGGAGTCGATACCCCAATTGGGGCCATTCATGCAGGCGAACGTCGGTTCAACGTCAAAACCAAGGGTGCCTATAAAAGCCTTGAGCAAATCAAGGACGTGCCGATTTTTGCCAGTGCTAATCGCGTGGTGCGAGTCCGCGATGTGGCCGATGTCAGTTGGAACACAGCTGAAGCCAGCCATTTGACCTTCCTCAATGGCAAGCGGGCGATGTTTGTCACGGTCAAGCAACGCGACAATGTCGATGTTCAACGAGTTCGCGATGGCCTGGATAGCCGGTTGGACGCGTTCGAAAAGCGGCTTCCTGCTGGCATCAAGTTGGAGCGTGCCTTTGACCAATCGGTCAATGTCAATCATCGCTTGGGTAAACTTTATCGCGACTTTGGCATTGCTTTGGGCCTCGTCTTGATCACCCTTTTGCCTTTGGGCATTCGGGCTGGCTTTGTGGTGATGATGTCTATCCCGATGTCCCTATTGATCGGGGTCTTCTGGTTGCAGACAGCTGGCTTCACCTTAAACCAATTGTCGATCGCAGGCTTTGTGTTGTCTTTGGGGCTTTTGGTCGACGATTCCATCGTGGTGACCGAGAATATTGCGCGCCGTATTCGCGAGGGCGAGGATCGGGTTGCCGCAGCCATCAATGGGACGGGGCAAATCGCGGTTGCGGTGTTAGGCTGTACCGCCACGTTGATGTTGGCCTTCTTGCCGCTTCTATTCTTACCCGAAGGGTCGGGTCAGTTCATCAAATCTCTGCCAGTCACTGTTCTGTTGACGATTGCAGCCTCACTCTTTGTGTCACTGACGGTCATTCCCTTTCTGGCCAGCCGCTTGCTGAACAAGCATGAGGATCCAGAGGGCAATCCCTTGTTGCAGCGGATCAATACGGGCATCCACCAATTCTATACGCCCATTCTGCACCAGGCTTTGGCAAAGCCATGGCGGGCGCTGGCGATCATCTTTGCGATTTGCTTTACGTTCGTGCCCATCATTGGCGTGATCGGACAGAGCCTGTTTCCACCTGCCGGGATTCCCCAATTCTTGGTACGGGTTGAAACACCCGAGGGAACCTCTCTTGCGGTCACCCAAAAGGCAATGAATTTTGCCGAGAGCCGCCTAGAAGCCCGCAAAAAAGCTGGCGAAGTCGATTGGTATATGTCCAACCTTGGGCGCGGCAATCCCCAGATCTTCTACAACATCTTCCAGCGCGAGACCGCAACCAATTACGCCGAAATCTTTGTTCAAAAGGAGCATTGGAAAGGTAAAAAGAGCGAGCAATGGATTGAAAAGCTGCGCAAAGATTTGACCGGCTATCCTGGCGCACGCTTTACCGTGGAGGTCTTCGTCAATGGCCCGCCCGTGGAAGCGCCAATTGCGGTGCGGGTGTTTGGTGAAGATATTGACCAGTTGCAACAACTTTCGCGCACAGTCATGCTGTTGATGGAGTCAACGCCCGGCGTGCGCGACGTGGTCAATCCACTACGCCTCGACCGTTTGGATGTGGACTTAGGCATAGACGGCCAAGAAGCCGCACTTTTGGGTATCCCAGCTGGCCTTGAGAAACGGGTCGCACGATTGGCTTTGGCTGGTGAAACGGCCGGCACCTTCCGAGATGATCGGGGTGAAGACTTCCCCGTTGTCGTGCGATTGCCAACCGCGGGTCG
>NZ_JADCBK010000059.1 GCF_020253525.1 Aquidulcibacter sp.
GCCAGCGGGCAAGGATTGGTATGCGCGCTTGAAACAGCGCCCGGCTTTCAGACCCCTTCTGGGTGACTTGCTGGCGGGTCTTTCCCCCCCACCGCACTATGGTGATTTGGACTTTTAGGAGGGCGCTTTGGCCAAGACCGCGTCCAACCAAAAGATTCTTGATGCCGCCTCCGTCAAGCAACTTGCCTATGAACACGGCTTTGACGTCTGCGGCCTAGCCGACGCACGCGCCACGTGGGAGGCAGAGGCTAGGCTCCGCGCCTTTGTCGCAGCAGGCTATCACGGCTCGATGGGCTGGATGGAAGAAACGCTCGACCGCCGCAGCCACCCTACCGCCATGTGGGAGGGGGCAAAGACTGCGATCATGCTGGGGGTCAATTATGGGCCAGACCTAAACCCGTTGGATAAATTGGCACAGACCGAGCAAGCCAATATCTCGGTCTATGCCGGCGGGGATGATTATCATGATGTGATCAAAAAGAAGCTGAAGGCCTTTGCGGGGCTGTTGAATCGCCAAAGTGGCGCGGAAGTCAAAGTCTTTGTCGACACCGCCCCCTTGATGGAAAAGCCATTGGCGGCGCGGGCTGGCCTTGGCTGGCAGGGCAAGCATACCAATTTGGTCTCGACCGAGTTTGGCTCATGGCTCTTCTTGGGCTGCATCCTGATCGCTGAAGACCTGACACCTGATGCACCCAGCTCCGATCATTGCGGATCCTGCACAGCGTGCTTGGATATCTGCCCGACCAAGGCTTTCCCCTCACCCTATCAATTGGACGCACGGCGCTGCATCTCTTACCTCACGATTGAGCATGCAGGCCCGATTCCGGTGGAGTTCCGCGCCGCGATGGGCAATCGCATCTATGGCTGTGACGATTGTTTGGCCGCTTGCCCTTGGAACAAATTCGCGCAAAGCGCTCGCGAGACGAAATTGCAGGTGCGCGAGGCCTTGACGCAGCAGCGGCTGACAGATCTTGCCCGCTTGGATGATGCAGGGTTTCGCGCGCTTTTTGCCAAAAACCCGGTCAAGCGCATCGGCGTGGCACGCTTTTTACGCAATGTCGCCATCGGCCTCGGCAATAGCCACCACCGCGATGCTGTGCCTGCCGCCCAGCATCTTAGCCAGCATGAGAGCGCTTTGGTGCGCGGGGCCGCCATATGGGCGCTGAAACAATTGATGTCGCCCGAGGACTTTTCAGCTTTGGCAGAGACCAGTATGGCCTATGAGCTCGACGCGTCTGTCCGCGCCGAATGGGAACAGCCACTTTGAACCTCGCTACCAGCCCCGCGCCTCAGCCACGCCCGCTGACTAAAAAGCCAAAGCCTCGCAGCGGCTTTTGGGGGCGTTTGGGCAAAGTCATGCTCTTCCTCGCGCTGGCCCCCATCATCTGGACCTTAATCTATCGCTTCGTGCCCATTCCGGGGACATTTTTGATGGTCGAGCGCGCTTTCCAAGGCAAGGACGTGCGGCGCAACCCGGTCGCCCTCAATCAGATTAGCCCGCATCTGGTCTATTCGGTGATCGCGGCAGAAGATGCTAAATTCTGTAGCCATGATGGGTTTGACTGGGTCGCGATCCAGAAAGCGGTGAAGAGCAATGAGCGAGGGCGCAAGCTGCGCGGTGGTTCCACCATCAGCCAGCAGACTGCAAAAAACGTCTTTCTTTGGCCAGAACGGTCGTGGGTGCGCAAAGGCTTGGAGGCGGGCTTTACCGTTCTGATCGAGACCCTCTGGCCCAAGCAACGCATCATGGAAGCCTATCTGAACGTGGCTGAGTTTGGCCCCGGCATTTTTGGTGCCGAGGCGGGCGCGCTTTATCATTTCGGCAAACATGCCAAGGACTTGACCCCGATGCAGGCAGCCCGCCTTGCCGCCATCTTACCCTCACCGGCCAAATGGAGCCCGACGAAGCCATCTCGCCGCGTGGCGCGAAAAGCCAATGGCATTGTGAAAGGTGCCCGCATTGTGCGCGAAAGCGGTTTGGGCTCGTGCATCCGTATCCAACCCAAGAAGAAGCAGAAGTCATGATTGAGGAACGCGCGCTTCTAAACCGCATTGCTGAAGCTTTGGAGCGTTTGGCGCCGGCACCGGCACCCTTGCCGGCCCAAGATGGCCATGACGTCTTTGTCTGGCGCGGCGATCAGATGCGCTTAAGCCCCGTCGCCCAGCCCCGTCGCGTGCCCTTGAACTTGATCCAAGGGGTTGAGACGCAAAAGGCGCGGCTGCTTCTCAATACAGAGCGCTTTGCCGCCGGACATCCGGCTAATCATGCCATGCTGTGGGGGGCACGCGGCACGGGCAAAAGCGCCTTGGTCAAGGCCGTCCATCACCAGGTGTGCAAACAGCACCCCGGCCTCAAATTGGTTGAGATCGCGCGCACAGATTTGAAAAGCCTCCCCGATCTCGCCGATCGTTTGAGTGAGGCAGGCTGGCGCGCCTTGGTCTTCATAGACGATTTGTCGTTTGAAGGGGCAGATGAGACCTATAAGGCGCTGAAAAGCGTGTTGGATGGCGGCGTGTCGGGCGCCATGGCCAATCTTTTGGTCTATGTAACTTCCAACCGGCGCCATCTGATCAATCGCCCAGACGGCAACCAAGCCGAATTTCGCCCCGAAGAAACGGTTGAAGAACAAGTCGCTTTGCCCGAACGCTTTGGGCTGTGGTTGGGCTTCCAGAGCTTGGACCAGCCCACGTGGCTCTCGATCGTGCACGGCTATGCACACGCCCTCAACCTCGCCCCAGACGACCCTGAACTGGACCGCACCGCCCTACAATGGGCCGCCCAACGCGGTGCCCGCTCTGGCCGCAGCGCGTGGCAATTCGTGATTGACCGCGCCGGGCAACTGGGGCTCTCGGTCGATTTGGCAGATTAGGGTGCACCAAACCGCTTCTAAGTCTTTAGAAGCAGCCCCTCGCCGCCTCAGGTCGGGTTAGCGCTATTTGACCCCAAAAATGGCACCGGATCGACCGGCTTCGTGGCGTGGCGGACTTGGAAATGTAGGCGCGGGGAACGGGCGCGGCCGGTTTGGCCGACTTGGCCGATGACTTGCCCACGCGTGACGGTTTGGCCCTCACGGACATTGACCGAATTGGCGAAGGCATAGGCGGTCATATAGTCGCTGGAATGGCGGATCAGCACAAGCCAGCCATAGCCCGCCAATTGATTGCCGACATAAGCAACGGTGCCAGAGGCGGCAGCCTTAAAGGGGGTTCCCGCCGGGGCCTCAATCTCGATCCCATCAACCACGCGCAAATCCGCTTTAGTGCCGAAAGTCTCCACCACGCGACCGCGAACAGGCCAGATGAAATTGGGCAGTGCGGCAAGGTTATTGGGCGTGGCTTGTGGGCCAATCGCAGGGGCGCTTGGCCCCGGCTTTGGCTTTGGGGCCTCTGCGACAGGCCGTCTAGGCGGCGCTGGGGCTGGGGTGACGGGGGCGACAGGGCCCGCTTCAAGATTAGGCCGCAATTGGCCCGGCACAGCGCCGCTGACAGTCCTACCTGCAGCCATTTCACTGGCCAATAGGGTGACAAGATCTTGCGGCTCAAGACCGGTCAATTGGTCGCGCACCAAAGCAGGCAATATGACTTTCTGGCCTGGTTGTACCTTCACCGGGCGTGGAAAGCGGTTGAATAAGGCTAGCGAACGCTCATCCACGCTATAGCGCCGTGCAATTGCGGCAAAGCTTTCATTGCGGCGGACGATATGCACCTTCAGGGGGGGCAGTTTCAGCACTTGACCGGGCGCCAGGGCATAAGGTGGGCGCAAGCCATTGACTTGAATAAGCCCGGCTAAGGGCGAGCGGGTGCGCTCTGCAATGGCATACAGCGTCTCTCCCCGCATCACCCGCGTCTCGGTCGGAGGATTTTGCGGATCAAAGTCGGCCATGCCCGGCGCAGGCTGGGCGGCCACGGGCGAGAGGCCACTGGTGGCGAGGGCGGCTATAAGAAGAAGGCTGACGGCGCGACGCATGACCCAAGCTGTCGCACAACATGGTTAAGCAGGCGTTTCCGAGCGCGCGCAGGACCGGGTGTCAAACCTCGCGCGCGACGCCCGGCAAGAGTGGCACAAAGCGCACATCCATCAGCGCTTCTTCTTCAAAAACCCCATCCCCACGCAGGCGATAGCGGAGTAATTCCTGCACCGCCCCCGCCCCCACCGGGGCAACCAAAATCCCGCCCGGGGCCAATTGCGCCAGCAAGGCATCTGGCCGAACTGGGGCTGCACAGGTGAAGATAATGCGGTCAAACGGGCCTTGGTCTGGCCAACCCAAGCCCCCATCGCTGCATTTGGACACAATATTGGTGAGCTTTAGCGCTTCGTGACGGCTCTGGGCCAAGCGCAATAAGGTGCGATAACGCTCCAACGTAAAGACGCGACGGGCAAGCTTAGAAAGAATGGCCGTCTGATAGCCCGAGCCTGTGCCAATCTCTAAAACCTTCTCGCGCCCGGTGAGTTCGAGTGCGGCCGTCATTATGCCCACGACATAGGGCTGGCTAATGGTTTGGCCACATTCGATTGGCAAAGCCGCATCTTCCCAAGCCCGGCCCTCAAAGCCCGCCGACATGAAGACTTCGCGTGGGATGGTCTCAATCGCATGTAGGACTAAGGGGTCTGTCACCCCCGCTTTGCGGAGCGCGAGGACGATACGGGCGCGCCCATCTTCTTGGCTCATGCTTCCAATCCCTCCCGCAGGGCCGTTAAAGCGCCATGCTCGGTCATATCGATATGGAGCGGCGAAACCGAGATGCGGTTCTCATAAATCGCGAGAAGGTCTGAGCCGAGCGGCGGTTTAGAGAGCTTCCCGCGATAGCCGATCCAATAATAATCATTGCCGCGCAGATCGCTGCGCCGGTCAATCTGGTGAATACACTCGTCGCGAAAGCCTTGGAAGGTGGCCTCGAGGCCCGTGACATCTTCGGGTTCGCAATCGGGGAAATTGACATTCATCACAACGCCATCTGGCCAAGGCTTGGCCAAAAGCTTGCGCAAGACCTCTGCGCCATGGGCCTCTGCCGTGTGCCAGGGAATAGGGTGGCCGACGCGGAAATTGACCGCTTGGGACAGCGCAACCGACGGGATGCCCATTTGCATGCCTTGGACCGCCGCCGCAACAGTGCCCGAGACACTGGTATCTTCGGCAAGATTTTGCCCGCGATTGACGCCCGACAAAACCAGATCGGGACGGCCGCCCTTGACCAATTCATCAATGCCCAAAAGCACACAATCGGTCGGCGTACCCGAACAGGCAAAGCGACGCTCTCCCACGGTTCGGACACGCACAGGCTCCGTCAAGGTCAAGGCGCGCGACGCCCCAGACCGCTCAACCTCTGGCGCAACAACCCAGACGTCTGAGCTGAGCGCATGGGCGATACGTTCCAAAACCGCCAAGCCCGGCGCATGAATGCCATCGTCGTTTGAAATCAAAATGCGCAAGAAAGATCCCCTGTGGAACCAGAATCATCGGTTCAGCCTGATTGGCTTTGGCACGGGGTATCACTTCATGGACTGCTTCGCGAGCCTCTTATTCGGCGGCTTTCATCGCACCCAAAACTGCGCCTGCAATCATGCCATTGGCCATAAGATGGGCAGAGTCGAGAAGCAGAAGCCCCAAGGGTTCGTTGCCATAGGCATAATTATAAAGCCGGGCCGCGACCAGAAACAAAAGCCCCACCAGTGCACCCAGTTTCAAACCGGAAAGCCAAGTTGTTATGCCGCGGTCCTTAATCAGGAGACCGATGCCGATTGTGATCATGACCGGCATGACAGGACTTAAGGCCATCCGCCATTGTTCACCGGCCAATTGCTCTGGCGTATAGCCCGATAGAGCCATCCATTGGGCTGAAAACAGCACGCCATAAATAAGCGCGCCGACACTATAGATCGCCACAGAGGCAAGGATCAGCGGGACGAGCTTAATACCCAAGACGCGCATGTTACTTTTCCCCCGCCCTTTTGATAAAATTTTATCGAGACTATTACAAAAGCAAGGATGGCACAAAGCAAAAATTGGCGCAGAAGACTGAGCTGAAATCACTGAAAATACATAGAAAAAATCAGAAGATAGCCAGTAAAAATCTATACCTGAGAACACCTGCAATTCTTTTGAATTAGTTTTTTGTTTACCATACTCCTCAACAGGACGTTTAGAACTCACTGGTAGCGTGGTCAGGTATTCAAAACGAATACGGCTTGCTGAATGCAAGTGACAACCTAGTATGGATGAGGGCTAAGAAATGCTCAGCGTAAACACGAATCAAGGCGCCATGGTCGCGCTGCAAACATTGAACAAAACCAATTCTGAACTCGACAAAACCCAAAATGCAATTTCAACGGGTTTGAAGGTCGCCACCGCAAAAGATAATGGTGCGATCTGGGCTATCGCCAATAAAATGAGATCCGACGTCGGCGCTTATGACCGCGTCCGTGAATCAACCGATCGCGCAGCCTCTATCTTGGATACGGGCATTGCTGCTGGCGAAAGCATTATGGAACTTCTCAACGAGATGAAGGGCAAGGCCCTTGCTGCATCGCAAACGGGCTTGTCAGCTTCGGCTCAATCCGCTCTGGCTGCCGACTTCGCGCAATTGCGCGACCAAATCACCAGCATCATTGCCAATGCCGTATTTGACGGCGCAAACATGATTGCCGGCACACCAAACAACGCCGTCGCTTTGGGCGATGCCGCGGGCGGTAACACGATTACGGTTGCTGGCGTCAGTCTGGCGCTGGGTGGCAGCGTGGTCACCGTCACGGGAACCTCGGCACTTGATACCGCAGGCAACGCAACGACCGCGCTTGGCCTGGTCAACACCTCCATCACCAACTTGGGCACCCAATTGGCAACTTGGGGTGCTGGCGCAAAGCGCTTGGAAGTGCACCGCACCTTTATCGGCAAGCTGCAAGATGCGTTGAACAACGGCATTGGGGCCATCTCGGACGCCGACCTGGCCAAGGAAAGCGCAAAGCTGCAAGCTCTGCAAACCAAGTCGCAGTTGGGCATTCAGGCATTGTCGATTGCAAACAGCTCTTCGCAGGCCGCTTTGTCGCTGTTCCGCTAAAGAATATAAGAAGAAAAAAGTATCGTATAAAT
The DNA here is from genome assembly GCF_020253525.1 of Aquidulcibacter sp. GTDB lineage: Bacteria > Pseudomonadota > Alphaproteobacteria > Caulobacterales > Aquidulcibacteraceae > Aquidulcibacter. Next base: position 7,089 of record NZ_JADCBK010000059.1, read on the forward strand.
TGGCCCAAGCAGAAATGCTTGGGCCTTTTTTTCATTTACCTCAAATTGATGTGAGAAAAAATACCTACTCCATAAAATTGTATCCAATTATTAGAAGTATGTTTCATCTCCGGTGTTACCATCGCGTAGATCAAAATGATCGGTGCATCTGAAAGATGCATTTTAGTACGTTCCGGAGGATCAAGAATGATCAGCGTAAATACCAATCAAGGGGCCATGGTGGCCCTTCAGACTCTGAACCGCACCAACAACGAAATGGACAAGACGCAAAACGCGATTGCCACGGGTTTGAAGGTTGCGTCTGCCAAGGACAATGGTGCCTTGTTCGCCATTGCCAATAAAATGCGTTCTGACGTGACAGCCTATGACCGCGTGCGGGAATCGACTGATCGGGCAGCTTCCATCCTAGACACCGGCATTGCTGCTGGCGAAAGCATTATGGAATTGTTGAACGAAATGAAGGGTAAGGCTCTGGCCGGTACGCAGACGGGTAACTCCGCCTCTGCTCAAGCCGCATTGGCCGCCGACTTCCTGCAATTGCGCGACCAAATCACCAGCGTGATTGCCAATGCTTCGTTCGACGGCGCAAACATGATCCAAGCTACCCCCAACAGTGCGGTCGCTTTGGGTGATGCAGCCGGTGGGAACACCATCACCATCGCCGGGGCCAGTTTGGCCTTGGGTGGCACGACCATTACTGTGGCAGCGGGCGCGGTTCTGACCGACAACACCACATCGGCCACGGCCCTTGGCCAGGTCAATGCTTCCATCACGGCCTTGGGGACCCAATTGGCGACCTGGGGTGCGGGTGCAAAGCGCCTTGAGGTGCACCGCACCTTCGTTGGCAAGCTGCAGGATGCGTTGAGCAACGGGATCGGCGCCATTGTCGATGCTGACCTCGCCAAAGAAAGCGCCAAGCTGCAAGCCTTGCAGGTCAAGCAACAATTGGGCGTTCAAGCTTTGTCCATTGCTAATTCTTCGTCGCAAACGGCGCTATCTTTGTTCCGTTAAGTTCAAGAATAAATCTAAAATAGAATGGGCTTGGACATGTATAGTCCAAGCCCTTTTTTGTTTGTTAAACTGCTATTCCAGCCCAATTCTTCATTATATTTCGCCCTTACCAAGAGTTCGATAAAATTGTTTCTATTTGCAGAACAGAATATCCGCCAATGAAACCTAGTGTCTCCGCAAGTCTGAATGACTTTCATGCCTAAATGGCGTGACTTTAGTACTCGTAAGGAGATCAAGAATGATCAGCGTAAACACCAATCAAGGTGCCATGGTTGCCCTGCAGACCTTGAACCGCACCAACGACCAGATGGACAAGACGCAAAACGCGATTGCCACCGGCTTGAAAGTTGCTTCGGCAAAAGACAATGGCGCGCTGTTCGCCATTGCGAACAAAATGCGTTCGGACGTGACGGCTTATGACCGCGTGCGGGAATCAGCCGATCGTGCAGCTTCCATTCTCGACACCGGCATTGCCGCTGGCGAGAGCATCATGGAGCTGTTGAACGAAATGAAGGGTAAGGCTCTGGCCGGCACCCAAAACGGTAACTCTGCTTCAGCTCAGGCTGCTTTGGCTGCGGACTTCGTGCAATTGCGCGACCAGATCACCAGCATCGTGGCTAACGCGTCGTTTGACGGTGCCAATATGATTGCGGCAACCCCAAACAACGCAGTTTCTTTGGGTGACGCAGCAGGTGGTAACACCATCACCATCACCGGCGTCAGCTTGGCGTTGGGCAGCACCACCATCAGCGTTGCCGGTACGAACGTCTTGACCGACGCCACCACCTCGGCAGCAGCCCTGACCGCCACCAACAACTCCATCAACGCTTTGGGTACCCAATTGGCGACCTGGGGTGCGGGTGCAAAGCGCTTGGAAGTGCACCGCACCTTCATCGGCAAGCTGCAAGATGCTTTGAATAACGGGATTGGCGCCATCGTCGACGCCGACCTCGCCAAAGAAAGCGCCAAGCTGCAAGCCTTGCAGGTCAAGCAACAGCTGGGCGTGCAGGCTTTGTCGATTGCGAACTCTTCGTCGCAAACGGCGCTATCCTTGTTCCGCTAGGACCAAGAATAAACCTAAAATAGATTGGGCTTGGATTGCTTCAATCCAAGCCCTTTTTTTGCAATCAATGCTGATATTTGGCTGCTTATTTTATCGTATACTTGAACTTACCAAGAGTTCGGTAAAATTGATTCTATTTCAAAAACAGAAAATACGGGTCTGAGTTCTATCCTGCTGGGTAAGTCTAAATGGCTTCCACGCCTGAATAGCGTGCGACATGTACCAGTAAGGAGATCAAGAATGATCAGCGTAAATACCAATCAAGGCGCTATGGTTGCGCTTCAAACCTTGAACCGCACCAACAACGAAATGGACAAGACGCAAAACGCGATTGCCACCGGTTTGAAAGTTGCCTCGGCCAAAGACAATGGTGCCTTATTCGCGATTGCGAACAAAATGCGTTCAGACGTCGCGGCCTATGACCGCGTGCGGGAATCAGCCGACCGCGCAGCCTCCATCCTCGACACCGGTATCGCAGCCGGTGAAAGCGTGATGGAGCTGTTGAACGAAATGAAGGGTAAGGCTTTGGCTGCAACCCAAGTTGGTAACTCAGCTTCGGCTCAGTCCGCACTGGCTGCCGACTTTGCGCAATTGCGCGACCAAATCACCAGCATCGTCGCCAACGCTTCGTTTGACGGCGCGAACATGATTGCCGCCACTCCAAATAACGCGGTTTCTTTGGGTGACGCAGCAGGCGGTAACAACATCACCGTCAACGGTGCCAGCTTGGCCTTGGGTGGTGCAACGGTGACGGTTACGGCTACGTCGGCCGTTGATACCACCGGCAACGCAACAACCGCTTTGGGCTTGGTCAACACCTCCATCAACAACTTAGGGACCCAATTGGCGACCTGGGGTGCGGGTGCAAAGCGCTTGGAAGTCCACCGCACCTTCATCGGTAAGTTGCAAGATGCTTTGAACAACGGGATTGGTGCCATTGTCGACGCCGACCTCGCCAAAGAAAGCGCCAAGCTTCAAGCCTTGCAGGTCAAGCAACAGCTGGGCGTTCAAGCTCTGTCGATTGCCAACAGCTCTTCGCAAACAGCGCTCTCGCTGTTCCGCTAAGAACAACAATAAACTTAAAATAGAATGGGCTTGGATTAATGCAATCCAAGCCCTTTTTTTATTTAATCACGTGAATTTTATACATAGTTTCTGATCGGTTATACTTAGTTCAATAAAATTGTATCGAAGTTGAATACAGAAAATATCCCAGCTTCCCTTACCATGTCCGCGAGTCTGAAAGACTTTCGCGCCTGAACGGCACGAGACGCGTATGAGCTAGGAGATCAAGAATGATCAGTGTCAACACAAACCAAGGGGCCATGGTGGCCCTGCAGACGCTGAACCGAACGAACAGCCAGATGGAACGCACACAAACTGCGATTTCAACCGGGTTGAAAGTTTCGTCAGCCAAGGACAATGGCGCGCTTTTCGCCATTGCCAACAAAATGCGGTCCGATGTCGGTGCCTATGACCGGGTCCGTGAATCGGTAGACCGTGCAGCTTCCATTCTCGACACCGGCATTGCTGCGGGTGAAAGCATTATGGAATTGTTGAACGAAATGAAGGGTAAAGCCTTGGCAGCCACCCAATCGGGTAACTCTGCCTCTGCCCAAGCCGCTTTGGACGCAGACTTTGGTCAGCTGCGCAACCAAATCGTCAGCATCGTTGAAAACGCTTCCTTCGACGGTGCCAATATGATCCGGAACTTCCAAGCCAACGGTACAACGGCCAACGCCGTGAACGATGCGGTGGCTTTGGGTGACGCGGCGGGTGGTAACACCATCACTGTCGGGGGTGCAGGGATGCAGCTTCGGGCAACCACTGTGTCTGTTGGGGCTGGCGAAATCATGCGCTTTGGTCAAGACCAAAACATCTCGTCGACCGCCAACGCCACGACTGCCCTCGGTCTGGTCAACACCACGATCGATAACCTCGGGACGCGCTTGGCAACCTGGGGTGCAGGTGCAAAGCGCTTAGAAGTTCACCGCACCTTTATCGGTAAACTGCAAGATGCTTTGACCAACGGGATCGGGGCCATCGTTGACGCCGACCTCGCCAAAGAAAGCGCCAAGCTTCAAGCCTTGCAGGTCAAGCAACAGCTGGGCGTTCAAGCTCTGTCGATCGCGAATTCCTCTTCGCAAACAGCCCTCTCGCTGTTCCGCTAAGAGAAGTTCCAAAAAACTCTTGGGGCCCGGCAGCGATGCCGGGCCTATCTTTTGGTCGATCAAATCGACGTAATAAGTCTTAATTTTATCTAAAATGCGGTCGATTCCAAAAACCTTCCCTTGATGGTCCTGTGTTACCCTAAGGATGGGTCATTATGACCTAGGCACTTTAGTAGACGTGCCTGGTACACAAGAACTGGAGGGGACCGATGGCGACATCGGCCTAGGATCGGATGAACATCGAGACGAAGAACATCTCGCTGGCACAAACCGCACCAATTGCCCCAATACGTCCGGGGCAGGAGGCGGTTGTCGTGCAACCAGCGTCCAAAAACATTCGCAATCAGCAAACCAACGACCGCGCGCCATCCAATGATTACAAGCGCCCGGAAGGCTTGAAAGCCAATTCTGAGCCCGTCGAGACGGTGCAAGATGAGCTTGAGGCACAGCAACGTATTGCCATGGTTGAAAAGATCATGGGCACCAACAAATCCTTGGTGATTGAAAAGAACAAAGACTCCCAAGGCTTCATCTATAAATCAGTGGATCGGGTGACGGGCGAAGTCACGCGGATCTGGCCGATTGAAGATTTGGCAAGTACGTTGACTACTCTGGCTGCTGATGAAGAACGCGCCGCGATGCGTGGCGTGATGATCGACGCAAAAGCTTAAAACAGCTTGCGTTCAAAAAATGTCGACGCGACGCTAAAGGTCGCGCTTAACCACCAAAATTGCGGTTTTGGTGGCGTTTACCATTGGTTATCCAAATCATTTGAAGTCTGACACCCTCCATTTTAGACAAGCGAGGGGGTTAATATGGCTTCTACCGTCAACACCAATTTGGCAGCCTTGGGCGCCGTCCAGAATTTTAACACGGTTAATCGTGGCGTCGAACATGTCCAAAATCGCATCTCCACGGGCCTAAAGGCCAGTGGTGCCCGCGACGGGGCCGCCACCTTTGGCATTGCCCAGCAACAGCGGGCTGAAGCCAGCAGCCTGGAAGCGGTTACCACCAGCCTGAACCGGGCGGCCAGCATCGCCGATGTAGCCCTTGCGGCCGGCTCTGCGCTTTCAGATGTTCTCAAACAAATGCGGGAAAAGGCGGTTGCCGCCAGTGATCCCTCAATCTCAGACACAAGCCGCGCCGTCCATAATGCGGATTTCATTGCCTTACGCGACCAGATCGCCGGCATCATCGCCAATGCATCCTTTGACGGGCAGAATCTGTTGGCTGGGCCTGCCGGCAGCAGTGTCACCTTCTTGGCCAGCACCAATGGCTCCACCAGTCTTGACCTGCCCGTATTAGACTTAACCTTGCCCGCAAGCCCAGGCACAGTGGCAAGCCCCGCTACTGCCATGTATCTGGGAAGCAGCACAGCCCTGACCACCCCAACCAATAGTGCTGAAGCCGCAGCGCGGGTTAGCGCGAGCCTCGACTATCTCAATACAGAGCTTTCCCGTCTGGGGGCCGCCAGCAAAAAAATCGAAAATCAAGCCGTCTATTTCTCAAAATTGAAAGACAGCGTCACCGCCGGAATTGGGAAGATGGTGGATGCCGATTTGGCCTATGAAAGTGCGCAACTACAAGCCCTTCAAACGCGGCAGCAATTATCTGTTCAGGCCATGTCCTTGGCCAATCAGGCACCAAGGGCGATTTTGAATCTCTTGCGGGACACCTAAATCAGAGATAGTCTGATCCTCCGCTAAGCTGGGGAGTTTGGCTTTAGGTGCGACAGGAAAGGTAAGTCTGATGCTGATTTCCCTCACGATGCTTTTGGCCGCAAGCTTTGGACCAACTTCTGAACAAGCTGCCCCAACCAAGCCTGCCGATGCGAAGCCCGCTGTCAGCGACCCCTATGCGGGTCGGCCACGTGCGCGAATTTTGTCCTCCCGTCAGGTCCGCAACTTTGTGGTGCGACGCGAAGAAGGTAATGATCGCGTCGTCTATCTCGAAACAGCGCGCAATAACTGGTTCCGCGGGGAAATGGTCTGTCGGGGAGCTGGCGATCCGCGCGACGCCCTCTCGCTTGAGCCCGTCAATACGCGGATGGGGATAGATGACAATACAACTCTGATTTTTAGGGAAATTTCCTCTCAGTCCTCGGTCTGCACCCTCGTCAGCTTGGTCAATTTGACTGAGCAGGAAGCCCTCGATCTCAAGCTGATCCGGCCACCCAAGGCCAAGAAAGGCTAAAGCTCTTTCACCAAGGGCCTAAGTCAGGTTATGGAAGCAGTATGAAGAATCACTGTGTTCGTTTCCTGATCGCCTCCAGCCTCGTCATTGCGGCCTCCTGTGCACCCGCAGCCAAGACGACAGCCCCCGCAGCAGCTGCCCCACAGACCTTAAAGGTCACCGAGATTGCCAGCGGTCTGGGCTTTCCTTGGGGGGCGGCCGTTCTGCCCGATGGGTCCATTCTGGTGACAGAGCGCGATGGCCGCTTGCGGCTTATTCGCGATGGCAAATTGGTTGAGGCACCGATCACGGGTGTGCCTGCGGTGTTGAACGATGGGCAAGGCGGTCTGTTTGATGTAGCGCTGCACCCGGATTTTGCGACCAATCGTTTGGTCTATCTCTCCTTTGCCAAGGGAACGAAATCATCCAACCATACGGCGGTGATACGCGGCACATTTGACGGCACGGCGCTGACCAATGTTGAGCCAGTGTTTGACGCCGTGCCCGAGCGTGAGACCCAAGCCCATTTTGGTGGCCGTTTGTTGTTCCTGCCCGACAAGACGCTGATTGTGACCTTGGGCGATGGCTATAAATATCGCGATAAGGCGCAAGATTTGTCGAGCGATTTGGGCAAGATCGTGCGCATCACCGATACAGGTGCCCCTGCCCCCGGCAATCCATTTATCGGCCAAGCGGGCAAACGGGCTGAAATCTATTCCTATGGCCACCGCAATGTCCAAGGCATTGCGCGCGATCCCGCCAGCGGCACTCTTTATGCCCACGAACATGGCCCAAAGGGGGGTGATGAGGTCAATGTCCTCCAGCCCGGCAAGAATTACGGTTGGCCCGTCATTACCTATGGCGTGGATTATTCTGGTGCCCCCATCAGCTTGGAAAGCAAGCGCGAAGGGATGGAACAACCGCTGGTCTATTGGGTGCCCTCCATCGCCCCATCCAGCATGGTATTTTATACCGGCGACCTATTCCCGCAATGGAAGGGTGACCTGCTTGTCACCGCTTTGGCGGGTCAACAAATCCGCCGTATCGACCTCGAAAACGGGGCTGTGAAAGCCCAAGAGACCCTGCTGACTGAGCGGGAAGAGCGGTATCGCGCCATGGTACAAGCGCCAGATGGGAGCTTGATCGTCCTCACCGATGATCCCGAAGGCAAAGTGTTGCGCCTAAGCCCGAACTAATCATGACGTCGATTGCCACCCAAGAAGTCCTCGCGTTTGCCCATGAGCTGGCCGACGTGGCCCGTGCCGCAATCCTTCCCTATTTCCGGGCGGCGGCTGCCATTGAAAACAAGGCCGAGACGGGCTTTGATCCTGTCACGGCGGCTGACAAGGCCGCTGAAGAGGCGATGCGAGCGAAAATCCGCGCCGAACGACCCCACGATAGTATTGTTGGGGAAGAGTTTGACGATCATGACGGCAGTTCTGGCTGGACTTGGGTCTTAGACCCAATTGATGGCACGCGCGCCTTCATTGCCGGAACCACGACTTGGGGCGTGCTGATTGGTGCGCGGTTTGAGGATAAGCCCTTAGTCGGCATTATGGACCAACCCTTTGCCGATGAACGCTGGGCCGCCAATCCGGATCGGGGTTTTTGGTCGCGCGGGCGGGCACGTTTCCCCCTGATGACGCGCAAGAATATAGCCCTTGATCAAGCGCTGATGGCCACAACCGATCCCTTCCTGTTTCAGGGGCCCCAGCATGACGCCTTTTTGGCGTTACGGGCGGCAACCCGCCTCACCCGCTATGGCCTCGACTGCACGGCCTATGCCTTGTTAGCGCACGGCCATATTGATCTGGTGGTGGAGCCTGGCCTGAAAGATGTCGATATTGCCGCCCTCATCCCCATTATTGAGGCGGCAGGCGGTGTTGTCACCGACTGGCAGGGCCGTCATCACCCCAAGGGTGGCGATATCATCGCAGCAGGCTGCCCTGCCCTTCACGCCAAGGCCCTGGCCTTTGTGGCAGGGAAGTAGCGCCCGCCCCTTAGGTTTTGACGCTATTCTGCCAGTCGACAATCACAGAATCGAGCACGTCGAGGGGCAGTGGCCCGGGCAGCAAGACTTGGTCGTGGAACGCCTTGATATCGAACTTGTCGCCCAGCTTGGTTTTCGCGTCCGCACGCAAGCGGATCAGATTGGTTTTGCCGACCATATAGCTGCAGGCTTGACCCGGCCAAACGCAATAACGCTCAACTTCGGTCACAATGCTATCGCGCGTGTCGCCCGTGGCTTCGACCATATAGTCAACAGCCTGTTCTTTCGTCCATTTTTTAGAATGGAGACCGGTATCAACCACGAGGCGGGCGGCCCGGAAGGCTGCCGACTGGGCATAGCCTAAGCGGCCAGCAATATCGTTTTCATAGAGACCCATCTCGTCGGCCAATTGCTCTGCATAGAGGGCCCAGCCTTCGCCATAGGCACCAAACCACAACATTTTAGAGCGCAGGAATGGTAGGCCTTGGGCCTCTTGAGCCAAGGAAATCTGCAAATGATGGCCGGGCTGGGCCTCATGATAGGTTAAAGTCGGCAAGGACCATTTTGGCCAAGCCGCGGTATCGCGCAAATTGATATAATAGGCACCCGGGCGCGACCCGTCTGGCGCGGGCGACTGATAATAGCCACCGGGGGCACCTGCTTCGGTATAGGCCGGCACGCGCTTGACCTCGCAATCAGCCTTGGCCAGTGTGGCAAAGACCTCTGGCAGGCGCTTCTTCAGGTCCGCCATTTGCTTGTTCAAATCTGCCAGCAATTGTTCTTTGCCAGCATCGGTATTGGGGTAGAGATATTTCGGATCCTTGGCCAAAGCGCTCATCCGTTCGGCCACGCTGCCTTGGGTCATGCCAAGCTTCTTTAGGCCCTCATCCATTTGCGACCCGAAAGAGCGCACCAGATCGCGGCCCAATTCATGGATCTCATTGGGCGACATTTTGGTGGTGGTCCAATAGCCCGTTGCCGCTTGATAATAGGCATCGCCCTGCGGCAATTTCCACACCCCGGCATCGGCGGTCGATTTGGTGCGCAGCTCTTCCATCAAGGCAATTTGGGCCTGATAGGCGGGCAGGACTTTCTCGGCAACTAATTTGGTGGCGGCTGCGCCCAATTGATCGCTATCGAGACCCGATTCCTTCGCCTTGCGAACCAAGCCGGATACCAAGACGGTTTCAGCGGCAGGGATTTTTGCAAAGGTGCGCAATTGGCCAAGGGCCCGGTCGATGATGAAATTGGGCGGGATTACGCCTTTGGCCGCATCGGCTTTTACGCGCTCAACCTCATGACCCATTTGTCCGGCGAAACCCTCAACCCGGGCAAGCCAAGCATCTGCATCATCCTTGGTTTTGACCACATGCTGGCTGTCCAGAAAGTCGGGTATGCCGACATAGCTGCCGGTCAATTGCGATAGAATATAGGGATTGGGCGAGCCATAACCGGCCGTACCATAGCCCATGGGCGCGGCAGCAGCGGCATAACGGGTGGATGACAAGACCACCGCATGGGTAAGCTTATCCGCTGGATTTAGACTGTCTGGCTTAATGGCCTCTAGGTCCTTGATCCAGCCAGCCACCCATTGATTGCGGGCAGCTTCTGCCGCGGCCGACATGTCGGTCACCCGGCCCTTATAGGGCCCGCCAGCCAAGGCTTCTGGTACGGTTAGGCTGGTTGCATATTCTGGCGAGTCTTTCAGCATGGCCGTGGTGATAGAATCGATCACCGCTTTCAGGTCTGGATTGGCGGCCGTCTTGTCCGCACAGCCCCACAAAAACGCCGTGGCCCCAATTGCCCCCGTGCCCAAAAGGGCATCCCGCCGCGTTAGCTTCATCTCGCTTACCCTCTTAATTGGTGCCGCCCTTAGGCAGCCAGCACGCATTTGCCATTCTTGATCACAACTACGTCGCGCGATTTCACGCGCGCTTCAAACGAGACCACATTGCCATCGCGCCACAACTGAACGCTGACGGTCTCGCCGGGGAAAACGGGCGATGAAAAGCGCACATCATGGCTCAAAATCAGGCTGGGATCATTGCCGCAATAGGCCGACAACACCGCCCGGCAGGTCAGACCATAGGTGCACAATCCATGCAGGATCGGACGGGGGAAGCCCACCATTTTGGCAAAATCGGGGTCGGCATGCAGCGGGTTCCTGTCGCCTGACAAGCGGTAGATCAAAGCTTGATCTGGGCTGGTTGGGATATCAACTTCCATATCCGGCGCGCGGTCTGGAATGGGGTGGGTTTCTGGGCCCCCTTCGCTAGGTCCGCCAAAGCCGCCATCGGCGCGGGCAAAGATGGAGGAGGTCAGGGTGCACAGCGCGCTATTGTCCTTTTTATCGCGGATCACGGTCTCGCTAATCAGAACCGCACCTTTACCCGCCCCTTTATCCAAGCATTCAACAAAGCGGCTATCGGCCAAAATCGTGGCTGCGACGGGCAAGGGCTTGTGCATGGTTAGGCGCTGTTCGCCATGGACCACCATCGCATAATTAATGCCCGTATCGCCAACCCGGCCAGCACCCCAGGCAATAACGGTCGCCATGGTCGGGATGGTCTTCAAGCCATTTTCATAGACAAATGGCAGCTCTCCCTTATCCATCGGGTCGGCACCCATGCCAATGCCCAAGGCATAGAGCATGGTCTGTGTATCGCCATAGGAAAATTCTTGGTCCTTGGATGTCAGCGACATCACATGCTCATAATTGATCGCCATGGGTGTTCCTCCAGCTGTGCTATATTCGTTTGGCTTTTCAGCCATGTGACAGAATAAATCAGCGGGGCGCAAGGGGGCGCGCGTGGCCCCACTGCCTTAAGTCAAGCCGCGATCTCGCCCTAAACAGCGGCGACGGGATCGTGCTCTGCCACCCAGTGACCGGGTGCTACTTCCAGCAATTGCGGGCGATATTGGGGGCCATCGCCATCGACCAATTTCGACTTCATGAAGCGCAATTGGGCGCGCGGGTCCATGGGCGAAGGTAGGTCGCCTTCCAAGCGGATGCGCGGACGGGCCTTTTCCAGCTCTGGGTCCGGGATGGGCGCGGCCGAGATCAAGGCTTGGGTATAGGGGTGGCGTGGGTTCAGATAGATGGAATTGCGGTCTGCCGTTTCCACCACGCGGCCCAAATACATCACCATGATCCGGTGACTGACTTCGCGCACCACGGCCAAATCATGGCTGATAAACAGCATGGCGAGGCCAAATTCACGCTGCAAATCCAGAAGCAGATCAATAATTTGTGCGCGGATCGACACATCAAGGGCTGAAACCGCCTCGTCGCACACCACAAATTTGGGCCGCAAAATCATCGCGCGCGCGATGCCGACGCGCTGGTTCTGGCCGCCGGAAAACTCATGAGGATAGCGGTTGATCCAATCAGGATCGAGGCCCACCCGGTTCATCATATCCTTGACCATGGCATCGCGTTCCTGCTTGCCAATACCGGGCTTATGAACTTCGAGAGGTTCAGCGATTGACGCCCCAATCGTCATACGCGGATCAAGGCTTGCCAACGGGTCTTGGAACACAATGGTGAGGTCCTTGCGAGACGCGCGCAAATCATAGCGCGAGGCCTGTGTCACGCCTTTGCCAAGCCAAACCACTTCGCCCGCCGTGGTTGGCACCAAGCGCAAAACACCCCGCGCCAAGGTGGACTTACCACAGCCCGACTCCCCCACCACGCCGACAGTTTCGCCAGCCCGAATGGTCAAGTCGACCCCATCGACCGCGCGCAAAGGCTTGGTCTTGGGAAACAACCCACCAGAGACTTTTACGGGGAAATGGATTTGCAGATTCTTGGCTTCAACCAAAATGGGGTCGCTATCCTTTGGCGGGTCCGCCAAGGGCACACCCTTACGCTCTGGCCGATCTAGGCGCGGCACGGCGGCCAGCAATTTCTGCGTATAGGGATCTTTCGGGGCAGCGAAAATCTGGCGCACATCGCCGGTTTCGACATAAAGCCCCTTATTCATCACTTGGACCTTATCGGCCAAGCGCGCGACCACGCCCATATCATGGGTGACCAGCGCAATCGCAGCCCCCGTATCGCGCTTCAATTCATCCATCAGTTCCAGCACTTGCGCCTGCACCGTCACATCAAGAGCTGTGGTCGGTTCATCGGCGATCAAAAGGGCAGGCTCGCACAACATAGAGATGGCGATCATCACCCGTTGACGCATGCCACCGGAAAGTTCGTGGGGATATTGATTGAGCCTGCGTGCCGCTTCTGGAATGCGCACGCGCTCCAGCCAATCCACACAGCGCTTGGTTGCGGCCTCACCCTGCATATTCATGTGCAATTTCAGCACTTCATACATTTGCTCCCCCACTTTCATATGGGGGGTCAAAGAGGTTAGCGGGTCTTGGAAGATCATTGCCATTTGCTTGCCGCGAATGGCATTGAGTTCGGTAGGTTTCAGGCCAAGCAATTCTTGACCTTTGAATTTGATCGAGCCTGTGGCGACACCATTAGACGCTAATAGGCCCATGGTCGCCATAAAGGTTTGGCTCTTGCCTGATCCAGATTCGCCCACGACCGCGACGCATTCACCGGGCATAATGTCCAGATCAATGCCTTTTACCGCACGAACGGAACCATCAGGCGTTGAGAACGTCACAGAGAGGTCACGGACGGACAAAATCGGGCTGGACATAAGGGCGAGGTTCCTTGAAGAAACAATTTCGAAACTACGACTTAGCTTTGCATTTCCCTGCGGTCTATGTGTTCAAGCACATGTGACCACATTGCGGCGCACGGGCGGTGCCAATAAGGTCGCAAGAAACATCGTTTTGCTCAGGAAACACTCAATGGCCAGCCTTCCTTATTTGACCGATACCCGCTTTGATCATGGTGCTGTGAGCCAGACTGGTAAGGCGCTGCAAAGCTTAGGCGCAAGCCGTCCCCTGATTGTCACCGACCGCGGCATTGTCGCAGCTGGCCTGTTGCAGACCGTGCTCGACGCCCTAGGCAGCCCACCTGCTGCGGTGTTTGACGAGACGCCGGGCAACCCAACCGAAGCGGCCACACTGGCCGCTACCGCCCTCTATAAAGAAGCCGGCGCAGATTCGATCATCGCTTTAGGCGGTGGGTCGTCGATGGATTTGGCGAAAGGGGTTGGCCTATTGGTCAGTGGTGAGGGTCCCCTCGCCCGCTATGGTGCAGCCCAACGCGGTTCGCGCTTGATCGGGAAAATCCCACCGCTGATCGCTATTCCCACCACCTCGGGCACAGGCTCTGAAGTCTCGATTGGTGCGGTGATCGTGTTGGAATCTGGCATTAAAGAGCTTTTCGTTTCCAAGCATTTGATCCCTGCTATCGCCATTTGTGACCCCGATCTGACACTTGGCTTGCCACCGGGGCTGACTGCGGCAACCGGGATGGATGCCGTCACCCATTGTATTGAAAGCATCATGTCACCCGCGATTAATCCGCCGGGTGATGCGATTGCCGCTGATGGGATCGTGCGGGCTGTGCGCGATGGCATGCTGGCCCGCGCCGTCAAAGATGGCTCAGACAAGGAAGCACGCTGGCATATGATGATGGCCTCAACCGAAGGCGCTCTGGCCTTTGTAAAGGGCTTGGGCAGCGTCCATGCCCTCTCGCACGCTGCAGGTCGTCTCAAAAGCCCCAGCCTGCACCACGGCACGCTGAACGCCATTTTCTTGCCCCATGTGATGCGCTTTAACGCGGGCGTGCGCCCAGATGCCGAGGCCCGCATTCGCGACGCAATGGGCCTCAAGCCCCATGAAGACTTGGCCGACGCTTTGGCAAGCCTCAATCAAGCCTTGGGCATCCCGGCCAATCTCTCGGTTCTTGGCCTGTCCAACGACCATGCAGACGGCATTGTCGCCAATGCTTTGGTCGATATTGCCCATTTGTCTAACCCCAGGAAGGCCAGTGAAGCGGATTATCATGCTCTATTTGCTGCAGCCTTGAACGGCTAACGAAAGAGATTTGAACCATGGAAGCCATTTGGCTCTCAACCCTGATTGTCGTCATTGCCGAGATCGGGGACAAAACCCAATTGCTGGCCATTGTTCTGGCCTGCAAGTTCAATAAGCCGCTGCCCATCATCGCAGGGATTTTTGTTGCAACCCTTATCAATCACGCCATGGCGGCCAGTGTGGGTTTTGGCGTGGCGCAATTGATCTCCGGCAAATGGTTCCAAGTGGGCGTTGGTGTGGCCTTTATCGCCATGGCCGCGTGGGCGCTCATCCCCGACAAAGAGGATGAGGATGCAGGTGCCAAATCCCATGGTGGCGTGTTTGTGACCACCGTGATCGCCTTCTTCCTCGTGGAAATGGGCGACAAAACCCAAATCGCCACCTCGCTTCTGGCAGCAAGGTTTGAGAATATTACGCTGGTCACCATTGGTACGACTTTGGGCATGATGCTGGCCAATGTGCCGGCCGTCTATCTGGGCCAAGCCGCCACCAAAGTCGTGCCCCTCAATGTCGTGCGCATGATCGCTTCTGGCATTTTTGCCGCGATTGGTGTGTGGGTCGTGGTGGCGGCGCTGACGGCCACCTAGCCATCCAACAAAAAAGGCGACCCGCGATGGGTCGCCTTTTGGTTTGTCTGAGCTTTAAAAACGCTTAGGCGTTGCCGGCAACCACTTCTGGGGGTGCGTTGCGCAGGGTGCGTTGGATCAGCTTTTGCCAATGCAACAAAGACACCAGATGCGCATAGATCGCGCCCAAGCAGCCCTTTTGCTTTAGTTCCAACAGTTTTGCGGCTGGCAAAGCATTCAGCTTTTCTTCCGACACACCAATGTAATCGGCAACCTTCACAGGCTCACCCTGGCTGCCATCTGGATTGGTTGGCGTGAAGGTGACGCTCTTTTCTTCCAAGATGTCCATGGAAGTGATGACCTGCATGAATTCTTCCGTGGCACGGCGCTGACGCTCAAAGTCCTGCAAGAATTCCATCGCATTGTTGGTATAGGCCGTTGGCTGGCCATTTTCGAACAAAGGCAGGTCTGGGTTCTCGCCAATCATTTCGGCTTGCGTGTCGATGCACACCACGAAATTGTCGCCTTGCTGGTCGGCAGCAAAGACGAAGGGATAGCGGCGGATGAAGGCTGGGATATAGCCATCCAATTCCCAATTGCCGGTTGCGTCGACATAGAGGTTTTCACCCGAACGCGCCGACAAGACCGCCAATGGCGTCTTGCGGTCTGGGGCGAAGATGATGGGCAACGTCGTTGCAGCCATGCCGAATTCTTGCACCGTCAGAGGAACCACATGGGTGGTTTCAACAAAGCCAAACGGGCGTTCGATATTTTTCAGGCCCAGTTTGTTATGGGCTTCCAAAGACAAGGGCTCTGGATTTTTGTACAAAAGGACGTTGCCGGTAAGGGCAGGCGCGCCGGTTTGGGCGTCAGACATGGTGAGAAACTCCGTTAGGTCGCGGGCTTCTAGCGGTTTCTAAGCAAAAGGCCAACCTTGCTCTGCAATTGGCCTGTGTGGTGCGAGGGTGACAGGGGCGACAAGTGGGTTAGGGTGGCAATCAGCGCCCGCTAGTTCGTGTTGAGGAGGCCTGCATGTCCCATTCCCAAAAGATCAAAACAGGACTTTCTGGGCTTAGCATCATTGCTGGTGCGGTTGCTTGGATCAGCCCGGTGCAGGCGCAAGAAAATGTGCCCACCCCCAAAGCCATGGCAGAGTTTCGCGTGTGCTTGGCAAAGGCCAAACCCGGCACAGAATGTGGCCAGCCAGTCTATGATGCCTGCCAAGCCGCCCATGATCAGCCTGACACCACTTTATCAATCACCGAATGTACCATGACGACCCATAAGGCGTGGGACATCATCCTGAACGAACGCTATCGTGCCGTGATCGCTGCCTCGCCGCCCAATCTGAAACTGAAGCTGCAAAAAGCGCAACGGGCGTGGATTGTCAGCCGCGATGCAGACTGCGCCGCCGTGTATGAAGCCTATATCGACGGCACCATTCGTGGCCCGCTTTATGCGGGCTGCATGGTGGAAAAAACGTCTGAGCGCGTGCGCTGGCTGAAAGACATGGGCGAGGAGTAAGCTTACTTCCGTGCCCCGTCTGAGGCTTTACGGATCGCCTCAAACTCATCCCCCTTGGTCCATTGCGGCCAAGTCTTGGCATTGGCGACTTCCAGCATCAGGCTGCGGGTGGCGGTCAAATCCATCAAAGCGCCCGCAAAATCAAAGGCCGGATCATATTCATCCTGCGGCTTGTGATAGCGTTGATCAAACCATTCTTTCGTCGCCGCTTGACCTGCTTCTACCCCACCCTTGACCAAAGTCGTGCCGCTTGAAGGGAACATGGCAGGCACGCCTGCGCGCGCAAAGGGAAAATGGTCTGACCGATAGAAGAGGCCAAATTGCGGATTACGATCTGGCGCGAAGGTCCGGCCTTGGGCTGCCAAAATCGCCTTCATACTGGTATCTAGACTGGTCTTTCCTGCGCCTGGAAACTCCATCTCGGTCGTCGCACCCCGGTGGGCCAACATGTCGAGGGTGAAAGCGGCTGCGGTCTTCTCCAAAGGGAAGCGGGGATTATTGACATAATAGTCCGAACCCAAAAGCCCCTGCTCTTCTGCTGCCCAGGAGGCAAAGACGATAGAGCGCGCCGGGCGTGGCCCTTGGGCGATGGTGCGCGCAATCTCCAGCATGCCCGCCATGCCCGAGGCATTATCCATGGCACCATTATAGATTTTGTCGCCATTGATCGGCTCACGAATGCCCAAATGGTCGTGATGGGCACCGATCAGAACCGTCTCGTCCGGGCGGCTCGCCCCTTTCAGGACGCCCACCACATTGCGCGTCGCCACCGATTCCCGGGTCACGCCAATATCGATTGTGGCGGTTTGGTTGAGCGGCACGGGCTTAAAGCCCGGGGTGCGGGCAGCCTTCTTCAAGACTTCAAAATCAAGGCCCGACTTACGGAAAAGTTCCACCGCAACATCGCGCTGCATCCAGCCTTCAATGGCAGCCAGAGAAGCCCCACCATCCGGCCGTACAAAGTCAAAACGGGTGCCGTTCGAATTGCGAACCACACCCCAACCATAAGCGGCAGGCGCATCCTCATGAATGATCAAAACCCCAGCCGCACCGGCCTTTGCAGCTGCTTCAAACTTATAGGGCCAGCGGCCGTACCATTGCATGGCCTTGCCGCCGAACATGCCTGCGACCGCATCACCGGGCACCGCCTCAAAATCGGGGTCATTAATCAAAACAAGGGCGATTTTGCCTTCCCAATTGACGCCTGCGAAATCATCCCAATTCTTCTCGGGCGCTTTGACGCCATAACCAGCAAACACCAAGGGCGCGTCGACCAAATTATACGAACTACCATCAGCCTTGCGGCTGATCATCATAAGGTCCTTGCCCTGATACCAAATCTCATCCTCAACCGCGAACGTGCCACGCGGCGCGGTGGTAAAGCGATTGAGCTCAAAATTCTGAAACCATGTGCCATTATCGCCTGCCGGATCTAAACCAAGGGCAGCCATCGCACCGGCCACATAGGTGGTAGCCATATCATCGCCACGCGTGCCGGGGCTGCGGCCTTCAAAGAAATCGTCGGCAAGGGTTTTGATATGGGTGCGCAAGCGGGCATCATCGATGGCCGGATACGAGGCTAGCTGGCCCGCCTTGGCGGTCTTTGAACCTGACTGCCCCGATTGGGCTTGCGCAAATTGGGTGGCCACCGCACCCGCAGCAACCAGGGCAACCAAAGCGGTGCCAGCTATCCATTTTTTCATAAGTACTCCTTAGACCGCGGTTGCGCCGCCATCGATGACGAAGGTCTGCCCCGTTGTGAAGCCACCCGCGCGTGAGGCCAAAAAGACGGCCATGCCGGCAATCTCATCGGGTTCGCCAATGCGCTTTAAGCAAGAATGGGTGGTGGCCTGTTTCAAGGTCGCAGGGTCTTCCCACAAGGCGCGTGCAAAGTCGGTTTTGATGAGGCCCGGCGCGATGCAATTCACCGTCACGCCATCTGGGCCATATTCCAGCGCCAAGTTACGCGCCAATTGCATGTCGGCCGCTTTCGAGATGTTGTAGGCACCAATAATATTGGTCGCTTTCAAGCCACCGATGGACGAAATAATGGTGATATTGCCCGATTTACGGGCCACCATTTGCGGGGCAACCATCGAGATCAGCCAATGGTTAGAGATGATGTTGTTTTGCAAAATCTTGGCAAACACATCGTCCGCAATCCCAGCCATCGGGCCATAATAGGGGTTAGAAGCGGCATTGCAGACCACAATGTCGATCTGGCCAAAACGCGCATTGGTTTGATCCACCAAGCGCTGCAGGTCTTCTTTCGACGAGATATTGGCAGGCACTGCCAAGGCGCGGCTGTCGCCATGCTTAGCATTAATCGCATTGGCGACATCCTCACAGGGGCCAGCTTTGCGCGAAGAGACGACGACATTGGCCCCATGATCGGCCATTTGCTCGACAATGGCTTTGCCAATCCCGCGCGATGAACCTGTGACAATGGCTGTCTTGCCGCTGAGGTCAAAAATAGTAGTCATTAGGCTTCCCCCTGAAAATCTTGTTTAAACCCGGCATCTGATGTGCTGGCTGAGGTTCTGCCACGGGTTTGAAGCAGGCGAAAGGGGGCGATTAAGCCTTCGGCCGTTCGCCAACAGCGCCAAACACCTGGCCTGCTTTAACCGTGGGTGCCGTCCAGCTTGTCGAGCCGGGCTTGCATGGCGGCCATCTGGGCCCGCATGGCCATCAGTTCTTCCGAAGCGTCTGATTTTACTGCTGCCTTGCCATTGGGTCGCAGGGCGGTTGGCACCACAACACCGGTAAAGGCCTTCGCCGCTTCGGCCATCATCGACATATTGGTGCGAACAGCTTGCTGGAATAATTCCACAGGGCCAGACAGATCAAAGCCCCCATTGAGCGATTTTGAGAAATGCTCGCGGCTGTCGGTAAAGCTTTTCATGGCTAGATCGAGATAGGAAGGCAAAAAGCCCTGAACGCTATCGCCATACGAGCGGATGATGTCGCGCAAGAAACCGACGGGCAACAAATTATTGCCCGAGCTTTCAGCCTCCAGAATAATCTGGGTCAGGATCGAGCGGGTAATATCGTCGCCGGACTTGGCGTCAAACACAACAAAATCAACCCCATCACGGACCATCTGGGCCAAATGATCCAAAGTGACATAGGCCGAAGTGGCGGTGTTATAGAGCCGCCGATTGGCGTATTTCTTGATCGTCACCACGGGATTTGCCTGTGTGCTGTCGGCCAAATGGGGCTCCTTTTCGCTGCGAATTGCGCGCTTTTGCCTAGTTTCGCCGCTGTTCTTCGCAGATGCAAGACAATTGGGCAGGTGCGAAACGCAGGTTGCAAACACGAGATGGTGAAGGACCCATCCAACCCACCTCCTCCCACAGCCCCTCTCGCCTGTGCGACCAGTGGCCGCACAAGCTCAAACAAATCGCCCAGCTGGTCGGTTTACGATTGACGCCAACCTATTCTTACGCAAGACAGGGCCAAACATTGCTGGGAAAGGCATACGCACATGAGCACTTCTTCTTCCGACATCGTGATCGTCTCGGCGGCACGCACGCCCATCGGCTCATTCTCTGGCGCATTTGCGACCGTTGAGGCACATGAATTGGGCAAGACCGCCATTGAAGCCGCTTTGGCACGCGCAGGTGTTGCCGGTGAAGAAGTCTCTGAGCTGATCTTCGGCCAAGTCTTGACCGCTGGCAAAGGCCAAAACCCAGCCCGCCAAGCCAGCCGCGCTGCCGGTATCTCAGACGCAGCACCGGCTTGGTTGGTCAACCAAGTGTGCGGTTCGGGTCTGCGCACCGTGGCTTTGGCCGCGCAACAAATCATGACTGGCAGTGCCGATATCGTCGTGGCAGGCGGCCAAGAAAGCATGAGCTTGTCGGCCCATGCCGCTTACATGCGGGCGGGCACGAAAATGGGGGACTTGGGCCTCGTCGACACCATGATCCGCGACGGCCTGACCGATGCCTTCTTCTCCTATCATATGGGGATCACGGCCGAAAATGTTGCCGAGAAGTGGCAGATCACCCGCGAAGAGCAAGACCAATTTGCGACCGCCAGCCAGAATAAGGCCGAAGCCGCCCAAGCCGCTGGCCGCTTTGACGCCGAAATCGCCGCCGTCACCGTCAAAGGACGCAAGGGCGATGTGACGGTCGATAAGGACGAATATATCCGCAAAGGCGCGACGATGGAGGCCGCACAAGCCTTGCGCCCCGCCTTTAAAAAGGACGGCACCGTCACGGCCGGCAACGCCTCAGGCATTAATGATGGCGCGGCGGCTTTGGTGGTTATGAGCGCGGCAGAGGCAGCCAAGCGCGGCCTGACGCCGCTTGCCCGGATCGCGTCCTTCGCGACAGCAGGTGTTGATCCCTCCATCATGGGTACGGGGCCAATCCCTGCTTCGAAGCGGGCTTTGGAAAAAGCAGGCTGGAAGCCCGCCGATCTGGATCTGATTGAGGCAAACGAGGCCTTTGCCGCCCAAGCTATCGCGGTTAATCGCGACATGGGTTGGGATACAAGCAAGGTGAACGTCAATGGTGGCGCGATTGCTTTGGGCCACCCAATTGGGGCTTCGGGTGCCCGGGTGCTGGTGACCCTCTTGCATGAAATGGCCGCCCGCGACGTCAAACGCGGCTTGGCAACCCTGTGCATCGGGGGCGGCATGGGTGTCGCGCTATGTGTGGAGCGGTAAGGAGTTCCTCCAATGTCATCCCCGCCAAAGAGCAGCGGAGGGCGAGGACCTCAGGGGACTTTGCGGCACAAGGTCCCGGATCGGCTTCGCCGTCCGGGATGACATTGCTGAGAGTAGTTTTCTTCTAGAAGTCTTTGGTGCAGGCCATGCCCGCACCAAAGGCCAGCCTCGATTGTTTGTGGGCGATTTGGCGGGTCAAGTCCGCTTCGCGCCGCTACGCGGCAGATTTCCAAAGGAAATCTGGACTTGACGCGACAAATCGCCCGCTAACGCTATTAAAGGCGGTTTGGTGGACCAAAGGGATCACCAAAGCGCTTCTAGATAGACTGCCACCCCCAAATAATTTTTATTGCGAAGCACTTGCAACTAGGGCCAAGATGGTCTATCTAAGAATGACTCTCAGAAGCAAGAATGGGTGAAGCCTGATGTATGTTTGCAATTGCAACGGAATTCGCGAAAAAGCGGTCCAAGAAGCAATTGCGGCCGGTGCTGGGCGTCCTTGCGATGTTTTTCACGCCCATAAATGCCGTGCCCAATGCGGTCGGTGTGTCCCCGAGATGCAAGAGATGATCGAGCGTCAGACCCAACAATTCAAAGTGGCCGCTGAATAAAGTCTGCCTTGTCGAATCCGACAGGAAGCCTATAGTGGCACATAAATGAGGAGCCTCCCATGCAAGCCGCAGAGGGCGTCATCGCGCGCCTAAATACCATCCTGACCAATGAGTTGACCGCCATCAACCAATATTTCTTGCATGCCCGCATGTATAAGAATTGGGGGCTGACCAAGCTGGGCGACATCACCTATAAAGAGTCGATTGGCGAGATGAAGCACGCCGATTATCTGATTGAGCGCATCCTAATGCTCGATGGCCTGCCCAATATGCAGGGCATGCATAAATTGAAATTGGGCGAAAATGTTCCCGAATGCTTGGCCGCAGACCTTGCGGTGGAATATCGCGGCCAAGGCCAAATGAAGGATGCGATTGAGCATTTTGAGAAGGTCCGCGATTATGTGTCGCGCGATATTGTCGCCAAAATCCTCGAAGACACTGAGGAGCATATCGACTTCCTTGAGACCCAATTACAATTGATCGAACAATTGGGCATTCAAAACTATCTCCAAACGGCCATGGGCCCCATCGAAGGCTAAGCGGTTTGGACGCGGTCGCCCCTTCTATCCGACAGGTCGGCCGCGTCCTCATTCGCAATCAAGCAGGCGAGGTCTTTTTATTGCGCGGTAAAGACCCGGGCGAGCCGGATCGGCCTGCTTTCTGGTTTACCCCGGGCGGCAAGATTGATCCGGGCGAAACCGCGCAAGAAGCAGCCGCACGCGAGCTTCAAGAAGAAGTCGGCATTTTGATTGACCCTGCCGCCCTCGGCGACGTGATTGGCACCGAAGATGTGACCTATCGCTTCAATGGCATCAGCTATCGCCAAAGCGGGGTTTTCTTTGCGCTCCACCACGAGAGCCCGCGTCTACACGCAGCAGGCCTCAACGCACTTGAAGCCCAAACCATTGATATCGGCCGATGGTGGTCTTTAGCCGAAATCCAAGCGACACGTGAAACCATTTACCCCGAACATCTGGGTGAGATGTTGGCAGGGCTTACCCCCTAGACCACGCGGTTCTCCAACGGTTGGCCTTGATAGACGCGGATCAGATTGCCAATGGCCGCGCGAACAGCTTCTTGCACGCTTTCCCGCGTGCGGCCCGCGACATGGGGGGTGAGGACGACATTGGGCAGATCGGCCCAGAGTTTCGGGTCAGTCGGTTCATTCTCGAACACATCAAGGCCCGCGCCCAAAATCTTCCGCTCGCGCAGGGCTGTCAAAAGGGCCGCTTCATCGACCACGCCGCCGCGTGCAACATTGATCAAAACGCCCTCTGTGCCGAGCGCATCAAGAACCTCGGCTGAGATGACTTTGCGGGTTGCGTCCGTCAACGGGCAGGCAAGCATCAAAATGTCAGACTTCTTGGCCAGGTCCAAAACCGTCTCAACCCGCGGCCACACAAGCTCTGGCTTTGGGTTTGGCCCTGCCCAGATGATTTTCAGACCAAAGGCCTCGGCGCGCACGGCAATGGCTTGGCCAATCGCGCCCATACCGAGGATTCCTAACGTGCGACCCCGCAACCGATAGCGCGGCGCGTGGGTCAGCGCATCGGCCCACTCCCCACGGCGGACAAGGCCGTCCAGCTCGATAATATTGCGCTCACCGGCAATCAACAGGCCCAAGGCCAGGTCGGCCACATCATCGGTATTGATACCGGGCGAGTTGCATACCGAAATCCCAACGGCCTTTGCAGCCACCAGATCAACGCCATCAACGCCAACGCCTGCGGCAATCACCGCCTCAAGCTTTGGGAAAAGCGGGAACAGGGCAGCTTCGGTCTTCTTGCCACCGATACATGCAAAAGCGCGCACCTCGGCGCCGGGACCAGCGGCAAAGGCGGCAATATCTTCAATCTCCCACAGCCGCGCACAGGGCGCGATGTTTTCAAGAAGCGGCTGGGCGAGGACGAGTTCGGGGTGAATAATCAGGATCATGGCAAGCCTTGTGGAAGGCTTGGGGCAGAGATGCAAGGGGGTGTACATCCCCAAATGGGTCAACGCGATTTGGTGATCCTTCCAGCAGACCAAAATGGGTCCAGATGA
>NZ_JADCBK010000006.1 GCF_020253525.1 Aquidulcibacter sp.
ATAGCAAATATCATAATCCTTGATGCCATAATCGGCGGGCCTTCCAGTCAAGGCGTTCCAAACGGTGCCGTAAATGGAGCCCGCCACAAGCCGCCAATCGGGCAGATTGGCCTCGCGCACAAGGCCAAGTACCTCCATCACTTTCGGACTGGCACGCACTATGTCGATCAGTCGGGTCTCAAGGGTCGCACTCATTTCTGGACGGGCCAAGCATGATTGAGGGGGCCGTGGCCTTTGCCAAAGCCCGGTGCCTGTTTGATGGCTTCAACCAGATAGGCGCGCGCGCGCTCTACCGCCTCTTCCAGTTCAACGCCCTGTGCCAAAAGGGCAGAAATCGCACTCGCCAAGGTGCAGCCGGTTCCATGGGTGGAGGTGGTATCAATCCGCTCCGCCTCAAAAAAGACTTCGCCCTTTTGGGTCGCGAGTAGATCGGTAAAGCGGGCGCCGGGTATGTGGCCGCCTTTCACCAGTACCGCGTCCGCACCCAGCCGCAACAAGCGCTCTGCCGCGCGGCGTTGACCATTGATTCCGTCGACAGAAACATCGGCAAGGCGCTCTGCCTCGGGTGCATTGGGGGTCAAGAGCCCGGCTAGCGGGATCATCAGGCTTTTGACGGCGGCGACGGCCTTATCTTCCAGCAAAGGATGACCACCTTTGGCGACCATTACGGGATCTATCACACGGGGTACAGAGCCGGTGTAGGCTTCCAGCGCTTCGGCAACTGTTTCGACGGTCTCAATACTGCCAAGCATACCGGTTTTAACCGCATCGACGCCCAGATCACTTGCCACGCAGGAAATCTGATCGCGGATAACTTTGAGGGGAATAGGATGCACGTCAAATACGCCCATCGTATTCTGCACGGTGATGGCGGTAACAGCTGTCATGGCAAAGCCGCCCAGCGCGGTGACGGCCTTGATATCGGCTTGTACGCCGGCACCGCCGCCGCTGTCGCTGCCCGCCACGATCAAAACACGGCCTTTGGGTTCAGTCGTCATGGGTTTGCCTCTCACGGTTTGACGGGGAGATTGAATGGGTCAAATCGAAGTCTCTATGCGTCTAACAAGGCAGATTGCACGCGCAGCGCTTGGCGGGTTTCAGCCACATCATGCACACGCACGATCTTTGCACCTTGCTTGGCAGCAAAAAGCGCTGTGGCAAGTGAGCCGCCCAGACGCTCCTCTACTCCCGCCCCTTGGTCCAAGGCGGCAATGAAGCGCTTGCGCGAGGCCCCCACCAGAACCGGCCGGCCCAAAGCCACAAAGCGGGGTAAGTCCCGCAAGAGGGTCAAATTATGCGCGAGGGTTTTGCCAAAGCCGATACCGGGATCGACGATGATGTTGGAGAGCTTCAAACCCGCTTGGATCGCTTGGCCCATGCGGCCCACCAAAAAGTTCAAGACTTCGCCCGTCACATCGCGATATTGGGGGTCTTGCTGCATGGTCTTTGGGTCGCCTTGGGCATGCATAAGCACCACTGGGACGTTTAGTTCCACCGCAGTCGCAAGGCTATCTGGCGCAAAAGTCAAGGCAGAAACATCGTTCCAACAATCAGCCCCCGCTGCCACAGCTGCGCGCGCCACTTCTGGCTTTCGGGTGTCAATGGATAGGGCGATCCCGCTCTCCTGCCGGATGGCCTTTAGGATCGGCAACACGCGGGAAAGCTCTTCTGCTGTCTCAACAGGGTCAGAGCCTGGGCGGGTACTTTCGCCGCCAATATCGAGCATATCTGCCCCTTGGGCGATAAGTCTGCGCGCCTGCTCAAGCGCTGCCTCAGGACGAATGAATTGGCCGCCGTCTGAAAAACTGTCAGGCGTGGCATTGATAACGCCCATCACCAAAGGTCGGCTCGGGTGGGCTAGGGCTTCTAGGAAAGGATTCATAGTGTACAAACTAAGCAAGTTTGCCGCTCAAGGACAGAGTTTGGTGTGCGAAAGGCCTTTCCTTCACAGCGCTGTGAGGCCAAACTAGCACCATGACACAGCCTGCGACTCCCCCCGCACCGCGCGCCTATGGCGCTTTGAACTGGATCGGCCTGAAAACGCTTTATCAACGCGAAGTGCGCCGTTTTTGGAAAGTGGCGGTCCAAACGATTTTTGGCCCGGTTGTCTCCACATGGTTATTGATGGTGGTGTTTGTTATGGCCTTTGGGGCCGACAAACGAATGATGAGCGGGATTCCCTTTGCGGATTTCTTGGCCCCTGGCCTCATCATGCTGTCGATCATTCAGAATGCGTTTGCCAATTCTTCTTCGTCTTTGATTGTCGCAAAGGTTCAAGGCACCACGGTTGATTTCTTGATGCCGCCCTTGTCGGCGGGCGAGTTGACAGCGGGCTTTATTGCCGGGGCCACAACGCGCGGTCTTTTGGTTGCAGTCGCGATGGCCGTGTCTATCACAATCTTTGCCAATGTGATTCCGAAACATATTGGTTGGACCATCTATTTCGGCTTGACTGGGGCGATCATGTTCGGTGCCTTTGGTGTACTTGGCGGCATCTGGGCCGACAAGTTTGACAATCTCGCCTTTGTCACCAGTTTTGTTATCACCCCTTTGACCTTCTTGTCAGGGACTTTTTATTCCATCAAAGTCCTGCCAGAGCCTTTTCATACCCTCTCTCTCTGGAACCCGGTGTTTCATCTAATTGATGGCTTTCGTTATGGGTTCACGGGCCATGCCGACGCCGACTTGATGACCAGCGCGATTTCCACCGGCCTGATCAGCCTCATTCTCGTCTTTATCTGTTGGCGTGTGTTCAAGACGGGGTGGCGCATGCGCGCATAAGGCTGTAAAAGACCCAAGTTCGACTTGGCTTCGGGCGAGGGACCTGGCAGCCGCTAGGCCCTTTTTCGTTTGGCCCAATCGGGACAAACTGATAATTTGGAGAGTGATACGTGAGCGCTGCCCCTTTAATGCCCGTCTATTCCCCCGCGCCAGCCGATTTCGTGCAAGGCCGAGGCGTTGAAGTCTATACGGCTGAGGGCAAGCGCTATCTGGACTTTATCGCAGGCATTGCGACCAACAGCCTTGGCCATTGCCATCCAAAACTGGTGGCAGCTTTAACCGAGCAAGCCAATAAAATCTGGCACATGTCCAATATGTACCAGACAGAGCTTCAGCGCTCTTTGGCCCAGAAATACACCGATGCAACCTTTGCCGACGTGGTGTTTTTTGCCAATTCCGGAACTGAGGCGATTGAGGCCTGCTTGAAGCTGACCCGCAAATATCATTCGTCGAAGGGAAACCCAGAGCGGATTGAGATTTTGGGCTTTGAGGGCGCTTTCCACGGCCGCTCCTACGGGGCCATCAATGCCGCGGCTAACCCTAATTATCTTGCAGGTTTTGGTCCGCCCTTGCCTGGCTATCGCCAATTGCCATTTGGCGATCATGAAGCCCTGAAGGCCGCCATTGGCCCCACTACGGCCGGCATCCTGCTCGAGCCTGTGCAGGGTGAAGGCGGTGTGCGCGCTGTTCCCGACGAATGCTTGAAGGGTCTGCGCGCGCTGTGCGACGAGCATGGCATTTTGTTGATCTTTGACGAAGTGCAATCGGGTGCTGGTCGCACCGGTAAGTTGTTTGCCCATGAGTGGGCTGGCATCACACCCGATGTGATGGCGGTCGCCAAGGGGATGGGTGGTGGCTTCCCGATGGGGGCCTGTCTTGCAACGGCAGAAGCAGCCAGCGGCATGGTTCGCGGTGTTCACGGATCCACGTTCGGCGGCAATCCTTTGGCCATGGCCGTAGGGCATGCAACCTTTGACGAAATCAGCAAGCCTGAATTCTTGGAGCATGTGCGCGATGTCGCCAATCACTTGCACCAATCACTGGCAGGTTTGAAGGATCGCTATCCTGACCTTGTGGTGGATGTACGTGGCAAAGGCCTTTTGGCAGGATTGAAGCTGAATATCGATCCGTTGAAAGTGCGCCAATTGTGCTTTGAACGCGGGATGCTGATTGGCACGGCTGGGCAAAATGTGTTGCGCATGGCCCCGCCTCTGATCGTGTCGCCAGACAACATCTCTGAAGCTATCTCGATTCTGGATGCAGCTTTGGCTGCCGCCCGGGCAGAGGTCAAAGCCGCCGCTTAAGGCGGCCCGACTGGACATTTCTTCATGCGTCATTTTCTGGATATTGACCGCCTCGCCCCTGAGGAGGTTCGGGCTATTCTCGATGAAGCCCATGCGCGCAAGCGGGCGCGGCAAGGCTGGCCCAAGGGCAAAGTCGATGCCGATGCGCCTTTGTCGGGCCATGTGTTGGCGGCCATATTTGAGAAAAATTCGACACGAACCCGCGTCTCTTTTGATGCGGCCATGCGCCAATTGGGTGGCCAGACTTTGGTGATGGACGCCGCCACCAGCCAATTGGGTCGCGGCGAGTCAATCGCCGATACGGCGCGCGTTTTATCTCGCATGGTGGATGTGATTGCCCTACGCGCCAATAGTCATGACAGCCTGCTGGAATTGGCGCATTATGCCACGGTTCCCGTGATCAATGCGCTGACAGATTTTTCCCATCCCTGTCAGATTCTGGCAGATCTAATGACCCTGGAAGAAGCAGGCATTACCCTAAAGGGCGCAAAGATTGCTTGGGCGGGCGATGGCAATAATGTGCTGACCAGCTTTATCCATGCGGCCGCAAAACTCGGCTTCCATGTGGCTGCAGCTTGTCCTGCTGGGTTCCGTCCTTCTGAAGAGGTTTTGGCTGCTGGGCGGGCTGCAGGGGCGGTGGTTGAGGTGTTTGACGACCCAGCGGAGGCAATCTCTGGGGCGGACTGTGTGGTGACCGACACCTGGGTTTCCATGGGGGATACCAATGTGGGCGAGCGGATGCAGGCGCTAGGCCCCTATCAGGTCAATGAGGCCTTGATGGCGCGGGCCAAGCCTGAGGCGATTTTCTTGCATTGCTTGCCGGCTCACCGAGGTGAAGAGGTAACCAATGCCGTCATGGATGGTCCACAAAGTCGTATTTTTGACGAAGCAGAAAACCGAATCCATGCACAAAAGGCTGTTCTCACATGGTGCTTGGCGCAAGGGGCAAGCCAATGACATTTGATGCCAATCCTTCCGATCCAGATGCCGATTTGATGGCTGCTGCTGACGATATTGTGGCGGCTTTTCGAATCGATGGTGAGCCGGTGCGCGGCCGTATCGTTCGCTTAGGACCTGCAACGGTCGATGAGATCTTGCAGCGCCATAAGTACCCAGAGTGCGTTGCCAAGCTGTTGGGCGAGATGTTGACTTTGGCGGCTCTGGTTGGGGCTTCCTTAAAGTTTGACGGCAAGCTGATCATTCAGGTGCAAGGCGAAAATGGCCTTGAAGGGCCGATCCGTTTCATCGTGGCCGAGTATCGGACCAATGGCGCGTTGCGCGGCTATGCCAATGTTGATGGCGTAGCGCTCGCAAAGCTTCTGGCTGAAAAACCCGAGCCGAGCTTGCCAGAATTGATTGGTCCGGGCTTGTTTGCGATGACGGTGGATCAAGGCGATGACATGGACCGTTATCAAGGCACGGTGGCGCTTGAAGGCGATACTTTGGCCGATGCAGCTGCGCTTTACTTCGCGCAGTCAGAACAGATCCCTACCCGCATCCGCATTGCTTGTGCTGAGACACAGGGGCCAACAGGGCGGCCGCAATGGCGCGCGGGTGGCGCCTTGATCCAACAGGTTGCTGGTGACAGTGCACGCGGGGATACGGCGATGGCGTGGGAACATGCCTCTATTCTGTTTGAAACCTTAGAAGATCGCGAATTGATCAATGCTGACTTATCGGCAGGTGATCTGCTCTATCGTTTATTCCATGAAGATGGCGTGCGTCTGTTCGAAGCCAAGCCAATCGAGACGGCTTGTACCTGTTCAAGTGACCGTATTCTGGCTTTGCTGAAGCAATTCGGAGCGGAGGCGGCAGCTGAAATGATTGAGGCGGATGGCTTCATTCGGGTGCGCTGCGAATATTGTAATAAGAGCTTTGATGTTCGCCCCGAAGAATTGCTCTAGCACTTCTAAATCGCAGAAAACAAAAAAGGCGGCCAGTCGGGCCGCCTTTTTCGTCTTTAAGGACTCAGGTCTTAGTGGCCGCTGCGTTGTGCGACGAAGGTTGCGCTATTGCCGATGGCTGAAGCGCTGGCCGAGATCATGCCCATATTGCCGCCGTTGAAGGTGGTGGTGGCGGTGATATTGCCCGTGTTGGTTTGGGTGGTGCGGCCTTCAACCAGGACACTTTCATTGCCGCACGAAGCGCAGGAATAAGCGGTGATCGCATTGCCGACAGCCGAAGACGTTGCTTGGCCGACACCGCCATTGGCCGAAGCGCCCGAGAAGCTGGTGGTTGCCGAGACATTGCCGCTGTTGTTTTGGTCCATGAACATCGAGACGTCCGAACCCAAGTTCGACAACAGAGCCGAGTTGCCGACCGAATTGGAACCCGTCATTGCAAAGCCTTCGAAATTGTCGAGATTGACAACTGAGCTCGAAGAAACATTGCCGCTGTTATTCTGCGAGCCAGCCATCTGGGCATAGCCCCATTTGTTTTGGATTTCAGCCAAGTTACCGGCGGCCGATGCACCGCTTGAAACATTGGTGGCACTCTTGACGTCAACGGTAGAGGTGGTTGAAACCGCGCCCGTGTTGTTTTGGTCAACTTCGGCAAAAATAGTGGCCGATTCACCTTCCCAACGGGCGGAGTTTGCTGCGCCAATTGCATTCGATGAGATCGCGCCATTGTTGCAGCACGCGGTGACTTTCGAGGAAGCCTCAACTTTTGCTGCGCTGGTCTGGGTCACTTTGCCTTGGGTGTAGCCATTCTTGGTATAGCTGCCAAAGCTGTTGGCTGTCGCTTGCGCACCGGAGACGATGTAATCAGCCGAACCGACATGGATGTTCGAGCCAGCGGTGATCTTGGTGCCAGCTTGGGCGGTCTGGGTCGAATCGATCCCGACGGTGGCGCAGCAACCTTCAACTTGCGCAGCATTGCCATGGGCTACAGCGGTGCTTTGGGTTACGCCACGTGCGGTTTGACCTGTGACGGTGTTGATGGCTGAAACCGTGCCACGCAGCATTTGCGTGTTGGATACATTCATGCTCTGCTCAACCGCTTTGGCGGACATGGTATTACCGGCCGACAAATTGTTAGCGACTGTGCCATGCGTGGATTGGAATTCAACATTCAAAGTAGAAACTGCGTCGCCCATTTGGACTTGGCCGTTCAGGACTTCGTAAGGTGCATGCTGCGCGCTGGCCATTGCCGGAATGAATGCCAAAGCGGCTGCAGTTGCGATAAGATACTTTGCCTGTGCCATGTTCTACTCCACGATCTTGAGATCTGTCTCTTTCCGGCACACTTGGCCGGTGTTGGGAGTAGGGTTGCGGGTTTCGTGCCAACGAAGGGAGTTTGGCTTTAAGAATTCTCCAAATGCGGGAAAAAGCCCAAGACCTCAGTCCATGTCGAGCGACTGGCGCAAACGTGCCTTGATTTTGGCCAGGCTGTCTGGCGTGATCGGTCCAAATACCCCCCGGGCCACTTCAGGAAGATGAGCCATTGGGTCTTCGTCTGTCTGGAAGATATAGTGGTCAAAGATAGCCTTCCAAGCTTTCTTCTCGGCTTTGGGTAGGTCACGCAAGGTCAGTAGCGCGTGTTGCAGCGTGAGACTTGGCGTCACCAAATGCTCTGGTCCGTCGCGCCACCAGAAATTCACTAACATGCCAACTGGGGCCAAGGACTTTACATGATGGATCCACAAGCTTGGCATATATAGAACGTCGCCAGGCTCGAGCTCTGCAATCTGGGCGGCTTTCACCGCTTGGGCAAAGCGTGGATGGGTTAGAAGATCGGGATTGTCAAAATCCACGAGCGAAATGGGCTGGCCGGCAAGTGTATGGTCGAGCGGCCCAATATAGAGGTTCTTCACTTCTTCGATCGGGAATAAAGTGAAGCGACGTTTGCCCGCGACGACGCACGCGAGATTCTGCGGCAAGTCCCAATGGGCGGCGGTTCGGGTTTGGTTGCCAATCCAGAGTGAAACTTTCGCCGAAACGCTCGGGTTCAATAGTGGCATGGGGCAGTCGAGTGCCAGAGCCGGAAAGAATTGCTGAAAGGGTAGGGCCCCAGCATACATGCTTGGCGGGTTCTCCACCCCCTTCAGGCGCATCAGAATCGTCAAGAGTGTCTCAATGGAGGCTGACCGGACATCAAAATTGAACTGCTGAAGGTCTGGCCCATAACTGAAGCGACCTTTGACTTCTGGTGGAGCAAAGAAGCAATTGGCGGGGGAGTCGTTGGCATGACGGGTCACATAGGCGCAGACTTCTTCGTCCGACTGCAACGCCGCTTGTACGATCGGCCAGTCACGTACAAAGCCACGCAGGATTGCAGGTTGGTTTGCTGGTTGGATCGTGCCTTGAAAGAGGGCCGTATCAACGTCATTGTAAGCTTTGACTGACCTACACTGCGACCAATCCACAGTCATGTTGCGATTCCTCATTCTGTGTGCACGGCACATAGCAAAAGAGCGGCCCTGTTTGGGCCGCTCTCTATCTTTGTGTCAATGAGCCTTGGAACCCAATTTTAATTCCGGGTACCGCGGAGTGATTTGGAGACGGCTTTATCGCGTGTGTCGTTCCAGTTATTGGGGTTGGTGCGAGCGGCGGCCCCGGCTGCGGTGGCGTC
>NZ_JADCBK010000060.1 GCF_020253525.1 Aquidulcibacter sp.
CAAGCTGGTTGATCAGTTGGAATTGCAGATCGACGAACTCACCACCGCACAATCCGAAGCCAAGACCAAAGCGGAAATCAATCGCCTGGCCAGCACGCAGTCTGCGCCAGACACCAAGCAGGACAAGGCACCAAACCACCCCAAGCGCGCCCCGCTGCCTGATCATTTGCCGCGCGAGAGAATCGTCCTGCCATCACCAAGCGCCTGCCCCTGCTGCAGCGGCACCCTCGTGAAACTCGGCGAGGATGTGACGGAAACGCTGGAGGTCATCCCGCGGCAATGGAAAGTCATCCAGACCGTGCGGGAGAAATTCGCCTGCCGCAGTTGTGAGGCCATCTCCCAGCCGCCCGCGCCCTTTCACCCGATCATGCGCGGCAGGGCGGGGCCGCATCTCCTCGCCACCATTCTGGAGGCGAAATTCGGCCAGCACCTGCCGCTCAATCGGCTGAGCGAGACCTTCGCGCGTGAGGGCATCCATCTCAGCACCTCGACGATCGGGGATTGGGTGGGCGCCAGCACTGCAACGATCACGCCGCTCATGATGCTGATTGATGCCCATACGATAGCCGCCGAGCGGCTGCATGGTGATGATACCACTGTGCCGGTACTGGCGGCGGGCAAAACCGATGTCGGGCGCTTTTGGACCTATGTGCGCGATGATGCGCCCTTTGGTGGCACGGACCCGCCCGCGGCGATGTTTCGCTATTCCCGAGATCGAAAAGCCATCCATCCCGAACGCCACTTGGCCAGTTACACCGGTATTCTGCAGGCAGATGCCTATGCCGGGTTCAATGGGCTCTATGCAGCAGGGCGACAGCCAGGGCCGATCCTGGAGGCCGCTTGCTGGGCGCATGGCAGGCGGAAACTGTTCAAGCTGGCCGAACTGCATCACATGCCACTCGCCATTGAGGCCGTGCGCCAGATTGATGCGATATTCGCCGCCGAGGCCACCATCAATGGCAAGCCTGCGGCTGAGCGACTTGCGGTGCGCCAGCGCGACATCGCGCCATTAGTGGCCGCGCTTGAGGCGTGGATGCGGGCCGAGCGGGCGAAGCTCTCGCGCCACAATGACCTTGCCCAGGCCATGGATTACATGTTGAAGCGCTGGGAGGCTTTCACGCGGTTCCTGAGTGATGGGCGCACCTGCCTGACGAATAACGCCGCCGAGCGCATGTTGCGCGGCGCGGCCCTTGGACGGAAGGCTTGGCTCTTTGCGGGTTCTGACCAGGGCGGAGAGCGCGCCGCCGCCATGTATAGCCTGATCCAGACCGCAAAGATGAACGGCGTTGATCCGCGCGCCTGGCTTGCTGACGTACTCGCCCGCATCGCTGATATGCCGCAGCAAAGACTTCATGAATTACTGCCCTGGAATTGGAAAAAGCAGCAGAGCATGGCGCACAGCGCAGCGTGAAGATCAGAAAGCCGTGGGACTCGCCGGATAGTTACGGATAAATCGGTCACGGAATAACACCGCGCCATTGGTGCGCGGCCTGCCATATGTCCTGCATGCTGCGGCTGACGCTGCTGGCGCCGGATATGGTTGAGGCGAATCTGGACGGGCGGCAGCCGAAGGGGGTGACGCTACCGGGGCTTCTGGAGCCGTTTCCTGTGGAATGGGGGCAACAGTGAAGCCTCATTATACTGCAAAAATGTTTGAGTCGTAGCGGAAGCTAGCTAGCCCTGCAGCAAGCGGAAACGGCCCGCGCCTGGCTAGGCGGGCGCGAGGGGCGGGTACGTGCCAGACGCTCTAATGATCGCGACTCGGCGGCGAGCGCGCGTGATGGCGACACGAAGCAGGCGGCGGGCATGTGGCGATGGTGGAGGGTCGCGAGCCAAGTCGAAAAAGTGGGACTTGAACTGGCCCTCTACCAGGATAACGCCGTCGAACTCCTTCCCTTTGGACTTGTGGATGTTCATCACTAGGACGCCCTGCGGTTCCAGTTCGGCAGACATCAGCCGCTCCTGATCGAGGGTCTTCTTAACGAAGGTGGTCGCGCCCTGGTAGGTTCCCGTGTTGACCCACATGCTCGACAGGCCCCGGCCAAGCGCATCCGCCGCCCGGAACAATCGGACCAGGTGGACTTGTTTCACTACATCTTCCAGGACGGGGATGGTCGCCAGGACGGCGCGCGCGGCTCGCCAGTCTACCACCGGATCCCCTAGCAAGCCGACACCGACCGCCGCGGCTGCCGAGATTTCCTTACCGAACTTATTCCGCAATGGGCGCCCCGCGAGCGCTGCCTCAGCGGCCTCGCCAAAGCCCTTTGCGGCGGCCTTGGCTGTCTGCGTGTTGTCGATGGCTGCCTTAAGCCGGCAATAGGCCGCCGCTGCTTGCATGGTGGCGGCTGCGCTTTCAGCCGGCGGCGTCCTGGGCCATTCCAAAATGGAGGCGAGGACAACGGCAGCCGCCGCCGAAAGCTCGGCGTCCCAAACCACCTCGTGACCGACCGGTTTCAGGGTAGACGTCTTGTAGACGTGCTCCTCGCTTAGGATCGTCGAGATGTCGGACACTAGGGCGTTGCTCCGGCAAAGGACTGCGATACTAGGATTTTCGATCCCCTGCTTGGCGAGCTGTCCGAACATCCAGATCACAGCGGCATGGGTCATTGTCGAGAACATCCGCGGCGGATAATTGATTTGGGCGACTTCCGGACACGGCTTCGGCAAGGCGGTGTCGTGCAGCACGGCGTCCGCAAACTTGAGGATGCCGCTGTTGGGACTGCGGTGGTTATCACCCGCCAAATCGGTGACCATCGGCTTCAAGAAGGCGATGGCCCTTTCGATCCGTAGTGGGTCCACCTTAGGCTGGTACTGGAAAATGCTCTGGTCAGGGTCGGCAAGGCAGAAGATGGTCGTGACCTTCGACAGGGCGGCCACGAGCCGCCACTGGTCGTCGTCGGTGTCCTGGAACTCGTCGACTATGATCAATGGATACTTACGGCCGATCAATCGGCGCAAAGCGGCGCAGCCTTCGATCAGGTCTGCCGCCGCGCCGGCGAACTGGTCGAAGCCGAAAACGGCCTGTTCGCGGGCTAGGCGCCCCGCCTCGTCGGCCCAGTCACCGTCGAACGCCGCCTTCTGAAGGCGTTCTTCATCCGGGTAGCGGATCGAGGTAGGTTTTCCGGTCAGCAGCCGCCCATGCGACTTCAGCAGCTCGAGACAGAACGAGTGGTAGGTCTGGACTTCGATCTGCTTTCGCTCCGCCGCCTTGAGGATCGTTTTGCATCGGACCAAGACAGCGCGCACGGCCGCTCTGGAGAAGCTCAGGAAGAGCACCTCCTGGGCAGCTCCGAGCGTCGACAGCAACGCCTGGGCCTTGAGAAGCGCGATCGTTGTCTTGCCAGCACCTGGCCCTCCCTTCACCAGGAGATGCCCTTCAGCGGCCAGTATCGACACCCGCTTGGCATCCAGCTCCAGCTTCAGGTGACATCTCCGAACAGCATGTTCAACCCGCCCTGCCGGCGTCGCCCTCGTCCGGCGGCGCCAAGGCATTGTGAATGGCTTCCAATATATCGCGGATCGTCTTGGGAAGCTGGTCCGCGGTTTCACACGCGCGAACGAAGATCGCAGCGTAGCCGAATGCATCACCCTTCCGGGCTCTCAGCACGTCCAGCGCGAGGTCCTTGGCCTTGGCGGCCGTGTCAACCAGCGCGTCATACTTCCCGAGGGCCGTCGGGTAATCAGAGCGACCCTCGACCTCGGTTAGGAAGCGCACGTGCACGGCGCTTGCCGTTTCCTCCACCAGAAGCGCTTCGATCCCCTTGTGCGGCAGGGTCCAGTGCTGTGTATAGTCGCCCAACTGCGCGATAGCGTCGACGGTCAATGGCTTGTTGGGCTTGTCGCAAACGCCGAAGACCGGCTTTCCCATGGCTTTGAACACAGGCCCGTACTTCGGGACAGCGGTCTCGCTCCCTGCATTGAATAGGCTGACGCCGGCAAGATCGAAGTGGGCGTAGGCGTCGGCGCCCAATGAGGTTTCCATGATCGTGGACGCCTCCGCGAAGAGCGCGGTTTCCGTCGATCCCTCCACCACGAGGACGGCGCGGCTGAGAATGGATTCGGCGAACTGACGGCGTTCTGTCTTGAAGGTCTTTGGTTTAAATGTCCCCAGGTTGATGGGGGCGCCGGTCAGCGCGCCATCGTTTTGCCGGTCGAGGATCACGACGTCCTTTGGCTCGAACTGCTCAATGACATAGGGCGAATGGGAAGTGACGATGGCCTGTCCCATCTCGGCTAGTACGAACTGGCTTACCCGCCGCTGCGTGTGGGGCGGCAGGGCAATCTCGGGCTCCTCCATGGCGAAGATCACGGAGCCCTTCTCCTTGAGTTCGGCGATCACCGTGAGAAGCGCGAACACCAGCAGGTTGACGGACCCGGTGCCGAGCCGCGCAAACGGCACCGCGTAGCCGATCGGCTCGGCCGCGATAAAGAGCTTCACCACCTCGCGGAGGTTCTCGCGCGTCAGCTCCGAGGCGAAGAAGCTGGTCGCATCTTCACCGGGCGCGAGATTCACAAATCGCGCCATCCGCCTGCGGATGTCTGCCCGTACCTGCTTCAGCTGGGCGACTTCTCCGATGGAGGGTTTCAGGTCCTGCAGGCGGTCGAGCGTGTCCTGCCACATATCGGCGAGGCCTGTGCCGCCCAGGCGGAGGACGGTGTCCAAGAGAGAGCCTCGCTGCAGGCTGAGAGCGCGGGAACCGGTCCGGAGGGTACGAAGGAACACAAAGCCACATAGCCGCTTATGCTCCCGACCGAAGATCCGGCGCCCGGTGCCCAGCGCGACCTCCATGGTCTCATCATCGTCGTCAGGCGGCTCGATGGGATGGTCGAAGAAGGTGTTGCCGACAAAGTCATCCTCGTCCTTGTCATATCGGCCGAGAAAGACCAAGGGCAGAGCCCAAGTGATTAGCGGCCCGTCACCGGTCACAGGGCCCCCATCGCCCTCGTCAGCAAAGTCGCTCTTGGAGATGTCCCAGCGGCGCAGGTGGCGAAAGAATCGCAGTTCCGCCTCCGGCGACAGGTCGGTCAAGACCGCCTCGATGCGGATCACTATTGGGGTGCCGTCCTTGCCCTTGTAACGCCCGCAGTGGAAGTCGTGTTCATCGACAACCGGGCGCCGATACAGCCGCTCCGGCCCCAGAACGAGATCAAGTGCCTCGCAGACAGTGGACTTGCCGACGTTGTTCCCACCAACCAACAGGGTATGCCCAGAGAAGTTGACCGTACCCTGGGCGATCCCACGGAAGTTCGAAATGATAAGCCTCTTAACCTTCACCCCACCGTCCCCCTACCCCCGCCGCGTGGGAACATCGCACACTGGAACAATTCCGTCGATCTAAACGGGTGGTTATTGGCCGCGCATTGATCAGCATGGTGAATCGGAGGCCGCCCCTCCCTGATAGAGATCAGCCGAATGACAGTTATCTGAGTTCGCTCTTCGGAAAGCTGCCAGGCAGGTATCGGCCAGTTGCTGCCGGCCAAAACGAAGCCGCAACCGTCCCATGACATCAGGCGCGGCTCGAGCGATGGGAGTGCGACGGCGCGAGACGGGCCGCTTCGGCACGATCAACGAAATGGCGGCGGGGAGAACATCATCTTGTCCTATGTCTCGCGACTGCCCCGCCTGACGCTGCGGCGCAGGGCGTGGTCGAGGCGATCCTGGACGGGCAGCAGCCGGAGGGGGTGACGCTGCCGGCTCTGCTGGAAGGGGTGCCGGTAGGGTGGGGGGGGCAGGAACCGCCCAACCGTCTGAACCGATGCTAACCCTAGGCGCACCTCGCCGAGCATACCGTCTGCTGCTACATTGAAAAACTGCCGATCGGGTACCCAGGAACAATGATGGCAAAAATTACACTCTTTTCATGATCACGCCTCCTCAGCAGAATGACGCTCGAGATTGCATGCCGTCTCAAGCCAGTAGGGGCGGTGATTCCTGGAGGCCATCTTGATCTTAGGACCTGCAAGGGACTGTTCGAACAAACTGCTGACGTTGGAGAGCATCCAGGCTGGACACTTCGCCTGCCGAACGGTTTTAACCCAGATGAAGGCCCGAACCATCTCCTGTTCGCGCCTTGCGGCAGACTTTTGACATGATCGTATCCGACTATCATGCCAAATACTTTGCCGAGGACCTCTCACGCCGTGCCCCAAGCGGCATGGATCGTCTGTCAGCGGCCCTATTCGATGCTGCGGTTGACCTCAACCCGCATCAGATTGAAGCCGCGCTCTTTGCACTGCGCTCACCGCTCTCCAAAGGCGTGATGCTTGCTGACGAGGTCGGCCTGGGTAAGACGATCGAGGCGGGGATCGTACTGTGCCAGCTTTGGGCCGAACGCCGCCGCAGGCTTCTGGTAATTTGCCCAGCCTCCATCCGCAAGCAATGGGCGCTCGAACTCCAGGAGAAGTTCAACCTCCCAGCCGTGGTTCTCGACGCGCGCTCATGGGGCGATGCCACGCGCTTGGGCCAGGACCCCCTTACGCAGCCCGCCGTTCTGGTCATGTCCTACCACTTCGCCAATAGCCAACGGGACGCCCTGAAAAGAATCGCCTGGGACATCGTCGTCATCGACGAAGCCCATAAGCTGAGGAACGCCTATCGGCCCAGCAACAAGGTAGGCCAGGGAATCCGCTGGGCTACGGAAGACTGCCGCAAGGTCCTGCTGACCGCGACGCCCCTGCAGAACTCCCTCCTGGAACTGTATGGCCTCAGCACACTGATCGACGAGCAGATGTTCGGCGATGCCGATGCCTTTCGGTCCCAATACGCCACGGCGGGCGGCGATCTTGCTGGCCTACGGCAGCGCCTCGCCGCTTTCTGCAAGCGAACCCTTCGCAAGCAGGTGACCGAGTACGTCCGCTACACAGAACGGCGCACCATCACCCGGCCCTTTCACCCGAACGACGCGGAGCAGGCCCTCTACGAGGCGATTTCGAGTTTCCTTCAACGGGAGGACAGCTATGCCCTTCCGCGACGCCAGCGCCATCTGACAACACTCATCCTACGAAAGCTTCTCGCCTCCTCCTCAATCGCCATCGCAGCTACGCTCGACGCACTTCGCCTCCGGCTTGAGGAATTACGAGACCAGAAGACTGGCAATGATGAGGAACTAGCCGCACGGATCATCGAGGACGAAGAGCTCGAACCCGAACTTCTCGATGAAATCCTTGATGAAAATGACAGCGAAGGTGGCGCCGAGGCAGATGCGCCTCAGACAATCAACCATGCTGTACTGAAGGAAGAAATAGCGATCCTCGCCGCACTCGCTGATCGGGCACGGCAAGTCGGCGTGGATACCAAATCGCAGACGCTGCTTCAGGCATTGGAGCTTGGCTTCACGGAAATGGAGAAAACCGGCGCCGCACAGAAGGCACTCATTTTCACAGAGTCCAGGCGCACACAAGAATATCTAAAAGGCTTCCTCGAAGCCCATGGGTACTCGGGCCAGGTCGTGCTCTTTAACGGCACAAATGGCGGGCCGGAAGCGCACGCAATCTATGAGGAATGGGTCGCCCGCAACCGGGACTCAGGCCGTGTATCCGGCTCTCGCGCAGTCGACTCCCGTACCGCACTGGCGGAGCATTTCCGCGACGGAGCGCAAATCATGCTGGCCACAGAAGCAGCAGCCGAAGGCATAAACCTTCAGTTCTGCTCCCTGGTCATCAACTACGATCTGCCCTGGAACCCGCAACGTATCGAACAGCGCATTGGCCGCTGCCACCGCTATGGTCAGAAGCACGACGTAGTCGTCATCAACTTCCTCAACGAACGCAACGCGGCCGACAAGCGTGTGCTGGAGCTACTGACCGAGAAATTCAGCCTGTTCAACGGTATCTTCGGCGCCTCCGACGAAATCCTGGGCTCGATTGAGTCCGGGGTGGATTTCGAAAAACGCATCCTGGCCATCTACCAGCAATGCAGAACGCCCGATGAAATTGACACTGCGTTCCGCGCACTTCAGGCGGAGCTTGACGAGCAGATCCGCACCCGCCTGGCTGACACGCGCAAGGCGCTGCTCGAAAACTTTGATGAAGATGTGCATGAACGCCTGCGCGTGCGGCTTGCCGACACCCAGGCAACCTTGGATCGCGTCAGCCGCCGCTTCTGGGCAGTTACGCAGCACATGCTGGCGGCCATGGCGACTTTTGATGAAAGCACCCTGGCATTCGACCTGCACGCCCCGCCAACACCCCAAATCTCCCTCGGGCGCTATCACCTTATCTCCAAGACGCGCCCGCAGGCGCCGGGCGGAGAAACTGAGGAGATCAGCCAGTTCCTCTACCGCCTGTCGCATCCCCTCGGCCAGCACGTCATTGATACTGCCAAGGCCCTGCCCACACCCCCCGCCGAGATCGTCTTCGACATATCCGGTCACCCCGCCCGCCTCTCGGTCATTGAGGCGCTGAAGGGCAAGGCAGGCTGGCTAACGTTGCGGCGCCTTGGCATCGAAAGCTATGAACGAGAGGAGCACCTGCTCTGTTCGGGCTTCGCCGAAAACGGACTGGCACTCGATCAGGAAACGATGGAACGGCTATTCCTCTGTGCCGCTAA
The DNA here is from genome assembly GCF_020253525.1 of Aquidulcibacter sp. GTDB lineage: Bacteria > Pseudomonadota > Alphaproteobacteria > Caulobacterales > Aquidulcibacteraceae > Aquidulcibacter. The sequence continues at coordinate 8,549 of NZ_JADCBK010000060.1, forward strand.
ACAGGTCCGCCCGCGGGCGGTGCCGCCTGACGTCCAAGAACGCTTGCATGCCGAAGCGGAAAGGCACGCCCAGGCCACCATAAGTCGATCCCTGGAAACCAATAATCGTCACTTCCAGGAAGCCCGAGAAAAGCTGGAACGCTGGGCCGACGACATGGTGCTGGCCGCCGAAAAAGCGCTGGCCGATACGAAGGAACAGCTTAAGGTTCTGCACCGCCAATCCCGCCAGGCCCCAACCCTGGAAGAACAAAAGCAGCTACAGGATAAGATCCGCCGCTTGGAACAGCAGCAACGCCGCCAGCGTCAGGAAATCTTCCAGGTTGAGGATGAAATCATGGCCAAGCGAGATGCCCTGATTGATCAGCTTGAAAGGCGCCTGGCCCAGCGCACGGAAGCCGAGACCCTGTTTACGATCCGCTGGGTGGTCCTGTAATCACGCCGGATGACACCAAGGAAGCAAGAAAAATGAGCAATTTCGATACCCTGGTCGCCAAGCTGCGCGAGATTTTCCAGATTGATCGCCCCGACCTTGATTTTGGTGTCTACCGTATCCTGAATGCCCGGGCGGGCGAGATTGAGGAATACCTATCCAACCGCCTGAAGGCGCGTGTGGCTGAGGCACTAGCCGCCGGGGCTGCCGCGAATATCGAAGCTTTGCGAGCCGAACTGACCAAATCCATAAAGCAGTTCGAGGACCTGGGTGAAATTCCTGACGACAAGAAAAGGGTGAAAGATCTGCGCGCCGCGCTTGCCGCCGCCAGCGCAGGGGCATCTGAACATGAGAACCAGGTATCTTCCCACCTGCTGACGTTTTTCTCCCGTTACTTTGATAAAGGGGACTTCATCAGCCAGCGCCGCTACAAGGGCGACACCTACGCAATTCCCTATTCAGGGGAAGAAGTGGTTCTCCATTGGGCTAACCGCGACCAATATTACACCAAATCTGGCGAGTCCTTTTCCAATTTTAGCTTCAAGCTGGAAGACGGCCGTGCTGTTCACTTCCGCCTTGTCGCCGCCGATACGGCCAAGGACAACCGCAAGGATAATGACAAGGAACGCCGCTTTGTGCTGGCGACCGCGCGGACAATCACCCGCACGGATGAAGATGGCGAGACCTTTGAGGAAACCATCCAGCCCGTGACCGAGGAAGATGGCGCACTGGTGATCCGGTTCGATTATGCCCCGCAGCCGAAAGGCACCAAGCAAGAAGCGCTGGTTGATCAGGCGGTAGCGGCGATTCTGGCCGATGATGCGGTCAAGGCGCGCTGGTTGGCGCTCACCACCCGCGCCCCGACAGAAAAGAACCCCCAGCGCACACTGCTGGAAAAGCACCTGAAGACCTATACCGAGAAAAACACCGCAGACTACTTCATCCATAAGGATTTGGGCGGCTTCCTGCGCCGCGAATTGGATTTTTATATCAAGAGTGAGGTGATGAACCTGGATGATGTGCAGGGGGCCGAAGCCTTCGCTGATATCGAACGCAACCTGCGGATGATCCAATGCTTGCGCGCCATTGCGCTGGACTTGATCACCTTCCTTGCTAGCATTGAGAATTTCCAGAAGAAGCTTTGGTTGAAGAAGAAATTCGTCGTCGCAGCGCATTATTGTGTGACGCTAGATAGAGTTCCGGAAGCGCTTTACCCCGCCATCATGGCGAACCCCGCACAATGGGCGCAGTGGCATGAAATGGGCATGCGTTCTAGCGCCGCGTTGGGAACGGTCGAGGAACTGAAGGCCGCGCCCTTTTTGATGGTGGACACGGCGCTGTTTGATGCAGGGTTCCGCGCTGATTTGTTGAAAGCTATTCCTGACCTGGATGCCAGCCTAGACGGGCTGCTACTACATGGGGAGAATTTTCAGGCGCTAACGCTGTTGATGCAGCGGTATCGGGAGCAAGTAAAATGTGTCTACATGGACCCGCCCTACAACATCGGAAAGAACGACTTCACCTATAAGGACGCTTACAAGCATTCCAGCTGGGCAGCCATGCTGTTTGATCGACTAACACTGGCAATGCATCTATTGCGACGGGACGGCATACTGTCGATGTATATTGACGAGAACGAACACTATAATGCTGCGCTGGTTCTTTCCGCAGTCTTTGGAAAAGAGAACCGTGCTGGGGATATCATCTGGAAGAACTCTAGCAAGAACGACCAGTCCTACGTTTCGATGCAGCATGAGTACCTGATGACGGCTGTCGTTGACAAGAACGTAAACAAAGGTAACTGGACCGAAAAGAAGGAAGGCTTGGATGAAATATATGCAGCCTTTGCTAAACTGAGGAAGGAGCACGGAACCGATTGGAAGGCCATCCACGCCGCCGCACTGAAATGGTACGCAACGTTTCCGGACTCAAATCCGATACGGGATAGCAAACACTATAGCTGGATGGATGAGCGCGGAGTGTACTTCCCAGATAATATTTCAGGGCCAAACTTCGGACAGTATAGGTATGACGTAATTCATCCCATGACCGGGCGAGTTTGCAAAGAACCGTCCAGCGGATGGCGATATCCTGAAGAGACGATGCTTCAGAGAATTAAGGATGGCCTCGTTCATTTTGGAGACGATGAGACCACGGTTCCGAACAACAAGACCTACTTAAAAAACACCGAGTTTCAGAGCCTTACAAGCATCAAGTATCGGGATGGTCGTGTGGCGAGCAAAACACTTGCCAGTCTGTTTGGTGGTAAGGCGTTCACCAACCCAAAGGACTACGAGCTGTCATCTCGTTTCTTAAAGGCATTCGAGACAGACAGAGAAATCATCGTTGACCATTTTGCGGGTACTGGGACAACCGGCCATGCTATCCTGCACTTGGCCCGCAATTCCTCTGAGAAACGACGTTACATTCTGGTTGAACAAGGCGACTACTTCGATACTGTGCTGAAACCGCGCATGATGAAGGTTGTCTATTCCGCTGATTGGTCCGAAGGTAAACCAACCGCTCCCGAAACAGGGATCAGCCATGCCTTTAAGGTACTCAAGATCGAGGGCTATGAGGATAGTCTGAACAACCTCGAGCTGAAACGATCAGACGCGCAGGCTAATCTGCTCAATGAACTCAGCGAAGCCGCCCGCGATGATTACCTGATGCGTTATATGCTGGATGTTGAGGCGAAGGGTTCGCTTCTGTCTGTCTCAGATTTCCAGAAGCCCTTTGACTATACGCTCAAAATCGCCATTGACAGCGCCGGTGCCTGGGAAGAGCGCAAGGTGGATCTGGTCGAAACCTTCAACTATCTAATCGGCCTCACTGTTCGCCATATTGATATCCAGGCCAGGCAGGGCTTCGTGACGGTAGAAGGCTGGCTGCCGACCGGCGAAAAAACCCTGATCCTTTGGCGCGACTGTGAGAAACTCGGTTACGAAGAACTCACGCGTCTCTGCGACAAGCTGAAGATAAACCCGGCCGACAGCGAATTTGATGTGGTCTACATCAATGGCGACCACAACATCCCCTCCGTAGTGGAAACTACTGAGGAGGAAGGCAGTCTGGTGAAGAAGCTGATGCTGCGCCAGATCGAACCCGCCTTCCTGGATGCAATGTTCAATGTGGATGATGTCTAATGGCGCGCGCCCCGAAGAAAAAGCGCACCTTCCATCAGGAATTGGTATTGAACCGATGGATGCTAAGCCATTTCCACGGCGACGGCCTGATGACGCTGAAATCTCGTTTAGGCGAAGACCGGCACGAAGGCATTGACGATGACGGCCAGACAAAATTCTTCCATGAACTGACGCGCAGCCTTTTCAACATGGATCGGATCAATGAGGCCGATCTGCGTCGTTATGACCTTAACATCGTAGGGCATTGGCAGAAGATCACCCATCGCCGCAACGCCGCCACCGGCGAAGTGCTGACGATGAAATACTTCCAATACCTCTCCCTTCTGTTCACGGAAATCTACCTCGACTGGTATTTCAACCATCGGCAGGACCTACTGGATGGTTTGAATCAACAAATGACGGCCTATCGGGCAGAGGATGGGGCCGAACCGTTCAAGGACTACACCGCCGAAGACCTGAACAAGCTGGCCTTCTGGAACGCCACAGGCAGCGGCAAAACGCTAATCCTGCACATCAACATCCTACAATACCTGCACTACTTCCAGGCGGGAAATCCGAATCTATTCCCCGACAGGATCATCCTGCTGACACCAAATGAAGGTCTGTCGCGCCAGCATCTGGATGAATTCCATCAATCCGGCATCAACGCCCATGCCTTTGACAAAAACCAGGCCGGTTCGCTGTTCAAGGGTTGGGTGGATGTGATCGAGGTCACGAAGCTGGCCAATGAGATGGGCGACAAGACTGTCTCGACCGAGGCCTTTGAAGGCAATAACCTTGTCCTGGTTGACGAAGGCCACCGCGGCACCGGCAGCGCGGGCGGCGTCTGGATGGCACGGCGTGCTGCGCTGGTGAAGGGTGGCTTTGCCTTTGAATATAGCGCCACCTTCAGCCAGTCCGTGGCCAAGGGTTCCACTGTCGCCAAGGCTGAGGATGATATCCTGAAGGCCAAGGCAAGGCGCCTTTTTGACAAGACACTGAAGCAGCTGGATTCCACGGAACGCGCACAACTGCAGCTGACAACAGAAGAACGCGCCCGCGCCCGGATTGATGGCATCCGGGAAGCTTATGCCAAGGCCGTGCTGATTGATTACAGCTATAAGTATTTCTACGCCGATGGTTACGGGAAGGAGTCCCTGATCCTGAACCTTGACGACAAAGGTTATGACAAGGATGGGGATCTGTATTTCACGGCCTGCCTGCTCAGCTTCTATCAGCAGCTCTGGCTTTGGGATTCGCACCGCGACAAGATCAGGGATTTCAATATCGAGAAACCCCTCTGGGTGTTTGTCGGCAATACCGTTGCGGGCGAGGATAGTGATATCCTTGAAGTTATCAGATTTCTGGCTTGGTTCCTGAACCATCCAAAGGAAGCCACCACCTGGATTGCAGACCTTGTAGCGGACAAGGCCCGGCTGCTGGATTCGAAGGGCAACGATATCTTCGCCAAGCGCTTTACGCCCCTTATTCAGCGAGACGCGCTCACGATCTATGACGATATTCTGAAACGGCTGTTCAACGCGGATGCTCGGCAACGGCTGAAGCTGGTGAACCTGCGCAACAGCAAGGGTGAACTTGCCCTGCGGGTGGGGGCCTTCGACCCCTTCGGCCTGATCAACATCGGTGACGATTCCGGCTTCTTCAAAAACGCGGAAGACAGCACTGACTTTGACACCGAGGCAGATGATTTCGGTACGGGGCTTTTCGGAACAATCAACAACAAGGACAGCAAGCTGAATGTCCTTATTGGATCGCGAAAGTTCACCGAAGGCTGGTCAAGCTGGCGGGTATCAACCATGGGCCTGCTCAATATGGGCCAGGGGGAAGGGTCCCAGATCATTCAGCTTTTCGGTCGCGGCGTACGCCTGAAAGGGCGCGGCATGTCGCTCAAGCGCTCGCTGCCTGCTGAAAGGCCGAAGGGTACGCATATGGAACGCCTGGAGACACTGAATATCTTCGGCGTTCGGGCAAACTATATGGCCACCTTCAAGGATTATCTGAAAGAGGAAGGCATTACACCAAGCGATGAAATCATAGCGCTCGATTTCCCGACAAAGACCAACCTACCTTCTGGCACCAGATTAAAGACCCTGAAGCTGAAGGACGGTTACAAGGATAATCAGATCAAGGGCTTCAAGCGTATCCACTTCCCGACACTTTATGAAATTCCAGCGGAGTTTGCTGGTAAGGTTAAGCCGCCTCATGTTGTGCTAGATCTCTACCCACGCGTGGAGGCTCTCTCGACTACGGCAGTCAAAGAAAGTAGCGCGCCCGACAAACGCTATCGCGGTAAGCTGAGCAAGAAGGCAATCGCGTGCTTTGATTGGGACACGGTCTTCAATGCCGTGCAAGAATATAAGCTGCTGAAAAGCTGGAGCAACCTGAAGGTAGACCGAAACCGCCTTGCCGAGTTTTGCCTCGGCAATGATGGTTGGTACACGCTTTTCGTACCTCAGGAAGAATTGAAGGTGGAAGGGTTCGCTGATGTGCAGCGCCAGCAGAAAGTGATGGTGCAGCTGCTTACTGATTATACGGATCGCTTCTACCAGGGCCTAAAAGCCGCCTATGAAGGCCAGTTCTATGATGTCGCGCCAGTCGTGGAAGATTCAGGTTCGATCATCAAATTGTATCAATTCGAAATAGAAAACACCGACGATGGGCTCGAGTACAAGGAGAGGCTCGAGGTCCTGAGGGGCATTGTCGAATCTGGGAAGCTTGGCGAGGCGAGCAAGTGGAACGCCCCACATATGGTTGCGATCAGCTTCGGCCAGCATTTGTACTATCCCCTGCTCTCGCCGATTAAAGACGCTATCGTCCCCCTGAAGATGCGGCCCCTCGCCATCGGAGACCCGAGCGAGGTCCGGTTTGTCCAAGACCTGGAGGCATTTTATGAGTCCCCCGCGGGCAAAGAAGCCCTGGGAGGTTTAAGCCTTTATCTGCTGCGTAACGCGGATAATCGGGCCAAGGGGCTCGGCTTCGCATTAGCTGGAAACTTCTACCCCGACTTTCTTCTCTGGCTTGTTGACGATGAATCTGGAAAGCAGTGGCTTTCATTCGTTGATCCAAAGGGAATAAGGAATCTGAATTTGTCGGATCCGAAGTTCGGCCTGTATCGTGAAATCAAACAGATTGAGGCGCAGTTGGCCGACAAAGCCATCAGCTTGAGTGCCTTCATCTTGTCGATCACCAGCTTCCACGATTTGATCAATTTGCCCCGGACGACAACGAAATCTGACCTTGAGGAGCGCAATGTACTATTTATGGACGACGGCGGCCCATCCTACCTCCGCCAGCTCATAACCAAAGCCCGCGCGTGAACTCATCCCTCGCGTGGTCTGAACCACGCTGGATTTATCGGATGCTCCAACCCCCAACTAGGATGGAGACCCTATGATTGAGACGACAAAAAAATTTGTCCTGAGGTCCGTGCGCTGGGCTGTGCACCAAACCCTCCTGCTTCCGAACCGCGAACGCCTGATGGCCTGCGAATCCACCAAAAGCGGCTAATCTGTTTCGAGTAGGGGCACCTCAGATACCGCCCGAATTGCGGCGCTAGTGCGAGTTGGCCCCGTGAACTGTGTACACAAATACGCAGTTATCTTCACCTGATTGGCGATGGAGCGCCGCGGGAGCGAGCACCCGAAGAGACATAATTCTCATGAATTCCAATTGCTTGGTCGCCGTCAACAGCAAGCCGTGGGCATTTTTATCGATCTAAACCAGCGCATTAGCGGGCCGACTTTTGTACACGAATTTACTGCCTCGTTGGCCGCCAAAATTTATTGAGACCATTATCATATTTTTCTTGACAACATTCCTGGTTTGTGGCAGCCAAATAGCGTGGGAATGATCCCACAAAGGCGGCCGCCGAGGTGCTTCCAACACCCCGACGGCCTAACCCAAAACACAGGAGTATCAGTCCTATGTCTCAGGCTAATCACGAGCCTAGCTCTATTTTGCCCGCGGCGGAACGCCGCATCATCCCATTCCCGCGGCGCCACCCACGACGGCCGGATGCCCCGATTGTTTCCGTTCCGGAAGCCAGCGCGCACGTCCTGCCGAAGGTTGCCGCAGCGGGAGGCGGCGATGGTGATGATAGCCGTGGCAAAAGGCGCAAGAGAGCGCGTCTGCAACTTGTCAAAACCGATCAACTGCCATCACCTGAGCAGGTCTTCATTATTTATCAAATCCGAAGACGTTCTGATGGCCGAAGCTATGTTGGTGTTACGCAACGTAGCTTGGAAACACGCTTTCGCTTCCATCAATATGATGCGCATCGCAGAAGTAAAAAGCTGAGGGCTGGTGGATTGGCGTCGGCAATCAGGGAAGCTACCCAGCGTAATGTTGCGATCCACGAAGAATTCGAGATAACCAAGATCGACGGTTGCTCGACGCCCCGAGAGGCTAGAAAACTCGAGCAGGACTGGATCGAGCGCTTGCAAACAAGGGCGCCCAACGGGTTCAATTTGCAACCTGGTGGCGCAAGCTTAGGCGGCCCAGCCAATGGAAGACCGATTACGCTACGGATCGACGGACAAAGAGCGCGTCGATTTCCCTCGATTATGGCCGCACTTAACAGGGTAAATGCGTGGCGCATGCGCCAAGGAAAATCGCCGCTGGCATTTCCAACCGTGCGAGTGCGGCTCGAGTTAGGCCAGACTCCACGGCAAGCTTTCGAATTTGAAGAGCGGGTCGATAGAAGGCAGCTACGTGCAACGCCAATCGAGGTTGCAGGCAAGGAGTTCTATTCTTTGTCGAAAGCAGCGAAGGAGCATTGCATATCTCACACCGCGTTGAAGGGGCGTCTTTGGCGCGCTTCTCGCGCGGGTCTTGGTTCTGCCTGCCTGACTGAAGATCGGCGGCTGCCAGGCTCAGCAAGGCAGAATGGCGTCAAGACAGGACGCCTGCCACCATTCGAATTGCCTCATCCAACCAAATCAAATGAGGTTGTATCCGCTGCTGACTTTGCGAAGCTAACCGGCTTGCCAAAGGCAACGGTAACGTATCGCTATCAAAAAATGCGCCATGAAGAAGGTGATCAACTTTCTTCACTAGGGCGTGATGAGATTATTGCGCGTCTCTTGGACGGAACAGAGAGGCGCATTCAAATCTCATTGCCGCTACCCGATGGGCGCGCATTGCACGGTGGCGTCAGGGAATTGATTCGGAAAGTACTTTCGGATCCTGATCTACGCACGATGCGAAGCGAAGATATCGGTTTGAGTGGCATTCGGAAGCGGCTACGCCAGATTGAAAGTTGGCCAACGCCTCCAGCGCCGAAAATTGTTGCGAAAGCCTTCGGCTTTGGTGACGCGGAGGTCTGATTCCTCACGAGCGGCTCCCATAAATTCGGGGGCCGCACCTCTTGGGAAACTTGAGTCGCGAACATCTGAAATGTCTGCCCCAAAGACTGCGTTTTCTGAAAACACCGATGCGACTCCGTCCCAATCCATCCAGGGGCTCTTCGATAATCCAGACGACAGAAAACGTCTGAGCCCCTCAGCCGCCATTGGTGCCCGTAATATCCTACGAATTTGGTGTGTGCCGTCTGCCAGCGCGGCGATACTCATCGGCGTTTCACTCAGCACCTGGTATCGCATAAGGCATAATCAATGGTCGGGAACTTTTTCGCAGCATCAAATGACACGGGTTTCTCTACTATTGGGCATCTATCGTGGTCTACAAATTCAATTTGGTGAGGACCTAGGTAACAGATGGGTAAACCTAGCGAATAATGGCCCCCTCTTTCGTGGGCGGACACCATGCGAGTTTATGGTCGCTGAGGGCATTTCTGGAATGTGGCGGGTGAGAAGGTATGTTGATGGGATGGGATAGGGCTTCGAAGGTATGACCCTCACCTATACTGACAAAAACTGGGCTTGAGAGAGGTTTGGGATATGAGAATTCTTGTGCGCGCGCTTCTGCTCGCCTGCGCGACCATCGCAGTGCCATCTGCCCATGCACAGGGTGACATGCAGCCGATTGGCCGCTTTGCGATTGATCGCACGGAGGTTTCAGTCGCTGCCTTTCGCCGCTTTGTAGCCGCCACGGGCATGGTGACCATGGCTGAGCGCCAGGGCGGCGGTTCAGTGTTCGAGGCGGGCTGGGTGCGCAAGCCTGGCTGGACGTGGCGCACGCCCTTCGGTGAGCCCGCTGATGAGCGTGAGCCCGCGGTGCACATCACCTTTGACGAAGCAGCTGCCTATTGCCGATGGGCTGGCAAGCGCCTGCCGACGGATGCGGAATGGCTGGAAGCCGCGCATACGGAAAGGCGGGCGTCGCCTACACCGCCGTTCCAGACTGGCGCAACCTATCCCTATCCCAGTGGCGAACGCCCGACAGGCGCGAATTGTCTGCATGATTGCGGGCTGACACCTTTCGCATTGGACCGTTCGGTCAAGCTCAATCGTGGCATCGGCCCCGCACGCGTTGGCACAACGCAGGCCGGGGTGAATGGGCTTTACGACATGGGGGCCAATGTCTGGGAATGTGTGGATAGGGCGCAGGGGAATGAACGCATCACGCGCGGCGGATCCTGGTGGTATGGCGCGGCGCAGATGCGCAACGACCATCGCGCCAGTAAGCCTCCGGAAACTGCGGTGGTCTATATCGGGTTTCGTTGTGCACAGGATCGGAGGTCCTGAAGTGACAAATCCATACGCTGCATTCGCTATTGCGCTGCTTGCTGTTGGCTTTGTCGCTGCCGCTGAAGCCAAGCGCATGGATCCTGTGTTGCTGCAGGGCAAAGCGCGGGCGATTGATGGCGATACGCTCCAGGTGGGCGATACGCGGCTGCGGTTGCACGGCATTGATGCACCTGAGTTGCGGCAAACCTGCGAGGACAGCGCTGGCGAAGTCTGGGCTTGCGGGCGCCGTGCCGCATCCGAATTAGCAGCTGCAGTCGCCGGTGGCGAAATTCACTGCATCAGCCTCGAGCGGGATCGTTATCAGCGCCTTGTAGCGACCTGCTGGGCAGGCGGTCGGGATGTCGGGCAGTCACTTGTCGCGCATGGCTGGGCTGTCGCGTATCGGCGCTTTTCGGTGGATTATGTGAGCGAGGAGAATCTCGCACGCTATCTCACGCATGGGATGAGGGCGGGACGGTTTGAGATGCCCTGGGACTGGCGTCAGGGAAGGCGGAGGCAGGAGGCAAGTCGCTAAGGCCGGATAATCGAGGATTGCGCCTCCCAACTGTCCTCAATGAAATTGTCACAGAAAATCCCAACCTGAACTATCTTCTCGTTGACATGCACTTCTTCCACGAAGCTAGCACGGTCGTATCAAACTCTCCAACGATGTGAAGGCGATTTTTTTGACGCGGTACACGAGAGTAAGCGTAGCCGACCGTAACTGCCGTCCCACCTAATGCGCGATGAGCCTCTGCCTGCGACGATGCCATTGTTCGTGTAAAGCGGCGGCTTGCCTCGAGGGTTTGCATGCCTATTGGAAAGGTTTGATTGCCCTTCTGGGTCCATTAGCTTGATTTTGAGCTGGTGGTTTCATCCTTGATTTCCTTCGCCATCGAGCAACAATGGCATCGACCTCATCCCCGTTGATGACCTCATTCTGCGCAAGTAGCTTATAGATTCGATCGAATGCTTCGCGGTTGCTACTGATGGCCTGCTTAGCGCGAGAATAAGCCGTTTCCAGCATTCCGTTCACCTCACTCTGGAGACTACCATCTGCAGACAATGCGCTCGCGATTTGCCTGGCTTCAATGCCACCCGTCCAAAGCATGCTGCGCTCGCCCCTTCCCATGCCCTGCGACATTAGCGCTGCTAACGCTACCGACGTGGCCTTGTACAAATCGCTTTCTTCGGCGCCACCCGACAATGTGGATGGGCAACCCAGTACAACCTCCTCTGCCGCACGTCCGGCAAGAAGAATCATCATTCGCTTTTCAATGTCCTGGCGCGTAAGACATGGTTGGTCCGTGGCAATGACCTCGCCGCCCCCGTATTGCGTAGCAAGCAAGCTAACCCGCCGTACGACGCCTCTATCGTGGAGAGCTGCTACCAGGGCATGCCCGACCTCGTGGATCGCAACCCGCTTCCTCACTTCCGGATGCAGTCTGGGCTGGCCTGCACGAATGGCAGCCAGCAGATCGGCTTTGATCATCGGACGATCTTCAAATCGAGCACGACGCCGCGCATCGCGCACGAACCGTTCTGCCATGGCCGGGCTTGAGCCAACCGCGAAGTTGGCTACGCGCCGGAGATCTTGCTCGGCGAGATCACTGCCCAGATGGAACCTGAGAATTCCCGTGAGCCCCGTGACGTCCGGCAGACTGAGCCGAATCTCCCTATCAAGTCGCCCCGGGCGCCGCAGCGCAGCGTCAACGCGCTCAGGGTAGTTTGTCGTACCAATGACTACCACCCCCTCGCGTCCCTCTAGACCATCGAGTTGTTCGAGAAATGCATTCAAAACCTGGGTTTCATACCCCGCATTACGGCCTTCCATACTCCTCCGATTACCGGCCGAATCTACCTCATCCACTAGAACAATGCAGGGTGTATGCTGGCGTGCTGCATTGAAGGTTTCGATCATGGCTCGCAGCATTGTGTCAAGACTTCCTGCGGCCTGCCACACTGCAAAGCTACCCTGAAAAATGGGCACACGACAGGTCGCTGCAACCGCTCGGGCAGCTGTGGTCTTGCCCACGCCGGGCGGCCCTGACAAAAGAACTCCACGGTCAACATCGCGCCATAAAATTCGTCCCTGCTTGTACAGAGAAATATCCCGAGCCAGTGCGTTCCCCCAATCGACGACGCTGTCCATGCCGCATAATTCAGCCAACCTTGGGGTAGGCTCAGTTGATTGTGTCATCACCAGGTCTCGGACACGTTCGATGAAGCCATTCGGATCACCGTCTCGCCGAACCGCCAGCGCTAAATCCGCTTGCCTGACCCGACAAGCAATCTCGTGCTCAAGCTGCTTCGTAGGTGCGCGCCCAGTGACGGCTACTGCAACCTCAGATACCATCTCGGCGCTGATGGCAGGCGCATGCAGACGATATTCTGCGATGCGGCACAAATCCGCAGGCAGGTGCCGTGTTGGTGCAGGGCTGATTCCTACAATCGGATTACCCCTGGCCAATGCGTGCCTCACCGCCTCATTTCCGTGATCCGCACGATCAGATCGTAGTCGCCCGTCGCGAAAGTATGAAACCCACCTATCGGCTGCGTCTGTGTTTGGGCAGTCTGCGAAAACTGCACGCCGCAGACCATCACCCAGAGGCAGAACCATGTCTGCGTTTGGCACAGCGATAACCACAGCGGCGAACCCGCTGCGTAACTTTTCTACCAATTCGGGCTCTGCGGCCAGGATGCGTCGCGCTAAGGCGTAGCCCAACGCCGAGTCGGCTCGCGGGACGCTGTGGGAGGCTTCGTCTGGTTCGCCGCGTTGACAGATGGTAGGCGCGCTCAGGACATCACTGCGCGACCGTCTGGAAGCGGACTTCACAGACCGCTGGGGTTTTGACTGCATTTCGATAACCGCATTCGATGAAATTGGGCGCAGTTCCGGCGCCCACGAAAAAAACCGACTTATGAGCGGCAAAGGCCCTAACGGGCAGCCGTCATATGCGTTGCGCAGATATCGATATCAAACGCGACAGCACCTCAGCGCGAAAAGCTGAGCGCAAGCTCTGGGAGGGTGTTTCCGACGCGTTCATGGAGTTTGGCTACCGAAAGAGACCCCTCAGAGTCAAGAGTATTTTTGCTGCCCCAAGAAAGACTGCAGTTTCGCATACGGGCACCGCGCTATAATCTTCGAAGTGAGAACTTTTTGTTTGTGGAGAGGAGACATTTTGCTTGTCCGTCGTCAGATCATTTGAGACCGCTTTCCGTGTTGAGTTACGGAATATCTGCGCCATCGCGGTCTCATTCACAGCGAAGTCGCGGTTAAGCAGCGAGCTTCAGGCGCGGGTTCTCCCGTATTTGATGCTGCCGTTTCAACGGAATAGTCAGCCCTCACAAGTAACAGATGTCAGCAGGGAGGACGGCGGTTACCCTAAAGCGTTGGCTCCCGATCAATCATCGACACATGCGCAGCCACGACCTTCCATCCAACATCAGGGAAGCGCACCCAGGTCTGCATCTGGCGGCCGATCATATTCTGGCCGCGCACCTTATAGACCAGCGTGACGGTAGCAACATCGCGACCAATGGTGACGATATCAAGCCGTAGGCGTTTCTCTTTGCTGCCGGGGCCCGGCGGGCGCGCTACGCGGTGAGCATGGATACGATCAAACCCGTAGCCATGTTCGTAATTCGCCAGCCGGATCGTGTGTGGGCTGTTCCAGAAAGTGCCATCCAGCACCGCGACATCCTTGTCGATCAGTGCCTGCTCATAGCGTTCGAATAGGTCGCGGACCTCCTCAACAATTTCGGGGATATTCGGGGTACGGTCGTTATTCATGCTTGCTCCTCCATTGCCCGCGCCACGGCGACAAGTGTCGCATCGCTGCCACGTGGGCCAATGATTGAAAGGCCTATGGGCAGCCCATCAATCGTCGCACCCGGCAGATTGACTTGCGGATGTCCGGCCAACCCGCCCTGGGCGCAAAGGCAGGTGATGCGATCGCGCAGCGGATCGAGCATCGAAAGACGCTGCCCGCGTAGCGGCGCCGGGAATGGCGTGGTGGGCAGGCAAAGGATGGTACCAGATGGCAGCAACCAAGCCATGCGGCCCCTTGCTTCCTGGCGCATCAGATTGGCCCAGCCACGCTCACTGTCCGGCACCATCGAGCCCATGACTAAGTTGCGCGCGACAGAAAAGGCAAAGCGTGGATTACGCTCGTCGAGCCAATCCTTGAAGGTGTTATAGGCCTCAACCGGTTGCAGCGTGCGCTGGGCGCGTGCCCAAACCGATAGGCCTTGCGGCGCCATGACTTCCTCGCGGCTCGCGCCAATCAGTGCAGCAAGCCGCGCCACCATCGGCTGTAGCGCAGCCGCTACAGGCGCATCCGCAAAGCCGAAAGCATCCATCGCGATCACGAGCTTTGTCGGCAGTGTGGTGGGTATCTCCTCCTGCAGCAGCACGGATGAGACGCGCGCAAAGGTGGCTGCATCACGTGCGAACCATCCGGTGGTGTCGGAGGTCGGCGCCTGCGACATCATGCCGGTAACATCAAGCCTTCCATGTGTTGGCCTGATTCCATAAAGGCCGCAGAAGCTCGCTGGCACGCGCACCGAGCCACCCGTATCGGTGCCAAGCGCAGTATCGCAGATGCCAGCGGCAACCGCGGCGGCAGAGCCTGAGGAGGACCCGCCAGCTACCCGACCGGGGGCACGCACATTTATAGGCGTACCATCGAAGGCGTTCTCTCCCAGGATGCCGAGCGATACCTCGTCCGTGATCGTCTTGCCGATGAGCGTCGCGCCGCCATCGAGTAGCGCCTGTACAGCCCAGGCGTGCTGCGTTGGGATCGGGCGGCCCGTCGGCCAGTCGTGATTGCCGCCACCAGTGGGCACACCGGCAATATCAAACAGGTCCTTGACAGCAAAGGTGAGGCCAGCGAGAGGCCCACTGGGCCGTCCTTCGATATGGATGCGTGGGCCGGGCACGAAGGCGCCGATGTCTTCTGTCATGTCATTTCCCTCGTGATGGCGCCATTCGGACGGCGAAACTGGGACGGCGCGTTTCAGTCAACCAAGCCATGATTAAGGCTTATCTGCCTCCACCTGTCACGTGTGATGAAACTGAATTGTGCAGCTAAACTCTTTACCCTTCCGGGCGGCACGCTGCCCCTGCCGGATGGCCTTGAAGGATGGGTGAAATCTACACTGCTGCCAATGATACCCGGCTACCTGCGATCCTGACATTCAAACCTCTTTGTCAATTTAGGGCTCTTCTGACAACCAGCTTGCGGAACGTGAAGGACTGAGGAAAACTGATGATTGAATTGGAACGAGGAAGCGGCCCTGCGACCGAAACACGATATATCCGGCCTGATCGCCTGGGTGCACCGGGATGAATGGCGCGGGCCGATGCAGGAGACGCTGTCGCGTCACACCGCACAGGCTTGCCTTGACGCTGATGTTGATCTCGCCGACATCAAATCCATTGTTGGCGATCATGCGGTCTCAACCGTTTGGGGCGCGTCCTTTGAAGACCTGCTCGCGACCAACATGCCCGATGGGCGTAATCTGGCTGATGAGTATCTGAAACGCCGCGGCTGGAAGGAAAGCGCCTCTACGCGCGAGTATATTGCGGGTCTCCGCCACTCTGTCATGAGCCTATATGAGGTGAGTGGCCTGGTTCCCGGCGAATCGATGCTGCTACGTGATCTCATTCGTGGCGGCGAGCCTGTTCGAGTGATGGAGAAAAGCGGCTCCCAGGGCCTTAGGCAGTGGGATCGTATTGCCACGCGCGTAATCCCGCTGCGGGATCGGAGTGTTATCAGTGGTACGTTGATGCGCCTGGATCATGAGGCCAGCGATATTCTGAAAGAGAGGCTGGCCAAGATAGCACGAAAGAGAGTGCGACAAACGAAGAGCGAGGCCCGGGGCGAGGATAGCGGAACGGACCAGCAAGCCACCATAGTTGGATCTGCGACTGATCAGCTGCTCAGCATGGCGGCCTTCATGTTCACCAATCTTTGGCTATCTGATGAACTGAACGCCGCGAAGGGGAACCAATTTCCTGAACTCTGTAATGCTGAGGGCGATCCGATTGCCTTTACCAAAATGCATTTTCCCCTGAAATCAGGAGTTACGCTGGACCACGTCGCGGACGCGTTGAATACCCTGCCCTCACTGCAACAGGAGGATGCAAGCTTCTGGAACTGGTTGTCTGACGAAGGGCCTCATAAAAAAGCGCCACCGAAGAAGCAGAGCACAAAAAGCCTCGTGACCAGAATGGAAGATGGCGCCTTGGTTCTTGGGACCATTTCCTTGCAGGCCCGCAGGCTGACGCTTGAGGTGAATTCGGAAGCGCGCGCCAAGCGTGGTAGGGCCCTGCTGGAGCAGATCGTTTCCGGACTCGTCGGGCCGCCTCTGGTCGAGCATCTGGATCTCGCTGACCTTCGGAAGGCCAGAGGGGCTGAACCCATATCTGACCCTTTAAGCCTTTCGCCCGAGGAAAAGCGCGATTTCGTCAAGCGCACCCTGGATGCGCATTATCGCCAAGTCATCGAGGAACCGATCCCTGCTCTGGGCAATAAGTCTCCCCGGACTCTGATCAAGACGCCAAAGGGGCGAGAGATGGTAGCCGCTTGGCTAAAAAGGGTGGAGAACCATGGTGAGTATAAGGAGCCGGATGACCCGTTGCGAAGTTATGACTTTACCTGGCTTTGGCGTGAATTGGGGCTGGAGGCGCTGAGGCGTTAGGCTGTTTCTGATGACGCTGCATTCTTGTGCCGCATACTGAGGCTACAGAAATTTTGCTGTTTTGTTGTTGATAGAACGACCTCGAAGCGTTCGGTCAAGAAAGCGGGAGCAGAAACCTGGCCGTAAAAAAAGCGGGCGGGCAACGAAACGATCCGGATAGGCTATTGCATATCTCATGGGCAAGGAGCGCGACACATGCAGAAGAGATTCGCAGGCAAGACGGCGGTGATCACCGGGGGTGCGTCAGGTATCGGGCTCGCAATCGCTCGGCGGTTTATTCAGGAAGGCGGCAAGGTTGCTGCTAATGACATCAATGCGGAAGGTGTGGCAGTACTGGCGACGGAATTGGGTCAATCAGGCATTGCGATCATCGGTGATGTGACACGAGAGGATGATGTCGCATATCTTTTCTCAACAGCGATCGAACGCTTTGGCTCTGTTGATGCAAGCTTTCACGTCGCGGGCGCCAACAAGCACGCCTATATCTCGCGTATGGCAGAGGCCGATTGGGACTTTACCATCAATCTCTGCCTCAAAGGTGTGATGTTCGCCATGAAGCATGCGGCCCAAGCCATGTTGAAGCAGGGGCGTGGCGCCATGGTGAATATTGCCTCCCTGAATGCGCATGTGCCGATGCATGCGGGGGCAGCCTATTCGACAGCCAAGGCCGGTGTTGAGATGCTGACAAAGAACGGCGCGCTGGAACTGACGCCAAGCGGCATAAGGGTGAACGCCATTCTACCCGGGCTTGTGCAGACCCCGCTCACCAAGCGCCTATTCGACAACGAAGAGATCCACGCGGCATTCATTGAGCGTATTCCGCAGGGAAGGGCAGCACAGCCAGACGAAATCGCAGCACCGGCACTTTTTCTGGCAAGTGATGATGCCAGTTATATTTCAGGTGCTTCGTTATTGGTTGACGGCGCATGGGCGGTGAGTGGCTATCCAGATATGCGACCTTGGCGCAATTGATGCAGGATGAGGCGGGCGTAAGCCTGATATGGACGTTCTCCTTGCCTTGAAACCTGCCACGCAAATATCTGATCAGACTATCTTGGTGCTTGATCTTCATTTTCGCTGTTTAGCGGCCCAAACCGATTCCACATTCTTGCATCAAGCCCGAGACATTGCCTCTTGAGGCATTGGCCATGCGGGCCACACGGGCAGAATCCTGCGCAGGCAGGGTGCGTATCAGGCAGGCAGACAGGGCTGTCATGTCTATCGTGCCGCAACCTGCCGCCGCCTGCGCGACACGGCCGCAAAAGGCGCGCTTTTGCTCTGGCGTCTGCTCGGCAAAGGCGCCGCGCAGCGCGTCTGTCGCGCTTCCGCCCTGATCGCCCATGCCGGGTAAGCTAAGGCCCTGCGCCATGGCGGAACCCGTTGCGTACAAGAACAGAGTGATCATCACAAAAAAACGCATGGGGTGTAGCTTTCGTTGAGAGCGATCAGTCTCGGTCGTGAGAATAGATTTGGGCATGACGACAAGCTGATTGCAATGCTGACTGGTACTGACTTTTCTATCAGAAGCGGTGCTAATTCCCGGTAGATCCGGTTACTCAAGGGCAAGGGCGCGTTCCCCGCGCCTGCAACGAAGCAGCACCTTGCCTGAAAGCGAGAAAACAGGGGCCGGGATGGTCACTGTATGATCGAGAACCTATGTATTTTTTGCGGTCAACCAAACCGCGTCGGCGCCAAGCTCGGGCCAGCCAATCGCACGGCCTGCCCTGGCAGCGGCTTCCGCACCCGTAAGGCTGTTGTCCCAACGTGCCGCGATGATGCGCTGGCCCGTGAAATCCCCTGCGGCGTCGGAGACAAGCCAGGCCAAGGGTGGGCCCATGACGCTTGGCCTCAGCATCGCATCCCTGGCCCAGCCTGACTCGGCACCAATGAAAGGCGTATCAGTGGGGCCACCTGGGATCAGCACATTCACCGTGATGCCGCTGCCAGCCAACTCCGATGCCCACACTGCCGAGCTGGCCTCCAGCGCCGCTTTAGTGGCGCCGTAGGGCAATACGCGCAGCATGGTACGGAAAGATGTGGTGTTATTGATTATTCTTCCCCAGCCAGCCTCACGCATCATTGGCACGGCGGCACGCGTCAACAGCATCGGGGCAGTGACATTAATTGCAAAAAAGCGATCCCAGACAGGTGCGCTTAGCTCTTCAAGGCTAGGCAGTCGGGTTTCCGCATCGGGGCGCAGGCTCGAGACACCGATACCCGCATTGTTCACGAGCACTTCCACGCGGCCAAAATGGGACACCGCGGCGGCCATACCCGCTTCGCATCCCTGTGCCGTTGAGAGATCCGCTTCAATTGCGTGCAAATTTGGATGGGAACCATGCGCCACCAGCAACCCATCCAGGCCGTTGGCATCATGATCAAGCGCCGCGATGCGGTGCCCGGCAGCGAGAAGCGATGCAACCATCGCACGTCCAATGCCGCCAGCAGCGCCAGTAACAAGGACAATACGGGATGTTGTTCCATCCATGGTATCCTCTCATGTTGAGGCTAGCTTAGGCTGCGTTGCTCGGGAGACATAGAGCCCTAATCAATTTACTGGTCAGCGGCGCAGCCAAAGTCGGACTGCCGATGGACGAATACTCCACTATTCATTGTATCAATAAAACGCACATAATTTTACGACGGACAGGATACGTTCAGGAAGGCACCGGAGTCTCATAGCCGCTGACGCTGGACAATCCGGAAGAATAAGCCAGCCTGCCGCGATCAACGTGTGGAAGCCGTCAATCCACCATCCACGACGAGTTCCGTTGCGGTCACGTATTTCGCCTCGTCAGAAGCAAGGAACAGCGCGGCATGGGCCACATCCCATCCCTCGCCCATATGGCCGATGGGAACGGCGGCGTTGCGCTTCGCCACGAACCCGTCCAGGTCGCCGCCCGCAAATTGCTCCGCGAGCTTGGCCACCAGCGGTGTGTACATGAGGCCTGGCAGCACGCAGTTCATGCGGATGCCTTGCGGAGCATAGGTAATGGCGGTGGTCTTGCTGAAATGGATCAGCCCCGCCTTGGCCGCCGAATAGGCCGCCTGGGGCTTGCCCGTGTAGCGAATGCCCGCCGTGGAGGCGATGCTGACCACGGCTCCCTTTCCCTGCTTCTGCATGATCGGCAGCACCGCCTGGCAGCAGAGGAAAGCGCTTTTGAGATTGACGGCAAGCTGGCTGTCCCACAGCGCCTCGTCCATCTCACCGGGAATAGCGGGTTCGGACTTGCCGACATTGTTCACCAGCACGTCGATGCGGCCGAAGCGCGCCATGCAAGCCTCGACCAGCCGCTCCACCTCGGCGGAATCCGTGACATCGCCCGTTGCGATCTCGCAGGTGCCGCCCTCTTCCTGGATGATTGCTTGAGTCTCGCGCGCCGCCGCCTCATTGATGTCCACGCCGAAGATGCGCGCACCCTGCCTGGCGAAGAGCACCGCGATCGACTTGCCATTACCCCAGCCAGGACCGACCGAGCCGCAGCCGGTCAGGAACACCACCTTGTCCGTCAGCCTGAACACGCGCGTCTAATCGATCTCGATGTTGATGGCACGTATTACGGGCCTCCAGAGGGCCGCCTCATCCGCGATGAAGCGGGTGGCGCGCTCGGGCGTCGAATCCGTCACCGGCACAAAGGCCATGGCCTCCAGCGCGCGGGCCATCTCGGGCGTGGACATCACGGCGCGAGCGGCGGCGGAGAGCCGCTCCAGCCGGTCCGGCGGTGTGCCGGGTGGAGCGGCCAGGTAGTTGGCGAGACGGATCACGACGTCGAAGCCATCCTCGCGCGCGGTCGGCACCTCGGGCACCACCGCTGCGCGCTGCTCACCGAAGACGGAGATAATCTTGAGCTTCCCCTCGCGGTGCTGCGGCAGCAGTGCCGTGAAGGCGTCCACCGCGAAGGATATGACGCCGGAGAGAAGATCTTGGGTTAACGGCCCTGAGCCTCGGTAGGGCACATGCACCACGTCAAGGTTGCCTGCTCGCATCCGCAGCAACTCCGTTGCGAGGTGCGGGACGCCGCCGATGCCCGAGCTGCCATAGCTCAGTCGGCCGGGCTGGGCGCGGATCATGGCGATCAATTCGGCCAGGGTGTTAACGCCAAGCTGCGGGTTCACCGCGAGGCAGAGCGGCGTAATGCCGAGGATGGAGATATGCGAAAACCCCGTGACCGGATCAAAGGGCGGCACACGACGTGTGAGCGGGCCTGTGATCCCGGCCGTCGGGCTCTGGAAGATCAACGTGTAACCGTCCGGTCGGGCGCGATGCACCTCGCCCGAGCCGATGAGACCGCCCGCGCCGCCGCGATTGTCGACGACAACGGGCTGGCCGAGCGCCTGCCCGAAGGGTTCGGCAAATAGGCGCCCAAAAATGTCCGTGTTTCCACCGGGCGGGAAGGCCACGACCATGCGGATGCGAGAACTTGGGAAAGGCGCTTGCGCATAGGCGGGGGCGGCTAGCAGTCCAAGGCCGGCCGCAGCACGCAGGATCTGGCGCTTCTTCATGGCGTTTTTCTCCTCACCCTCTCACGAGGCGAGATGATAGCCAACATGGCGCGGCCCCGACTGTCAATGTGAGGGTACCGTTCGGCGTGGCGCTTGAACCCGTGACGCGCCAGCGCCTCGCCTGGGAAATCCTTCGACCAAGAGCAATACAGGCTCTCAGCGATGGCTTCGCGGCGGCATAGGTCGGCGATGGTTTCTTCGCCGTGGAGCCCTTCCAGGACGATGCGGATCTTGTCCTCGGCGGAATGGTGCTTGCGCGTGGGGCGGCGAATATCGCGGGCCAGCTTTTCGGTTCGCACCCGCGCCGGTGGGGTGGCGAAGCTCTGGCTCATCTTCACCCTCCTTGGGGTTACGATGAGCCAGAAATACTCCGTTACTCAAATCGCCAATTTGGTCTCATAGGTGCTGACGCCGGACACATCGTCCTACCGTAGCGACAGTAAATAATGCGCGTAAAACTCAGGTTACGATTTTCTGCAGCGTGCTATTGCGGATTGCTTTGACTGAACTCGCTGGGACTAGCGTGGCGCAAACCGTCCGATACGAATGGTGCGCGCCACCCGTTCATGCTCCGCAAGGCTCTCTGCCATCATGCTGCGCATTTCGGCGGGCCCCAGACGCACTGGCACGATAGCCAGATTTCGCATAGCATTGAGGAAGGTCTCGTTCCGGGTTGCAGCAAGCAATTCCTCGCTCCAGCGATTGGCGATCACATCGGGTAGATTTTTCGGTCCGCCCATACCAATCCATGGCCGCGATGCCCAAGAATAACCAAGTTCAGGCATCGTTGGTACATTCGGAAATTCTTCGCTCTTGTCAGCGTTGAGTAGCGAAAGCAATCTCAATGTACCGTCTCTGACGGATGGCAGTACCTCTCCGGCGACAACAGCACACATCACATGCCCCCCGAGCAGCGCAGTGGTCGCAGGGGCGCCGCCGGGGAAAGGAACAAACGTCACCTCCACACCTTCTTCTGCCGCCAGACGCGCCATATTCAAATGACTGTTGGCGCCAATACCGGAAACGCCAATGGTCAGCTTGCCAGGTTCGCGCCGTGCAAAAGCGATCAACTCCTTCAAGGAGCCAAAGGATGAACTGGCTGCGACGGTAACGAAGGTGAGGAAAGAACCGTAGTTCATGAGTGGTGTGAAATCATTCACGGGGTCAAAGCTGAGCGCTTGAAGCTGCGGCGCCACAGCGTTTGTATTGACCGAAAGAAGCCCCAGGATGTGGCCGTCTGGCCGCGCACGTGCCAATTCATTCAACATGATAGTTCCGGCCGCGCCTGTACGATTAACTACCGCAATGGGTTGCCCGATTGCGGGCTCGACAGCGCGGGCCAAGGCGCGTTGCGTAACGTCAAAGGCACCCCCAGGGGAGAATGGCGCAAGAAAACTGACCGGCTTGTCCGGTGCCCAGCGGCTTTGGGCCAGTGCAAGGGCCGGAGTGGCCAGAACTGATGCCAAAAGGTTGCGGCGTGCGAAGTTCATGTCATTCTCCCTACCAGGCGGCGGCAAAGAGCATGCCCTGTTTTTCGATGGGAAGGGAAGACCATTATGGATGGTTTGGTGCTTGGTATCGACATTGGCGGAACATTCACCGACCTGGTTGCCCTTGATACGGTTACGCGCAAGGTAGTCTCAAGCAAAATCTTGACTACCCCAAAGGACCCGAATGAGGCCGTTGCCTCCGGGATTTCCGCACTTTTTTCTGCCCATGGTTTGGACCGGGGGCGCGTATTGCGGGTTGTACATGCGACAACGCTTTTTACGAACGCGCTCGTTCAACGAAGTGGCGCTAAGGTGGGTATGATAACCACCGCGGGCTTCGCCGATACACTGGCCCTTAGGCGCGAACGCAAGTTTGAGCTTTATGATTTAGGCATCAAGATGCCTGAACCGCTTGTTCCCGCAGAAAGGCGCCTTGAGGTACGCGAACGCGTGGATGCTAAGGGCGCTATTCTAAGTCAGATTGACGAAAATGAGGTTCTGGCTGCCGCATCCAATCTTCTTCAGCATGGGTGCGAGAGCCTTGCGGTCTGCTTCCTCAATAGCTTCATCAATCCCACGAATGAAAAAGCTGCCCTCCGCATTTTGCAAAGTCATTTTCCGGAGCTTTCCATTTCAGTATCTCACGCGGTTGCCAATGAAATCCGTGAATTTGAGAGATTTTCTACCACTGTTGCGAATGCTTTCATTGCCCCACTGGCCCAGCAATACTTGGGCAGATTCCGTGCCTGCATCGAGGAAAATTGTGGCATCTCATCGGCCATTTATCTTATGCTTTCATCTGGCGGACTCGCTCCCCTGGATGTAGCTCGACAGAGCCCTATTGCATTGCTGGAATCCGGCCCCGCCGCTGGCGCTTTGGCAGCCGCCTGGTTCGCACGTCAGGCGGGGATCAGTGACTTGCTTGCTCTTGACCTGGGGGGCACCACCGCAAAAATTTGTGTTATTGACAATGGCACGCCACTCATTGCACGTCGGTTTGAGGCCGCGCGTGAAAAGCGCTTCATACCTGAAAGCGGTCTGCCTCTTTGCCTTGCTAGTGTGGATTTGATCGAAATCGGCGCTGGTGGCGGGTCAATCGCTCGTCGTGATGGCCTTGGTCTACTCAAAGTTGGGCCACGTAGCGCGGGCTCTGAGCCCGGCCCGGCCTGCTATGGGCGCGGTGGAGTTGAGCCAACCCTAACTGACGCGAATTTGGCACTCGGCTTGCTGGATGCAGAGAACTTTGCTGGGGGTACGATGAAGTTGGATGCGCGAGCGGCGTCCAAGTGTTTGAACCGTCTTGGGATAGAATTGTCGTTGAATGAACCGTTCACTGCGCTTGGTATTCGCGAATTGGCGAATGAAAATATGGCGTCGGCTGCGCGCGTTCATGCGGCGGAACGCGGGGTTGAGCCCGAAAAACTTGCTTTGGTTGTCACAGGCGGCGGGGGCCCACTACATGGTGCGGAGGTGGCGCGTAAACTTGGCATCAGGACCATGGTCTGCCCGCCTGCCGCTGGTGTCGCCTCGGCTATTGGTCTTTGTCTCGCTCCATTACGGATAGACCGTTCCGTTTTTCTTGGCCAGGCATTAGCGCAAGTTACTGGCGCGAAAATCGAGGCTGCCTTCACTGAATTGGAGGCAGGCATCACACTCAATGCCCCCCCGCAACAAGGTGATTTCACTATCAGGCGCAGTGCAGATATGCGCTATATCGGGCAGGGATTTGAAATTGAAGTTGCCTTACCGAAAGGCTCCTACGGGGACACCCATCAAATTCTTGAGGCTTTTCGTGCTGCCTATGAACGCATTTTTGCTCGCACTATAGATTGGGCAGAAGTGGAAATAGTGGCGCTGCGGATTGTGGCGACATTACCTCTGGTAGATGATCAAAGCCCCCTGACTCTCAGCGAAGCGAAGCTGCTTGCGCAGACCTCAACGCAGGACATCATCTCCCCCCTTGGGTCAAAACTCACTGCGAAAAGGTTGATTTGGGGCGAATCGCAGGCAGAGATAGAAGGGCCCGCCCTAGTGGCGCAATCTGGTTCTACCTTGGTGCTTGGCCCGCGTGATATCGCGAGATCCTCGATTATGGGTATTGGTATCATCAATCTTGAATCAGAAGCCGTACGCGCAGGGGATTTCGATGCTGTAACCACAGAGGTGCTTTGGCGCCGATTGATCGGTGTGGTGGACGAAGCATCTGCCACGCTTGTGCGCAGCGCATTTTCCACCGTCGTCCGCGAATCTGACGATTTTTCAGTTGTGATAACGGATGCGGGGGGTAAGCTACTGGCACAGGGTCATAAATCCATCCCCAGTTTCATCGGCAGCCTGCCGCGAACGGTGGAACACTTCGTCGCTGTCTTCAAAGAAGATATCGCGGATGGTGACATACTGATCACCAATGATCCCTGGTGGGGCACGGGGCATTTGGCCGATATCAGCCTCGCCGTACCTATTTTCCAACAGGGAAAAATTGTTGCTTTTGCGGCCAGTACCGCGCATGCGCCTGATATCGGCGGCAGAAGCGGCGCGCAGCGTATTGCTGATGTGCATGAGGAAGGATTTCAGATTCCGCCCTTAAAGCTTGCGCGTAAGGGAGTGCTGGATCAATCCATCCTTGCACTTTTGGCTAAGAACGTACGCGCCCCAGAAGAGGTGCTTGGCGATCTTTACGGACAAATGGCCGCCCTGGACTTGGTAAGAAGGCGCGTTGAGAAACTCCTTATGGATTGGCGACTTTCTGATTTTGAGAAATTCGCTGCGGCCAGCTTTGATCGGACAGACAAGGCTGTTCGACAGGCCCTAGCGAGACTGCCCAAAGGAAGCTGGACTGCCGAGGAGGAGACTGATGGCATGGATGGCGTACCAATACGCTTGAAGGCAAAGATCACTTTGGAAGCAGATAATGTGACGGTCGATTATACAGGTAGCTCCGCACAGATTCCGGCAGCCCTGAATGTCGCTTGGTGCTACACTTTTGCTTTTACGGCCTATGCCTTGAAATGCGTGCTTGACCCTGAAAGCCCCAATAATGATGGCTCTCAACGAGCAATCCGGCTCATTGCGCCAGAGGGTTCAATCGTCAATCATGTTTGGCCTTACTCCGGTGGTAATCGAGCATTGGTAGGCCACTATTTACCAGCATTGGTTCTCCGTGCTTTAGCCGATGCAATTCCCGATCGCGTTATTGCGCCAACGGGAAGCCCGATCTGGTCCTTCCTGCTCCGAGGCCAGCGTCAGGATGGCTCCCGCTTTGCACTCAAGACATTCTTTAATGGAGGCATGGGTGCAACTGCGCATGGCGTTGGTGAGACGGCACTTTCTTGGCCGTCCAATGTTTCCTCGACACCTGTTGAAGTCATCGAACAACAGGCGCCGATCAGGGTATTGCATCGGCGTATTCGCCAAGGTTCCGGTGGACAGGGGCTAAACAGGGGGGGGGACGGGCTAGAGCAGGCTCATCTCATTCTTGAAGGGGGGCCATTCTCGATCGGTTTCAATGCCGAAAGAACACGCGCGCCTGCGCAAGGAATTCTTGGGGGTGGACCGGGTGTCTGCGGCGTAGTTTCTATCAATGCGACGGCGATTGATATCAAGAACAGCCCCTTTACACTCAGGCCAGGTGATATCGTGGGCATCGCGACTCCTGGCGGAGGGGGATACGGCAAGCCGAGCTAAGTCCCGTCCTGATACATCACTTCAGTGATTGAGGAGATCAAACGCTGACGTTTATGAGCAGTCTTACTATATTCAAACATGGCTTGATGCACCCACCGAAACGTCGCGTAAACCTGACCTTAGATGAGGCAGGCACTCCGTTATTCAGTCCGCCGCTTGGTCTCAAGTTTTTTTGAGACGGAAACGCTGACTATGGTGGCCCCGTCGTATCCTAACGCTTGGGCCAGGTCAGCTTTGAATGCGCATGGCCCATAGTCCCTTTTTGACAAATACCCCTTCGTCAGAAGCCTTGTTCCTACCCATTTGACTCAGAATAAATGTGGCGCCTACGTTAAATACTGCGAGAATACGCTGTGGTTGCAGCCTGAAGCATACGGGAGCATTATCACCATGCAAAGCAGCATCAGCCGTCGTTCAACTGGTCTTGGGATTTTTGCGGCTGCAGCCAGCGCCGCACTGGTGCCCTCCGCGCGAGCTCAGTCTTGGCCGACGAGACCTCTTCGCTTGGTGGTGCCTTTTCCACCCGGCGGTGGGGTTGATGCGGTAGGGCGCATTCTGGCGGAACCTTTGAGCCAAGCGCTTGGCCAAGCGGTTATTGTCGAAAATCGCGCCGGCGCCGGTGGTGCCATTGGTGTCGATTCGGTGGCAAAGGCACCACCAGATGGCTATTCGCTCAGCATGGTCAGCGCCGGAAATATGACCGCAGGTCCGGTCGTACGTCGGACACCCTATGATCCTACAACTCTTGGCTTCGTCACCATGGTTTGCCAAAGCCCGCTTTTGCTGGTCGCGCGCAATACACTTCAAGCGCGCGATCTGGCCGGATTTCTGGCCATGGTTCGGCTGCAGCCAGACCTTATTCGCTTTGCCTCCGGCGGGGTTGGCACGGCAACGCATCTCGCCGGAGAGTTGCTCAATCTGCGCCTTGGCGCGCGTATGCTGCATATACCCTATCGCGGCACGGCACCGGCACTGACCGATCTTGTTGCGGGGAACGCTGATGTTTTCTTCAGTGATTCATCCGCTTGGCCCATGGTGCAGCAGGGACAGATGCGGCTACTGGGCGTCACCACCGCCGCACGCTGGACAACATCACCGGACACACCGGCCATCAATAGCCTAGTGCCAGATTTTGACATCTCCAATTGGTATGGCGTGATCGCGCCCCCTGAGACGCCGTTCGCCATTCGAGAACGCCTTGCTGCCGAGATCTTTCGTATCCTAGGGCGTGTGGAGATACGCGAAATGCTTGGCCGTATCGGTTTTGAGCCCGCGCCTATGGCGCCGGCAGATTTTGGGGCTTTTGTGCGTAGCGAGACGGAGATCTGGCGCGCTGTTGTAAAGGCGGCCAATATACAGCCCGAATAGGGCGCATGCCGCGATCAGAAGAAGGATATCATGACCAAGACTGCGCGCCTCGCTGTCGATATCGGCGGCACTTTCACCGACCTAGTACTTGCACTGCCGGATCGCTCGCTCTCCGCCAAGGTCCTGACCACTTCAGATGCACCAGAACGCGCGGTACTAGAAGGTACGGCAGCAATCCTGGAGAAAGCCGGTATCAATGCAGCCGATCTGGCTTTGGTCATTCACGGAACCACCCTTGCGACCAATGCGCTGATTGAACGTAAAGGCGCACGCACGGCGCTGGTCACGACAGAGGGTTTCCGTGATTCGCTTGAAATCGCTTATGAGCATCGCTTTGAACAATATGATCTTTATATGGAGCGGCCGGAACCACTAGTCGCCCGACCGTGGCGGTTTGAAGTACCGGAACGTATGGCCGCGGACGGCACCGTATTGCTGCCGATTGATGAGGCTGCGGTTGAGCGCATTGGTGCCGCCGCGAAAGCTGAAGGCGCTGAGGCCATCGCAATCTGCTTCCTGCATGCCTATCAGAATGACGCACATGAAAGGCGAGCAAAGGCCATACTCTCGCGGCATTTCGCACCTGAGGTCATCGCGATTTCGAGCGAGGTCTGCCCAGAAATCCGCGAATATGAACGTACCTCCACTACGGTTGCCAACGCCTACGTCCTGCCGCTCATGGAACGCTATCTGCGCCGACTGGAAGATGGCCTGAAGGCGATAGGCAGCGCCGCGCCACTATTGCTGATCATGTCTTCGGGCGGCATCACAACGGTAGAAACCGCGCGGCGCTTCCCGATTCGTCTGGTAGAGAGCGGTCCGGCAGGCGGCGCCATTCTGGCGCAGATGATCGCGGCAGAAAGTGGCATCAGCCGTGCACTTTCCTTCGACATGGGCGGGACGACTGCGAAGATCACGCTGATTGATGATATGAAGCCGCAGCAGGCCCGACATTTTGAAATTGCGCGCGCCGCACGCTTCGTGAAGGGTAGCGGTATCCCGGTACGCATCCCGGTAATTGATATGGTAGAGATCGGTGCTGGCGGTGGTTCGATAGCCCGCGTGGATGGGCTTGGGCGCATTACCGTTGGTCCCGATAGCGCGGGCTCCATGCCTGGCCCGGCCTGCTATGGGCGCGGTGGCACTATGCCCACTGTGACCGATGCGGATTTGGTTCTTTCATGGATTGATCCGGCGCGTTTTGCGGGGGGGCACATAACGCTTGATGCCGCAGCGTCCCATACCGCGTGTCATACTTTTGTGGGAAATACGCTTGGCATGACGCCACCGGAAGCAGCCCTTGGCATCACTGAAATCGTTACTGAAACCATGGCCAATGCAGCGCGTGTGCATGCGGTAGAGAACGGCAAGGAAACCAGCGGACGCACCATGATTGCCTTCGGTGGCGCCGCGCCCCTGCATGCAGCGCGCATGGCACAGAAGCTTGGCATGGATCGCGTGCTGGTGCCGGTTGGCGCGGGGGTGGGCTCCGCCCATGGCTTTCTTGCTGCGCCGATCGGCTATGAAGTGGTGCGTACGCGCCTTGTCAGCTTGAATGCCTTCGATGCGCGATTGGTCAATGGTCTTTATGATGCCATGCGGGCGGAGGCTGAGGCCGTGGTCCGCCTTGGTGCAGCAAATGCGGCGCTACAGGAAATCCGCACCGGCTTTATGCGTTATCGGGGCCAAGGGCATGAGGTGGCGGTTGCGCTTCCGACCGGCCCCTATGGTCCGGATAGCGAAGCCGCCTTCCGCAACGCCTTCGAAGCAACCTATGGTGCGCTTTATGGGCGCACGATTCCGAAGCTCGAGGTCGAAGTTCTGACCTGGACGCTATCATTGGCAGAAGCGAAACCTCTGCCCGCGCGCATCCCGGACCCACCAAGTGCCGCAGCACCATCGCCTTCAGGCATGAGGCGCATCATGGACCCTGGTGTGCGCCAATTTATTGACGCTTCGATTTATGATCGCGCAAGCCTAGTACCTGGCGCGCGCATCATCGGCCCAGCGGTTATTGTGGAGGCTGAAACCTCAACCCTGGTACCCGAAGGCTTTCGCGCTGGCCCCAATGCCGCCGGGCATATTCTGATCGAGAGGATCGCCTGATGAGCAAGATGATCGGCGAAATCGAAATCCAGATTCTTTGGAACCGCCTGCTTTCGGTGGTCGAAGAGCAGGCGCAGACCCTGGTGCGTACTGCCTTCTCCACCGCAGCGCGCGAAGCGGGTGATATCTCTGCCGGTGTCTTCGATATGAAAGGGCGAATGCTTGCTCAGGCCGTGACGGGTACGCCAGGGCATATCAATTCCATGGCGCGCTCGGTCGTGCATTTCCTAGATGCCTTCCCCGCTGAGACGCTGAAGGATGGCGATATCCTGATTACCAATGATCCATGGAAGGGTACAGGGCATCTCTTTGATCTGACGGTCGTTACGCCAGTTTTTCTGGATGGAAGGCCGGTCGCGCTTTTCGCTTGCACTACGCATGTGGTGGATATTGGCGGCTTAGGCGTGAGTGCCGAAGGGCGGCAAATTTATCACGAAGGCCTCTATATTCCGCTCATGCACCTTGCGCGTGAGGGGCGGATGAATGAAGACCTTCTTGGCATTGTGCGTGCCAATGTGCGAGAGCCGGTGCAGGTGGTGGGCGACATCTATGCGCTAGTGGCCTGCAATGAGACCGGCGGCATTCGGCTGCGCGAAATGATGCGCGAATTCAACCTCGTGGATCTTGACCATCTGGGCGAGGAAATCATTGCTCGTAGCCGCCGCGCGATGGCCGAGATCATCGCGAAGCTGCCGCAAGGTTCCTGGACGGCGCGCATGACTATTGATGGCTTCGAAGCGCCAGTCACGCTTGTTGCGACGCTCACTATTGCGGGTGATCGGGTATTAGTGGATTACACAGGCACATCGGGCTTATCGCGATACGCAATCAATTGCCCGATGTGTTATACGGAAGCATATACATCCTTTGGCGTGAAAGCAGCCCTTGCCCCCTGGATCCCGAATAACACGGGCACGCTGGATGCAGTGATCGTGACAGCGCCTGAGAATACGATCCTGAATGCGCCACATCCGGCTGCCGTTTATGCGCGTTCGGTCATGGGGCATATGCTGCCTGATGTTGTCTATGGCTGCCTTGACCAGGCACTGCCGGATACTGTGCCTGCGGAAGGCACTTCGAGTCTCTGGAATCTCAGCCTGCTCGCGGGCCATGGCTTGACTGGAATGGAAGGCAGCGCGGTGCGCGCCTTCAATGTCACCACCTTTCATTCCGGCGGTGCGGGTGCCCGCCCGCGGCAGGATGGGCTTTCGGCAACCCCTTTCCCATCCGGCGTACGCAATGTGCCGATTGAGATTACCGAAGCCATCACACCCCTGGTTGTCTGGCGGAAGGAATTGCGGCGCGGGTCTGGCGGTCCGGGGCGGCAACGCGGAGGGCTTGGTCAGCGCATGGAAATCGCAAATCGGGACGGCGCCGCCTTCGGTATTCAGGCGCGCTTTGAACGCGGTGTCTATCCCGCGCGCGGGCGCAGCGGGGGAGAGGCGGGCGCGAAGGGGCGCTTGTCGCTCGCCACAGGCGCTTCACTCGCGATCAAGGGGCTACAAGTTATCCCGGCTGGCGACCGGCTCATTGTCGAAATGCCTGGCGGCGGTGGGTATGGTGATCCCTTTATGCGTGATCCGGCGCTAGTGGCGCGGGACGTGCGTTATGGCTTGATTGAAGCGGATCAGGCGGAAGCGGAGTATGGTGTCATCCTTACAGCTGAAGGCGAAGTGAATGCGGCGGCTACTCATCGCCGAAGAGCCATTCGGTGATGCAGACGCAAGCTCACCATTCTGGACCGAAATTGCCCAGCCCGTTGCAACCTGGGCCTTGACGCCACCAATGCAAATAAGCCACCCTTTTCGGTAAACCAAAATCAAGCAAGCAATAAAGCTCAAGAAGGGGAAGAAAACCATGAGATCGAAATTTTCTCGCCGTGATGTGCTGGCGCTGAGCGGTGCAGCCTTATCTGGATCGCTTGCCGCGCCCGCTTATGCGCAAACGCGGGAGCGCGTTGCGCGGGTTTGGGGAGAGCCCGGACCATATATTGGTGTATTCACCAATGGCCTGAATGAATGGGCGCAGAGAAACGCCCCCGGTCTGCGCTTCGAGTCTGAGCAAATCGCGTGGGATGCCGTCTATACAAAACTCGCCACTGATCTTGCAGCGCGGCGTCCTCCGGCGCTCATCAGTGTTGAGAGCCCGATTGCCTATCAATTGGCTGCTGAAGGCCTTCTTGAGCCTATGCAGGATGTGAACCGCGCCATTCGTGCACGCGAGAGGCTGGTTGACGGCTTTTCGGTGGATGATTTTGGCACATGGAAGGGAACCGAATACGCGGTTCCATTGCATCACCAGGGCTGCCTTTTCGTCATGCAAGATGATGCACGCCAGGAAGCAGGGCTGTCTGAGCCGACCAATTGGACTTGGCATGACCTTCTGAACGGGGCGAGGGCCATCCAGCAGCGTCGTCAGGGCGGTGCGGGCTTTACCATGGCCCTTGGACGTAACCTGTGTGGCGACTACCACATTCAGCAATTGATCTGGCAGGCCGGTGGCTTGACCTGGGATCCGAGCCGTCGCTTTGAGACGACTTTCAACAGCCCGGCAACCATCGAAGCCTATGACTTCATCAAGGAGTTATTTGCGACCATGCCGCGCTCGGCGGTTGAATTCAGCTTCCTGCAGGTTGTAGATCAACACGTGACCGGGCGGACAGGTTCCAGTTTCTATTGGGGTCGGACCATGGGCCGCGCAGCCGATGAGGCCAAGCCGATCTTCGACAAGATGGAGTATTATCTAAACCCAGCCCATCCGCGTACAGGCGCCCGCTGGTCATGGACCGATATCAATGGCTTCATTATGCCGCGTCAAAACAATCCATTCATCAAGGAAGCCAAGGAAGCCTTGGCGCATGTGATGAATAGTACGGAATGGATGGTACGCTATTCCGCGAGCCTATTTCCGAATGTTGGTCCTGTCTTCAAGGATCAGGCGACGGCGCCGGGCATTCAGCAACACCCGATGTATCAAGCGAAGCGCCGGAGCGTCGATGTGATCTTCACCGGCTTCGTGCCTCACGCGTGTAATTCGGGGCATGAGCTGAAGAAAGGCATCAATCCCCTTGCGGGCATTGGTCATGGACGAAATGTCTGGTCGCAGGTCGCTCAACGCATTCTCGTGAATAATGAGAATACCCGCGCCGCGGTTGAGTGGGGCCATCGCCAATTTGAGGATATCCGTCGCGAGAATGCGCGCTTGCTAGGATAAACCTAAATGCGTCTGCGCCTTAGTGATCGCCAGGTGGGGGTGCTGTTCATGCTCCCCCTCATTCTGGGGCTTGGTGTCTTTCTCATTTGGCCTATTGCTGAAGCCGTGCGGCTTTCTTTCGTGCGCTACAATCCTTTGCGCCCGGATAGTCAGCCCTTTGTTGGCCTGGATAACTATGTCTTTGTCCTGAAGGACCCGTTGTTTTGGGAAAGTTTCAGCCAAGCGCTGATATGGACCGGTTGGTCTACCGTTTTGCAGGCCCTGATTGGCGTGGGCTTGGCCATGCTATTGCATCAGCCGCTCAAAGGCATGAATGCCTTTCGCGGGCTGCTTCTTTTTCCGTATATTGTTCCCACAGTCGTGATTGCACTCAACTGGCGCTGGCTCTTCAATTCAGAGATTGGAATTGTCAATCATCTACTGATGTCGGCTGGCATTATTGACGACCGTATTGCCTGGCTGTCGACGCCCACCATGGCGATGGCAAGTGCCATCCTCCTGAACGTTTGGAAATATACGCCTTTTGTTGTCATTGTCGTATTGGCGCGGCTCCAGACCATTCCGACCGAGCTATATGATGCCGCAAAAGTGGATGGAGCGGGGCCTTTTCGCCGTTTTCGAGACATTACCCTGCCACAACTGGCCGAGGTCTTGGCGGTAGTGATCGTTTTCAGGACGATCTGGACATTCAATAAATTCGAGGAGATCTACCTGCTCACGCGCGGTGGGCCAGGCACCTCAACCTATAACCTGGCACTATATGCTTTTGACCAGTCTATAGCGAATTTACGGATGGGGGTCGGCGCGGCAGCCGGGGTGATTATGCTGCTTCTGCTTCTTCTCGGATCCATTCTGTACATTCGTGTGTCGGGATTCGGCAGAGAGGACAAAGCGGCATGAAGACCTGGGTTGCCGCGCTGCTTTATGCGGTCCTTTCAGCCATTACTGTTGTGGTGTGCTTTCCATTGCTATGGGCCATTTCGACCAGCCTCAAGCCGAAGAGTGAAATTTTCCGTTGGCCGCCGACCCTTTGGCCCGAAAACATCACCTTTGAAAGCTATAGAGAGTTGCTATTCGGTGGCGCGGTGGCGAGCGCGCCTGGCGCGGGCGTACCGCCGTCAGCCTATTTTCTCGACTGGTTCGCGAATTCAGTCATTGTATCGGTCGGATCCACCGCCATATCCATCACGATCGCGACGCTTGCCGCCTATTCATTGACCCGATTTCGTTTTTGGGGACAGCGCGCGGTACCCTACATCGCGATCCTTGGTTACATGGTGCCAAGTGTTATCTTCGTATTTCCCATGTTTCTCACGATGGTTTCGCTTGACCTTACCGATACCCTCCTGTCGCTCATCCTCGGTTATGTCTGCATCACTTTGCCTTTTTGTCTTTGGTTGATGTGGGCATTCTTCCGTGGGGTTCCCATTGAAATTGAGGAGGCGGCGCTGGTGGATGGTGCATCACGGCTGCAGGTCTTTCGCCAAGTGGTCCTTCCAGTGGCACTTCCAGGGATCATCGCTGCAAGCATTTTTTCTCTCATCGTATCCTGGAATGATTATCTGTTTGGCCGTGTTTTTATGAATTCCATGGAGAATCTGCCGCTTACGGTCGGCGTGATGCATTTCTTTGACGGCACCCATGTTGATTGGGGTTTGATGATGGCATCTTCCGTTCTCATGACGTTGCCAATGGCAATTCTCTTTGGTTTCATGCAGCGCCATTTGGTGGCCGGGTTTGGTGCAGGAGCAGTGAAAGGATGACTGATGTCGTCGTAAGAGGGCTTTCGAAGTCCTTTGGCTCCAACAACGTGCTCAAGGCGCTGGACCTTCTTGTGCCATCACGACAATTTGTGACTCTTCTTGGTCCGTCCGGTTGCGGAAAGACAACGCTGCTTAGACTTATTGCAGGCCTTGAAAGGGGAAACGGCGGCGAGATTCTCTTCGGCGAGAATCGGGTGGATCATCTGCCTCCAGGAGAGCGCAACATCGCCATGGTTTTCCAGTCCTACGCGCTTTATCCAACCATGGATGTGGCGCGTAACATTGGTTACGGCCTCGAGGTCCGACGCATCCCAAAGCCCGAGCGGAGTGAGAAGATTAGCACCGTGGCTAAAGTGCTGGAGATAGGGCATTTGCTGCTACGCAAACCAAAACAGCTTTCGGGAGGGCAGCGCCAGCGCGTAGCTTTGGGGCGTGCGATGGCGCGGCGGCCTGATATTTTTCTGATGGATGAGCCGCTTTCTAATCTTGATGCAAAGCTGCGATCGGCGATGCGGGGCGAGTTGAGGCGGTTCCATCTGGATCTTGGCACAACCACTATTTATGTGACGCATGATCAGTTGGAAGCCATGACAATGTCGGATTTGGTGGTTGTCATGAATGAGGGAATCGTCCAGCAAATCGGTACGCCGGAGGAAGTTTACAGCAAGCCCGCCAATCTGTTTGTTGCTGGTTTCATTGGAACACCGCCGATGAACCTTTTTCCGGCCACCAACAGCGACGGTTTTCTGAAAGTCGCCAATACGACCTTACCCATTCAGATATCGTCCGACTTGCCGCGTGAGCTGGTGATTGGCATTCGTCCCCAAGAAGTTAGCGTTGTGAGTACCGGTGAGCCGGGCGCCATTCCAGGGAAGGTCTGGATGGTCGAGCTGATCGGTAGCGAAAGACTTATTGAGGTTGAGATAGCGCCCAAGCTACGAATTACCGCCGAGGTACGAGCGAAGCATCGCGCCGCGATAGACGATCATGTGGCAGTTCGGCTTGATCCGACCCACCTGCATATCTTCGATCCTGTCACCGGTAAGGCGCTCTCTGCTTAGCAATGCCACTGGCTTTCCTTGACATTGTCGTGCTCTGGTGTGCGGGGCAGCAAGTCCCGCTTATACGATAACTGTGTGCTAAGATGAATAGGCTGGTCATCCAGATCTCTCGGAGCCGCGTATCGAATATGGTCAGAGTAGGTAAGGCAGAATTCCCAGCCCAAAAGAATGCCACACGGGCGCGTCAGCTTCGTACGGAATCGATAACGGGCGAAGGCCAATCGTCGCCTTTCGCCAAATCAATCAGATAATCCAAGGCTCCTCCGATATCGGCTTCAAGAAATTCACGAGTCGCAAGGGAATCACGACGCTCAAGCGCGGCGATTGCGGATGCACGCAGTTTCCCACGCTCGACACGCGTATAACCAGGAAAGAGCAAGTTGCTGTAGGGTGCGCTTCGCAACCAGAGGCTTTCGATGATGCGTAGCAGATCTGGCATCGCTGCTGCCCTATAAATTGCAAAGTGTAAGCGGCTGATAAGGGGTATCATCTCCTTGCGCTCACCGCGCGGTCTCAACGCTACAATTTGCGCCTCCAGATGTCTGATGTCTTCCAACTCAACGTCAGTAATCCGCCGCGCAGCATGCGCTGCCGCCAACCCCT
Organism: Aquidulcibacter sp.; assembly: GCF_020253525.1. GTDB lineage: Bacteria > Pseudomonadota > Alphaproteobacteria > Caulobacterales > Aquidulcibacteraceae > Aquidulcibacter. The sequence goes on from NZ_JADCBK010000060.1 coordinate 45,247, forward strand.
CAAGAGCGATACGGATGGCACGCAGTTCTGTCAGCTGATCAACAGAAAGTACGGGAATGCGCATCCACCGATTCGGTTCCGCTTCGATCGCTCGCTCAGCGGCGAGGCGGCGCAATGCTTCTCGGATCGGCGTTGGGCTCACACCCAAAGCGCTTGCAAGTCCTCGAATTGTAATGTGTTGCCCAGGCTCAAATTGTCCGGTCATCAATGCATCACGCAATTGGGCATAGGCATTATCGCGTAGCGTCTGGTGCTCCACGGGAGTAAACGCAGGCAGCAGGTTTGACGAGGCTTCGTTCATGTTTTCTTTGGCGGCCAAATTCTTTGGAAAAAACCGATGACTGGCTTGATATTTAGCCTGATTCTGCGTTTCGCGTCATCCAATGGCGTCACTGTCGAAGGCCGACCCAATTGAAGAAAAAGTCCATCATCTTTCGCCAATTCCAAGCCGCCGCTCCAGGCCCCGACTATATGCTGACATCGCGCTGCAGAAAATCAGATAAATCAGGGCGATGAAGAGATATGGTTCAATGTAAAGGCCCCACCATTTAGCCTCAGCAGTGGAAGCATTCGCAGCCCCAAGAAGGTCCAGCATGGATATGACGACCACAAGCGACGTATCCTTGAATGCCGCTATGAAAATATTGACAAGGCTTGGGATCACCTTTCGCAGAGCTTGAGGCAGAATGATCCGCCTTTGTGTTTGCCACCAACTCAAGCCCAGTGCCTGCGCCGCGTCATACTGGCCTGGCGAGATGGATTGCAGGCCACCGCGCATTGCCTCGGCCATATAGGCTGCAAAAAACAAGGCGAACGCAAGCTGTGCCCGCAGAAGGGTATCCATACTCCAACCGGGCGGGACAAAGTAGGGAAAAAGGATCGCCGCCAGGAATAATAGTGCAATCAGGGGAACACCACGAAAAAATTCGATATAACCCGTCGCCATCCAGCGCAGGACTGGCATCTTAGATACGCGCCCAAGCGCCAACGCAATCGCGAGCAGGAAGGCCAGGGAGACACCAACTGAGGCGAGCATCACAGTCAAGGGCAAGCCGCCCCAAAGCCGTATGGGAACACGGGGAATACCAAGCATACCACCGATCATCAAAAGAGCCATGAGGGGCACGCCCAGGATCCAGCAGAACAGCAGAAGTCTTGGACCAAGCGCCTTTCCCCAAATCCAGGTGCTTACCGACGCCGACAATAATGCGAGGCAGACGACGAGCGCTAACGCCGGGCGCCACTGTTCCTGAAAGGGGTAGGGACCAAACAAGATAAGTCTCCAGCGATCGCGCAGGAATGCCCAACAAAATCCTCCATTTCTGGCGCACTGCTCAGCAGTCTCAGCCTGCCATGTGCCTCTTGTGATGGTCCAATCCCAAACCCCCATTCCCCAATGAACAAGAAGCGCGAGAAGGATAAGAGAAAAAAGCGCATTACCGGGAGTATCGAAAATTCCACCGCCGAAGCGCTTTTTTGGAATCCCATAAATGCCTTTCATGCCGCTGCACCACCACGGCGCATGACGCGGCGATTATAGACATCCATGATCAAGGCGGTGAAAAGCGAAAGCGATAGATATACAGCTAGCAGGATAGACACACATTCGACTGCCCTGCCCGTTTCGCTGATCGTGACCTGGCTTACTCGCACAAGATCCGGATAGCCAATAGCGACCGCGAGTGAGGAATTCTTGGTCAAAGACAGATATTGGCTGGTTACAGGTGGGATGGCGATGCGTAGCGCTTGAGGAAGTACAACAAGCCACAGGAGCTGAAATCGCGGAAGGCCAAGCGCCTGTGCTGCTTCAATCTGGCCTTTCGGTACCGCCAGAATACCGGAGCGGATGGTCTCCGCCATGAAAGCGGACTGATAGATTACAAGCGCACATAACAGGGCGATGAATTCCGGGCTTACCGATGAACCACCGTGAAAGTTGAAGCCCTTCAACTCTGGAAATGAGATGGATGGTGGCGCGATTAGTAGGGCAATCAAAGGCGGCGCCACCAATAAGCATATAGGGAGGAAGTGGTATAATCGGCTTCCATGAACAGAAGGTGTTCGGCGCAGCACTAAAGCCACGCTAATCCCGACTAAGACAGCACAGATCATAGGCAGAAGGGCAGCTGCGGTCTCCGGCGCAGGAAATACCAGGCCACGGTTGCTAAGAAACACCCCTGGCAGAGGCTCCCACGCCTGACGAGGCATGGGAAGCTGCCTGATGATGAACTGATGCCAGAACAATAGCTGCAAAAGCAGCGGCGTATTGCGAATCAATTCAATCCACGTGCCGGTGAGCCGGCGCGCCAGACGATTGGGTGACAAACGGACGAGAGCCAGCGCGAGCGCAAGGATGGTGGTTAAAACGATCCCAGCAACTGCAACCTGAATCGTATTTCCGAGCCCGGCCAGAAAAGCACGAAGGAAGCTATCTCCAGCTTGATACCCGGCAAGGTTTTCGCCGAATTCAAAGCTAGCCCGCCCTGATAGAAAGCGAAAATCTATGCCCAGGTCGCGTCGGGCCAGGTTCCCGGTAAGGTTTGTCCATAACCACCAGATGGCTGCGCCAAACAAGCCTAATGCAAGCGCTTGCCAGAGTCTGGCCCGCGAAGATGGACGGTGCCATAGCCGCGACAGCAGGTTTGGCATCGCCATAGCTTTCAACGAACTTACTTCAGCGCCACGTTGGAGACCATTGCAGTCCGCCCTGGCCAGCAAGCGCATTCAAGCCCCGCGGCAGCTTGATGACGCTCTGCTGCCCGTAATGGCGCTCAAAGATTTCGCCATAATTGCCAACTGCACGAATGATCGCTTGGGTGAAGTCATTGGGTAATCCCATATTGCGGCCAATATCGCCTTCAAGACCGAGGAAGCGGCGTATGGCCGGATCCCGACTTTCGCGCACCAGCTGATCGATATTGGCGCGCGTAATACCCATCTCCTCCGCATTAACGAGTGCGTAATGCACCCAGCGCGCGACATGCGCATAGCGACGATCATCATCGCGAACGATCGGGCCCATATGGGATTTGGCGAAAATCTCGTCGAGGATCAGATGCTGATCGGGTTGGCGAAGTCGTGAACGGCGCATGCCCAGAAATGGTACCTCGGAAGTGACAACGTCGCAGCGCCCCTCTTCATACAAGGCATACATTTGCGTTGTATTCTCTACAGCCAGAGGTCGGAAAGTCATATTGCGAGCGCGAAAATAGTCAGCGATCAGGCTGTCGGTAATGCCACCGGCAACAACGCAAATCGTTGCGCCATTGAGGTCAGCCAAGCGCGTAGCACCCGTCCGACGATGGACCATGAATGCATGCCCGGAGTAAAGAGTTGGGCCAACAAAGTCGAGGTTGAGTTCCGTATCCCGCTGAATCGTGTAGGTAAGAGCAAGCGCCACCATATCAACTTCGCCCGAACGCAACGCGGGGATGCCCTGAGCCAAGGACATTGTTCTGAACTCAACTTTTGTCGGGTCACCCAAAATGGCCGCAGCCATGGCGTGGCAATAATCAACATCTAAACCCACACGTCTTCCCTGTGCATCAAGGGCCGAGAGCCCAGGTACATTTTCATAGACACCACAGCGAAAAGTCCCGCGCTCCCGTATGGTATCCAGCTGTGGCGCAATGGATGCATTTTGCGCAAAAGTCGGCCCCACCATAAGGCCAAGAAAGGCAGAAGCGGCAATTGCCAAAGACCGTATACTCATCCTGTCGTTCTCCCCGGTTTTGAGAGCTCAGCGGCGGCTGATCCTCCCCTCACTCTCGGAAGGGTGGCCGCCGCCACCCCGGCATTCAGTAGGTTCGACCGGAAGCCTCAAGAGCCCTGGCGCCTGTTTTACGCACTTCAGTAACTGCATCGCGAAGATCGGATAGATAATCGTCTACTGCTATCGAGTGGGCCGGATTAAGGTGAAGGTGGATGCCTGGAGGTTCAGCTTGGCGGCCCACGAACCATCCGCGTTGCGTCAAACCTTCTGCGACCGCGCCAATATCGAGCGCTGGATCATTCGAACGATATACGAAGATGCAAAGTTCATGCGGCTCAAGGACTTCAAGCCCTGGAATGGCAGCGATACCGGCCGCCATACGATCCACAGTATCCATCAGCACCCCGGCCCAGTGAACATAGCCTTCCTCACCCAAAAAATTCATGACGGCCCATGCGGCGGCAACGGCACCTCCGGGTCGCGTCCCTTGAGCCGTAGAGTTGACGTAAGCACCTCGTTCCCAGTCACTGAAGTTGAAAGTTTGCCATTTTAGGAGCGCCGCGTCCCGCAGCATCATCATTGATGCTCCCTTGGCAGTATAAGCATACTTGTGCAGATCGGCAGAGATGGAGGTGACGCCCGGCACAGCAAAATCAAAATCGGGAATTTCTCGCCCAAGTTTACGAACAAACGGCGCAAGAAAACCACCGACGCACGCATCGACATGCATCCACAAACCATGTTGCTGAGCCAGCGCCGCAATCTCGCGGATTGGATCAAAGACGCCAAAGGGATAATTCGGCGCGCTTCCAAGAAGCATGATGGTACGCCCGTCAATGCGCTTTGCCATCTCCCTTGGATCGGCGCGAAAATCGTTGCGTGACGTTGGTACTCGTCTGACCTCTACGCCAAGATGTTGGGCAGCGCGGTCAAAAGTCGGGTGGCCCGTGCGTGGGATAACGATATTTGGGCGCTCGACTCCCTTGGTCTCTCTTGCCCAATCGCGCGCTGTTTTCAGCGCCAGGAAAATGCTTTCGGACCCGCCGGATGTGAATGTGGCGGTCGCCTCTTTGGGTGCGTGGTGCAAGGCAAGAGCCATGGATATGACTTCGCCTTCAAGCCGCTTCATACTCGGAAACGCACGCTGCCCCATGGCATTTTCAGTCCAGTAGGTAAGGTAGGCCTCCTGAGCGACGCGCGTGACTTCATCATCTAGAAAATAAAAATAAAGCGCCATGCGACCCTGGCGCCAGGAAAAATCATCAGCTTTTGCGGCGTCCAATTCTGCTTTGAGCTCGCTCCAGGGCCGCCCTTTTTGCGGAAGTAACGTCATGATCAACGCTCCCCGGACATGACGCACACGGTGCATATGGTTGGGCGCCTATGCGGCAGCCATTTGTTCTTCTTTTGTATTACGCCCGGCATCAGCGAGGAGCTATTCTCCATATCAGAATCTCCATCCTTAAGATGTAAGCTCCCTCAATCGTATTGAAGAATGTGATCACATACAACAATTTTTTTGCGGGTCGTACCGTCCCCTTGCGGTGCTCATGAGACCAAACTGGCGATTTGAGTAACGGAGGATTTCTGGCTCATCGTAACCCCAAGGAGAGTGAAGATGAGCCAGAAATCCTCCGCCCCACCCACGCGGGTGCCAGCCGAAAAACTGGTCCGCGATATTGGCCGCGCCACGCGCAAGCACC